>SXXH01000118.1 GCA_005789645.1 Planctomycetia bacterium
AAGACCTCGGCCGCGCTGGCGAGCCTCAACGAGGCAGGCGGCTACTCGATCTGCGTCCTGACGAACCCGACGACGGGCGGCGTCACGGCGAGCTTCGCCTCGGTGTGCGACATCACGCTGGCCGAGCCCGGCGCCCTGATCGGCTTCGCGGGTCCGCGCGTCATCGCCAGCACGATCAAGCAGGAGCTTCCGCCCGGCTTCCAACGGGCCGAGTTCCTCCTCGACAAGGGCCAAGTCGACCACATCGTGAGGCGCAGCGAGATGCGTTCGGTGCTTGCGCGCCTCATCGACTTCGGAGCCGGCGCCTTCGCGCGCGGCTGAGACGCCTCGCGCGGAGGCGCGCTTGGTCCAAGATGTGGTCGCGTCCAGAGGTCCAACTGGCCATCTGGTGCTCGCTTCGGGCTTCTTTTTTCCTCTTTCGTGCCCGGGCGCGGGCACTTTCATGCTGCTTGATTCGTCCTTTGCATCTAACCTTCCTTGAAGGGGCTCCGCAGCCCCATCCGCAGCTCATGATCCACAAGCAACCTTCCCTCGGCTGGCTGGCTTGCGCCGCGTTGGCCCTCGTGTGTCCAGCGGCGACCTCCCAGCAAGCCCTGCCGGCCAGCGCGCAAGCTCTGCCTCCCGGTGCGCGCCAGATCGCCGGCGTGCACTACGTGGAACTGGCTGCGCGCGCCTTGCCCACGGCTCCATGGGCCGAGCGCGTCGACGCCTTCTGGGAAGGATATTCGTTGTCCTTGGCGCTTGACGAAGCGCAGATCGCGCGGCTGGCGGGCTTGCAGGTCGACTTCTACGTGGTCGACCACAAAGATGACGCGCAGTGGCTCGCCAATCGCGCGCTGGTCGACCTGCGCGGCGGGCCCAGCACGCACCTCGTGCAAGCCGGCTTCGCCGCGAATGTCGTCGAACTCGACCCCGGCAACATCTTCGGCGGGGATGGCGAGCGCCTGTCGCGCGGGCTCGACATCGTCGTCGACGTCGACCGCGACGGCACCCTGTCGAGCGGGGATTGCATCGATGGCGCGGGACGCGCTCCGGGTGCGGGACTCTTGAAGACGGCGCCTTTGAACGGTCCCTACCAGGTCGTCGAGCAGATCTACAGCGCCGGCACCTGGCTCGGTCAGGATGTGTACTACCCGGCCAACATCGCGCAGCTCGGGCCGCGTCCGCTGGTCGTCGTCAGCCACGGCAACGGGCACAACTACCAGTGGTACGACCACATCGGCTTCCACCTCGCCTCGTGGGGCTGCATCGTGATGTCGCACACGAACAACACCGTGCCGGGCATCGTGTCGGCGAGCACCACGACCTTGTCGAACACCGAGTACCTGCTCGCCAACCAGGCGACCGTGCTCGGCGGCGTGCTCGCCGGCAAGATCGACCGCACGCGCATCGCCTGGATCGGCCACAGCCGCGGCGGCGAAGGGGTCGCGCACGCGCACAACCGCATCCGCACGGGCGCCTACGCGCCGGTCAACTTCCAGCTCTCCGACATCAAGCTCGTCTCGTCCATCGCGCCCACCGACTTCCTCGGTCCCACGAGCTCGCTGGCCTTGGGCGTGGCGTACTCCTTGTGGACCGGCGGCGCGGACGCCGATGTCAACGGCTGCGCGGACTGCGACTTGTGCCAGACCTTCCAACTGCACGAGCGCGCCAACTTCGAACGCTACTCGATCTCGCTGCACGGCGCGGGCCACGGCGCGTTCCACAACGGCTCCGCCAGCACGGTGGCCACCGGTCCGTGCCAGTTGTCGCGCACCGACACGCACCTCGTCATGAAGGCCTACTTCCTGCCGATGGTGAAGCACCACCTCTTCGGCGAGCCGATCGTGGAGGAGTGCTTGTGGCGCCACTGGAACGGCTTCCGCGGCTTCTCGCTGCCGAGCACGCCCTGCCTGGTGGTGGACTTGATGTTCCGTCCGCCAGCGTCGCGGCGGCTGGTCGTCGACGACTTCCAGACCAACCCCGCCACGAACTTGACCAGCTCCGGCACGAGCCTCGTGGCCACGGTCACCGGACTCGTCGAGGGCGTCTTCAACGACAACGACACGGTGTTCACCGACTTGGCCGGGGACCCGATGAACGGCATGACGCTGGCGGGACCGGGCGATGTCAGCGCCGGCATCGTCTTCGACTCGGCGCCTGGGCAGCGCCTGAGCTTCGAGCTGCCGGCCGCCGGCCGCGACCTGCGGCGTTACACGCACGTGTCGTTGCGCGCGGCGCAGGCCACGCGCGATCCCCTGACCACGGCGGTGCTAGGCGAGCACGACATGGAAGTGGCCTTGCTCGACGGAGCCGGACGCCGAGCCGTGGTGCGCGCCTCGGCGCTGTCGATGGGGATCTCCGAGCCTTACCAGCGCACCGCCTGCGGCACGGGCACCGGCTGGGCCAACGAGTTCGAGACGATTCGCGTCGACTTGGAGGCACTGCTGCGCAGCGAACCCGCCTTCGACGCGACCGACGCACGCAGCATCGAGTTGGAGTTCGTGTCCAACGGCCGCATCGGCCTGGACGAAGTCGCGCTGGAGGTGGATCCATGAAGAAGGCCCTGTTCCACGTGCCCGCCGCCTGCTTGCTTGTCGCCGCCGCCACCTGGGCGGTGCGCGAACCCGCTCCCGTGCGCCTGCCGGAGCGCCAGCCCGCGCCTGATGCTGCGCAGGATGGCGACGCTCGCAAGATCGCCGATGGCGGAAGTGCGCTCGAGGCCGCTCCCGGCGTGCTGCGGCTGGTCGCGGCGGCGCCCTTCACGCTGCAAAAGCCCTACGACCATGTTTGGCGCCTCGAGACCCCGCAGGTCTGGAGTGGTTGGTTGGTGGCCCTCGAGGCGGATCCCGCCTTGTGCGCGCCGCGCCAGACGGCCGAGCCCGTGTTGGTCGCCGGCCTGCAGACGGCGGCGCGCGTGAACCACGGCGTGCTGGGACGCGTGGTCGCCGTCCTGCCCTGCGACGAGCGGCTCGCCGGCGCCCCGTGCGCCGAGCTGGCGCGCTCGTGGTGGTGGAGCGCGCCAGCCTTGCCGGAGCAGTTGGACGAGGCCGCTCTGGAAGCCGCGCGCTCCGCGCTGCCGCCCGGAGCGATCCACGCCGTCGGCGAGGCGGAATGGTCGGCCGCGCGCGCGCGGCGGCGAGGCGATCGCAGTGCTCGACGAGACGGAGCTGTGGCGCGTCGCCGCGGCGTGGATCCTCGAGCACGCGCCCGAGGACCGCGAGACGGCTCAAGGCCTGCTCGTGCCGCTCGAAGGGCGCTGAGCGAGGAGGGGGCGGCGCCGCTCGCCGCGCCTCTGTCAGGTTTGCTTGACGAAGTGCGCGACCCAGGAATCGAAGCGCGCGGGATCGCCGGGCGCGCGCTTGTCGGCTTCGGCCGCCGAGCGGTTGCGCGCCAGGATCGCCCGTCCGAACCACGCGCCGAGTCGCCGCTCGCCGTGGTGGGCTAGTTGCGGCCACGGGTCGCTCAACTGGTAGTGCGAGCCGCGCACGCATTGGAAGCCGCGCGCCTCCATCAAGCGTCGCGCGCCTGCGAGGTCGAGCGCGTTCATCTCGCGCACGGCGACGAGGGGTTCGCCCATTCGGCGCTTCTTGACGCCGCGCGAGGCCGAGCTGACGTCGCCGAAGACCAGCGTCCCGCCCGGAGCGACCACGCGGGCCAAGCCGTCGGCGAAGCGTTCGGCGTCGGGCGCGAAGCTGACGACGCCGGAGGAGACCACATGGTCGTAGGGCGCCTCCCCCGCGGCGGGAAAGGGCGGCTCGGCTCCGAAGCCGACGCGGCCCTCCACATCGTCGATGCCGGCCGCGCGTGCGTTCTCCAGCGCGCGGCGCACCATCTCGGGCGAGGGGTCGAAGAGCGCCAGGTGCGGCCGCCCACCCGCGCGCCGCGCGGCGAGCGCGGCCTCGATGCCGCACCAGCCCGCGCCGCTGCCGAAGTCGAGCACGCGCCGCGCGCGCGAGGCGTCGGCGTACACGCCCACGAACCTGCGCATCCAGCGGTGGTGCGCCCAACCGGGTTGCGAAGGGTCCCCGTCCCAGCCCTTGGCGTTGGCGTCGAACTTGGCGATCGTCGTCTCGGGCGACAGCACCTTGGAGCGTTGGCCGCACACGATGAGCGTGCCGTCGAGGCCGCAGGCCTTGCGCAGGTCGCGCGAGCCGCCCAGTTCCTGCCGCGCGACGCCTTGCTGCGACAGCCGGTAGTGCGCGGAGACATGCAGCCGCGGCCAGAGTGCCTCGCGCAGCCGCGCCGCGTCGACGCGCGCCAACGCACCGCGCACGAGGACCAGCAACGCGTCCTCGCCAGCGAGTTCGAGCAGCCGTGGAGCCGACTCCACGAGCGCGCGCGCTTCGACCTCGCAGGCCGCTGTGGTTCCCGAGCCTCCATCGGGTGTGCGCAGCTGGGCCGGCTTCAGCTGCAGGTCGACGAGCGCGGCATCGAGCGCGGCGAGGGGCGGAGTGGCTAGCTTCATCGGCGTGCGATCCTGGCGGCGCGGCGCGCGCGCGCCTTGGCGAGGCGCGTCTCGCGTCGTTCCCTGCGCTCGGCCTTGGCGTCGCCCGTCGGAGCGGCGCGGTCGGGCCGGAGCGCCAACGACAACGAGTACGCGATCTCGTCGCCGGCGCACCAGACCGAGTGCATGCAGGTCGAATGCAAGCCGCGGTTGGGCAGCAGAATGCCATCGCCGGGCTCCAACAGGAAGGCGTGTCCGCGTTCCGCCAGCAGGTTCGTGAATTCGGGCGCTCGCTCGACGAGGTCGTGCAGCGCGCCGCAGCCGGGCAGCGCGAGTTCCTCGACCAGTCGCGCCTGGTCCGCGACGAGCGCGGCGAGCTTCTTGTCGGCGCCTCGTCCGTGCAGGCTGCGCGCCACCCATGGCAGCGCTCCACGACGCAGCTCGGCGTCGAACTCGCGCACGCGCGCGGCCAACTCGGCGGTCGACAAGGCGAGCCAAGCCGTGCGACCGGAGAGTTGCACGTAGCAGACCCCCAGTTGCCGATGGGCTCCATCGTCGAGTTCGTCCTCGGCGAAGGCGTCGTGGTGGAACAACGCCCCGCCTTGGGGCGCGTTCCAGTAGGCGATGTGCTGCGTCGCGAGCACCTCGACGCCGGTCGCCCGCCGCAGGAACTCGCGCAGGAACGGCTCGTCGACGACCATGGCCGCTTCGGGCAGCAGTTGCTCGCACAGGCGCGCGACGAGGCGATGCCGAACGATGTCGCGCGAGGCGTCATCTTGGCCTTCGACGCCGAAGGATGCGCGCAGGCGCAGCGAGGCGTCCGCTTCGTGCGTCGAGAGCCAGCCGCTCTTGAGCCACAGTTCGCCGACGGGTGGCCGCCCGGAAGGGTCGCGCGACGCCACGCGCACCTTCTCGATGTCCCGCTCCGGATCGGCCTTCTCGCGCGAGCGCCCGAGCACCTCGAAGCCGGACTCGTCCTCCGCCAGGCGCTCCTCCAGCCACTCGCGCAATCCACCCGAGGCCGCCAGGCGCTGGCGCAGTCCTTCGCGCTCGGCCAGCTCGTCCTGCGCCTCCTCGACGACTTCGCTCCACAGCCCTGGCAGCACCACTGGTTCGCAGCGCTGCCAACGCGCCGTGCACGCTTCGATGAAGGCCTGCAGGTCGCGTGGTTCGCCCTTCGCCCAGCGCGCGCCCAGGGTGGACGGATCCAATTCGGCCCATTCGCCGTGCCATGCGCCGCGCCGCTCGAGCAGCGCCGTCGCGCGCAGGCACTCCTGCGGCACGGACGCGCGTGCGGGATCTTCCGGCACGAGCGGCACGATCGGTCGCGCAGCCGGCGCGCGTGCGCGTTCGGGGTGCAGCACTCGCTGGAGGAGCGCCGCCTTGGCGCCGGAGGCGCGCGGGCGTCCCTGCAGGCGCGCGCCTTCCTCCGTGCGCGGCTTCGAGCGCTCCTTCGAACCCTGCTTGCGCGGCTTCGTCATGCCTTCGAGGGACGCACGGTAGCAGGCGCGGCTCGGAGTCGGAAGAATGCCCGGCGTGCAGCAGGGTGCCACACGGACTTGGCGAGTCGCGGGAGTCGAGACGGGCGTGCTCGTCGCCGAGCACCAGCGGCGTGAACTCCTGTGCGTGGCCGCCGGCATCGAGCCGGGCGCCCTGCGCGGCCTGCGCATGGTCAAGCAGTCGCTGGACGCGCGCGTGCGCGACGGCGTTCGTCGCCTGCGCTTCGTGCTGCAGGCCGACCTCGTGGTCGACGCGACCTATCGCTCCGCCGCCTTGTCGCGCGCGGTCAAGTCCGGGCGGGTGCTCGAGGCGCCGCCACGCGACTCGCTGGAGCGCGGGCGCGTGCACTCGACGCGCAAGGGCGCACGCGTGGCGGTGCTGGGCTCCGGGCCCGCCGGCCTGTTCGCGGCGCTCGTCCTGGCGAGGAACGGAGCGAAGGTCGACCTCTTCGAACGCGGCGATCCGGTCGAGCGCCGCTCGCAGCCCTTGGTGCGCTTCCAGCGCACGGGCGCGCTCGATCCCGAGTCGAACCTGCTCTACGGCGAAGGTGGGGCGGGCACCTACTCCGACGGCAAGATCTACACCCGCGTCGACGATCCGCTGGAGGTCCCGATCCTCGAGGAGTTGGTGGCCTGCGGCGCTCCGCCCGAGATCGTGCACGACGCGCGCGCCCACATCGGCACGGACAAGTTGCACCGCGTGCTGCCGGCCCTGCGCGGGCGCATGCAGGCGCTGGGGGTGACCTTCCACTTTCGCGCGCGCATCGTCGATCTCGTCGTCGCCGACGCGCGCGTCCGCGCCGTGCGCACGGCGGAGGGCGAGCACGCCTGCGATCTCGTGGTCGTGGCCCCCGGGCATTCGGCGCGCGACACGTTCGAGATGCTGATGGCGCGCGGCGTGGTGGTGGAACCCAAGCCCTTCCAACTCGGCGTGCGCATCGAGCATCCGCAGCAGCTCGTCGACCGCGCGCGCCACGGGATCGGTCCGGAGGCCGAAGCCTTGGGCGCGGCGAGCTACGGACTCGTATCGAGCGCCGATGGCGCGGTCGCCTCGGCGCACAGCTTCTGCATGTGCCCGGGTGGGCGCATCGTGGCCTCGGTCAACGAGGCCGGCCACCTGTGCACCAACGGCATGAGCAACTCGACGCACAGCTCGCGCTGGGCCAACGCCGCGCTCGTGGCGACCTTCGGGCCCGAGGACTTCGGCCACGAGCCGCTGGCGGGCATCGCCTTCCAGCGCGCCATCGAGCGACGCTTCTTCGAGGCGGGCGGCTCGACCTACGCGGCGCCCGCGCAGCGCGCAGCCGACTTCCTCGCCCGGCGGCCGAGCGTGGGATCGCTCGAGTGCAGCTATCGCTTTGGCGCGACGCCGGGTCGCCTCGACGAGCTGCTGCCGTCGCGCGTGGTCGACGCGTTGTCGCGCGCCCTGCCGTTTTGGGACCGCGTGGTGCCGGGCTTCGCCGGCCTCGAAGGGCTGCTGGTCGGCGTCGAGACGCGCAGCGCCTGTCCAGTGCGCATTCCGCGCGACCGCGCCAGCTTCCGGGCGCGCGGCTGCGCGAACCTGCTGCCCGTGGGCGAAGGCGCGGGTTGGGCCGGGGGCATCATGAGCGCGGCCCTCGATGGCGCTCGCGCGGCGGTCGCTTGGCTGGAATCGGAGGACTGAGCCCCGTCCTTGGCGCCGTGCCGCGCGGCTCTTGGTATCGTGTTTCGACGATGAACGACCGCAAGGGGACGGGCCAGCCCGCCGACACGCGCAAGGTCACGACCGCCGGCTTGCGGCGCATGAAGGAGCGCGGCGAGCCCATCGCGGCCTTGACCGCCTACGACCACACGATGGCGGTGCTGCTCGACGAGGCCGGCTTGGATGTGCTGCTCGTCGGCGACTCGGTGGCGATGGTCGTGCAAGGGCGCCAGACGACGGTCTCCGTGACCATGGAGCAGATGCTCTACCACGCCGGACTGGTCGCCGCCGGCGCCGAGCGCGCGCTGGTCGTGGGGGACTTGCCCTTCATGAGCTACCAGGTCAACGCCGACGAGGCGTTGAAGAACGCGGGACGCATGGTCAAGGAGGCCGGGGTCGAGGCCGTCAAGGTCGAAGGTGGCGAGCACGTGTGCGCCACGGTGAAGCGCATCGTCGACGTGGGCATCCCCGTGATGGGGCACCTCGGCCTGACGCCGCAGTCGATCCACAAATTCGGAACCTACCAGGTGCGCGCCACCGAGCCGCAGGAGGCCGAGCAAGTGCGGCGCGACGCGCGCGCGCTGCAGGATGCCGGCGTGTTCGCGCTGGTGCTCGAGAAGATCCCAGCCAGCCTCGCCGCCGAGGTGGCCGCCAGCCTGTCGATCCCGGTCATCGGCATCGGCGCGGGCTCTTCCTGCGACGGGCAGATCCTCGTGACGCACGACATGCTCGGCCTCTACACGCGTTTCCGTCCGCGCTTCGTGCGGCGCTACGCGCAGATCGGCGAGGAGATGGTCGGCGCCTTCCGGCACTACGTAGCCGACGTCAAGGGGCGCCGCTTCCCCTCGGCCGCCGAGAGCTACTGAGCGAGCCTGCCAGTGGCGCCGCCGACCTTCGGCTGCGCCGTTCCCCGCTCGCGTCGCGCGCTGCCAGCCCCGCTCGCGCGGGTGGGAACTTCCTTCCGCCCGGGGCCGCTTGCGCATTTGCGCCTTCTTTCGCTGCAGCGTCGCGGCCCGCGGCGACGAAACAAGGGTCGTGGGGCCGGACGCTTCCGGCTTCGCCTCAACCACCACCACCACGACCAAGCCCATGAACAAGCTCCTGATCGTCGACGACAGTTCGACCATGCGCAAGATCATCATGCGCGTGCTGCGCCAGGCGGAGATCTCCGTCGACAACATCCTCGAGGCAGGCAACGGCGTCGAGGGCATGCAGCAGCTTGCCTCGCATCCCGATGTCGGCCTCGTCCTGTCGGACGTGAACATGCCGGAGATGAACGGCCTCGAGTTCGTCAAGGCTATCCGCAAGTCGCACGCCAAGGACAAGCTGCCGATCATCATGGTCACGACCGAGAGCGGTCAAGGACTTTTGACAAACGCCCTCGAGGAAGGCGCCAACGGCTTCGTCTGCAAGCCGTTCACGCCCGAGACCATCCGGTCGGCCCTGGAACCCTTCGTGGGTTGAACCGCCGTGGACGACCACCAAGCACGGGCCGCCGGCGCGCTGGCGGATGACTTGCGCGCCTCGGTGCAGCAGGTGCTCGCGACCATGGTCGAGGGCGGCTGCGATTGCCTGGGCGCGGACGCGGCGGCGCCCGAGGCCCGCCTGCACGCGCAGGTCGAATTCCAAGGCGCCCATCGCGGCGTCTTGAGCGTCGTCTGCGACGAGTCCGGCGCCGAGGACCTGGCTCGCGGACTCCTGATGCTCGGGCCCGACGATCCGTTGGGGCCCGAAGAGGTCGCCGACGCCTTGAAGGAATGCGCCAACATGGTGGCGGGCGTGCTCAAGACGCGCGCCTTCGGCTCCGACGGCGACGCGCGACTCTCCGTCCCGCGCCTGCAGTCGGCGCCTGCTCCCGCGGGCGCGTTCTTGTGGCGAGTGCGCGGCGGGACCATGGCCGTGGCCCTCAGGAGGGACTCATGACCGCCGCGACCACGACTCACCAGGATCTCGACAAGCGCCTGGTCGAAGGTGCCTTGGCGCGCGTGGCCCAGGACTTGTCGATGATCACCGACCGCGAGATCGAGATCACGACCACCTCGGTCGAGCGCGCCGACAAGCGCGTGGAGGGCCGGGGCAAGGTGCACATCTCCTTCAAGCTCGGACTGCAGGTCGGCGAGCGCATCGTGCACGGCGCGCTGGTCGTGCCGCTGCCCGAGGCCATCAGCATCGCGGGGTACTTGATGATGACCCCCGACGAGGGCGTCAAGGCGCGGCGCGGAGCGACCACGCTCGACGGCCCGACCAAGGACGCCATGATGGAGGTCGGCAACTTCATCGGCGGCGCCTTCGACGCGGCAGTGCGCGACCTCGGCGTGGGGCAGGTCAAGGTGCGCAGCGAAGGTTGCCAAGGCGTGCGCGCCAACACCCGGCCCGCCTTCCGCCACGAGGAGGGCGAACCCTTGGTCGTGGCGCGCGCCCAGTGGCGCATCCACAACTGGCCGCCCTTCGAGGCTTTGCTGATGCTGCCGCCGGTCGCCTGAGCGCCGGCGACCAGCCCGACACTCAGCTCTTGCCCTTCTTGTCGAGGGCGGCCTTGAAGAGATTGCCGAGGTTCGTGCCCGAGGGGCGCGGCGCCGCGGCCTTCAACGCGGCGTCGATCACCGAGGCGTCGACGGAATCCTCCGAGCCGATCAGCGCTCCGCGCGGATCGAGGCGGGTCAAGGCGATGCGCTTTTGCGCGCGATCGACGGAGAGGATGCGCACCTGCAGCTCGTCGCCGGCCTTGACGACGTCGCTGGCGCGGCGCACGCGGTCCTTGCCGAGCTGCGACACGTGCAAGAGGCCCTCGACGCCCGGAGCGATCTCGATGAAGGCGCCGAAGTCCATCACGCGCACGACCTTGCCGGTCGCAACGCTGTCGGGCACCAGACGCGCGGCGTGCTCGTCCAGCGGATCGGGTTCGAGCTGCTTCCTGCCGAGGCCGATGCGCTTGCCGCCCTCGTCGATGGAAAGGATCTGCACCTCGACGGTGTCGCCGACGTTGACGAGCTCCGAGGCCTTCTCCACGCGCCGGTGCGCGAGGTTCGAGACGTGCAGCAGGCCTTCGAGGCCGCCGCCTAGATCGACGAACGCGCCGAAGGACTCCACGCGCGCGACGCGGCCCTTGACGACCATGCCGACGTGGTACTTGCCGACGGCCTCCTGGCGCAGCACGTCGCGCTCCTTCTCGAGCAGCGCGCGGCGCGACAAGACGACCCGCCGGCGCTCGGGGTTCACCTCGACGACCAGCGCCTCCATGTTCTGGCCGATGAATTGCGCGAGGTTGTCCTCGCGGCCCAGCGACACCTGCGAGGCGGGAATGAACGCGGAGGCGTTGCCCACGCGCGCCTCGAGGCCGCCGGTGTTCTGTCCAGTGATCTTGACCTTGACCAGCGAGCCGGGCTGCAACTCCTCCCACACCGAGGCCACCGGCGCGCGCTCGCGCACCCGCGTCAGCTTCCACAGCTCGTCCTCGCGTCCCGCGAGCTCGAAATCGAGCGTCGCGCCTTCCTTGGGCGGCGACTCGAACTCGCGCAGCGAAATGACGCCTTGCATGCGCGGTCCGAGGTCGACGAACACATCGTCGCCGCTGATGCCGGCGATGACGCCGCGCATCGTGCCGCGCCCCTTGGGCTTGGAGCCCGAGTCGACTGCCTGGAGGTTGACGCCTTCGAGGGCGGCGGAGATCTCGCGCGAGAGCGCGTCGTTGGGATCGTTCATCGTGGTCGCTGCGCCGCCTCGGCCAATGCCGGTCCGGAGTGGGCGCCGTTGATTCTCGCCCCTAGTGTAGCGCCTCGCGGCTCCGGTCCGCGCGCGATCCCGATTCGGCGCGCCGCGGCAGGGACCGGCCCCGGCGCGGGATGGGACCGCGTCGGGGCCGGCGGAGGGTCGGGGGCGGCGACGAGGCCGCCATCCCCGGATGGGCACCCTCAGAGCTTCACGTACTCGTAGTCGACCGCCTGGTCGTTGACGCCCTTGGGCGGCGGAGCGACCCACGAGGCGATCTTGCCCTTCTCGAGCACCGGTCGCATGAGCGACTTGACGTAGGCCTTGTCCTGCGCGGTCGGCAACCAGTCGGCGCACTTCTGGTTCCAGGTCTGCTCCGAGATCTGGTCGCCGAGCAGGTCGAAGCGGCCGGCCGAGTACTCGCCGATCTTGCGGTTGAAGCGGCGATGCGGCAGCGAGAAGCGATAGGGGTTCTCGTACTTCTCGCAGATGCGGTTCCAGTACTGGATGCCCTTCAAGTTGTCCTTGACGTATTCGTCGCGCAGGACCTCGTTCATCGCGTTGCGCAGCGCCACGTCCTCGTGGACAAGCTTGCCGTCGATGAAGCGCTCCATCGCGTAGGTCTGGTCCAACGCCTTGTGCTCGGCCTGGCGCTCTTCGTAGGCGCGGCCCTTGAGCCCGGCCGCGAAGAAGTTGGCGGAGTTGGACGAGACCTCGGCGCCGAACAAGTCGGTCGAGGAGCTCGACCAGAAGTTGATGTACTTCTGGATGATGTCCAGCGGGATGGCGCCGAACTTGCGGACATCCTCGCCCGGATGCTCCTTCATGACCTGGCAGGTGCGTTCGATGACACGCCCGACCCCGGTCTGGCCGACGAACATGTGGTGC
>SXXH01000119.1 GCA_005789645.1 Planctomycetia bacterium
CCCGACGGCACTTGCATCCGCGACTACGTGCATGTCGACGACTTGGCCGACGCGCACCTGCGCGCCTTGTCGCTGCTCCAGCAAGGGGTCGCCGAGTTCGCCTGCAACCTCGGCACGGGCAGCGGCTACTCGGTC
Organism: Planctomycetia bacterium; assembly: GCA_005789645.1. Taxonomy (GTDB): domain Bacteria; phylum Planctomycetota; class UBA1135; order UBA1135; genus SXXH01. Next base: position 136 of record SXXH01000119.1, read on the forward strand.
CGCGAGGTGATCGAGGCTTGCAGGCGCATCACAGGCCACAAGATCCCCGCGCGCACCACGCCGCGGCGGGCCGGCGATCCGGCGCGTCTCGTGTCCGGCGGCACGCGCGCCAAGGAGGTTCTGGGGTGGACCCCGCGCGCCACGGACATCTCCGAGATCGTGGCCGATGCATGGCGCTTCCACCGCGCCCATCCCAACGGGCACCTGTCCTGAATACTTGACAGATGGCCGCGGGACGCCGCATGGGATCGGAGCGCGCGTGTACCAGTTGACCGTGCTCGGGGCGGGCTCGATCCTGCCACGCGAGCGCCACGGCCCGGCCGGCTACGCGCTGCGCGACTTGTCGCGCGAGGGCTGGCTGCTTCTTGACTGCGGCCCTGGCAGCTTGCGCGCGCTGGCCGCGGCCGGTTTGCGTCTCGCGTCGCTCGAGGCGGTGGTGCTGTCCCACTACCATCCCGACCACTGCCTGGACCTCTGGGCCCTGGCGTTCGCGTCGAGGAACCCCGGGCTGCGCGCGGCGCGGCGCGCGCCCTTGCGACTGGTCGGTCCGCGCGGCCTGGCCGAGCTGCTCGAGCGGGGCGCGCGACTCTTCGGCGAGCGCGGTTGGACGCGCTTCGAGGACGCGGAGGTCGTCGAGGTCGATCCCGCCGCCATGGGCGCGCGGGTCGAGGCGGCGGGCTTCGAGCTGCGGCATTGGCCCACATGGCACACGCCGCAAGCGGTGTGTTGGCGCGCGACCGATGCGTCCGGCGCCACATTCGCCTACAGCGGCGATTCCGGTCCGGAGGGCGAACTCGTGGCGTGCGCGACGGGAGTGGACCTGTTCGCCTGCGAGTGCAGCTTCCCCGACGATGCCGCGGTCGAGCACCACCTGACGCCCACCCAGGCGGGCGAGGTCGCCCGCGCGGCCGGCGTCAAGGAGTTGATGCTGACGCACTTCTATCCCGAGCTCGATCCGGGCTTCGCGGCCCAGGTGGCCGAGCGCGCCTACCCGGGGCCCGTGCGTTGCGCGTTCGACGGGCTGCAACTGGTGCGGCCGCGCGCCTGAGTCCGACATCCCGAACTCGTCGCGGCAGCGACTTCGGGGCGTGCGCCCCCTTGCAACGGCGTGGCGCGCTTGGGAGTTTGCGGGTCCGCCATGGAACACGGACCGCGCGCCCTCGATCGCCTCCGCCGACTCGCCGGCTCGGCGTGGCTGTTCGCCGCCATCTGCGCCGCACCACTCGTCGCTCAAGCTCCCGCGACGCAGGTCGGTGGCCATGCGACGGGCTTCGCGCGCATCGACGCGGTAGACATCGACGCGCATGTGCGCCACCTCGCTTCGCCGCTCCTCGAAGGTCGCGACACGCCCTCGCGCGGCTTGGAATTGGCGGCCGACTACATCGCGCGCAGGTTCCGCGCGGTGGGATTGCAGCCAGCGGGGGATTCGCTCGAACGCTGGCAGGAGGCCGGACGCGCAGGTGCGCCAGCCGATCATGACGCGCCATCCGCTCCGAGCGGCGGCCAAGGTGGACCTTCGGCCGATGCGGCCGCGCCCGCCGCCACCTCGACCTTCCTGCGTCCGTGGCAACGCGACTTGCCCGAGATCGACGTCGAGGGATCGCGCCTCGTCTTGGTCAAGGACGCGGGCGATGCGCAGGCCTTCGCGCTCGAGGAGCAGTTCGTGCCCGTGCCGGGTTTCGAGGGCGAGGCGATCGGCGAACTGGTCTTCGTGGGGTTCGGCATCGCCGCGCGCGACGACGGGCTCGACGAACTCGCCGGCCTCGACGTGAAGGGCAAGGTGGCGCTGGTCCTCGAAGGCGAACCGGCGCACGACAAGAAGCTCGCGGGGCCCGAGCTGTCGCGCGCCGCGTCGCTCTACGCCAAGGTGGGCACCCTCGCCGAGCGCGGCGCCGCCGGTGTCGTGCTCGTGTCGCGACCCGGCGAGGCGTGGCACGACCACCACAAGCCGCGGCGCAAGCACAAAGGCGCGTTGGAGGAGGCTCCGCTCGACTTCCGCCACACTTGGGCGAGTTGGGTGGGCGAAGAAGACGAGCGTCCGCCCGCCCAGCGCCTGCCCGTGGTCGAGACGACGGCCTCGACGGCGAGCGTGATCCTTGGCGAAGACGTCGCCGCCCTGCGCGCGCGCATCGAGGCGAGCTTCAAGCCGGTGCGCGCCAAGGCCAAGAAGGGGCCGCGCGTCAGCGTGGGGTCGCGCACCAAGCGCGCGCCGTTGTGGATCGACAACGTCGTGGCGGTCCTGCCCGGCTCCGATGCGCGGCTCTCCGCCGAATGGGTCGTGCTGGGCGCCCACTACGACCACATCGGCGTCGACCAGCGCGGGCGCATCGGCCTCGGCGCGGACGACAACGCCAGCGGCACTGCCGCGCTGCTCGAGCTGGCCGAGGCGTTGGCGGCGGCGCGTCCGGCGCGCAGCGTCATGTTCGCCGCCTTCTCCGGCGAGGAGGACGGCCTCCTCGGCTCGAAGGCCCTGGCGCGCGCGCTGCCGATGGACAAGGGCGCCATCGCCGCCATGATCAACCTCGACATGATCGGTCGCGGCGATCCCAAGGAGGTCGCGATCATCGGCATCGTGCAGAACCCCGCCCTCGAGGACGTGCTGCAGCGCGCGCGCAAGCTGGAGAAGACCGGCATCGAGCGACTTGTGCTGCGCCAAGGCGAAGAGCTGTTCCAGCGTTCCGACCATTGGTCCTTCCACGAGCTCGGCGTGCCGGTGCTCTTCTTCTTCGAAGGACTGCCGATCGACAAGAACGGCGACTACCACACCTGGCGCGACGTACCGGAGCGCCTGGACTGGCCCAAGATCCTCCACACGACCCGTCTCGTCTACTCCACCGCATGGCTGCTCACGACCGATCCTTCACGCCCGCCCGCGCCGCGCGGCTGATCCTCCTCGTCGGCGCCCTCGTCGCGCTCGTCTGGGTGCTCTTCGGCATGCTGGACCGGCGCCTCGGTGGCGGCGGCGAAGGTCCGCGCGCCG
>SXXH01000120.1 GCA_005789645.1 Planctomycetia bacterium
AGCTCGACCGCTTCATGTTCCTGATCCAGGTCGGCTATCCCACGCTCGAGGAGGAGCGCGAGGTGCTGCGGCGCACCACCGGCGGCGAGACGCAGACGCCGGGCGCCGTGGTGGGAGCGACGGAGTTGAAGGAGCTGCAAGACGCGGTGCGCGCCATCCCGGTGGCCGACCATGTGTACGACTTCGTGCTGGCGCTGACGCGCGGGACGCGCGTGGGAGGCACGCAGCCCCTGCCCTTCATCCAGCAATGGGTCACTTGGGGCGCGGGTCCGCGCGCCGGCCAGTTCCTGATCCTCGGCGCCAAGGCGCGCGCCGCCCTCGCGGGTCGCACGCACGTCGCCATCGAAGACGTCAAGGCCGTGGTGCACCCGGTGCTGCGCCACCGCATCGTGGTCAACTACGCGGCTCAGGCCGAGGGCGTGACCTCCGACATCGTCATCGATCGCCTGCTGCAGGAGGTCGAGGCGGGCGGCCGCATCGGCGCCGGCGTGCCGGGCGTCAAGCAAACCTGACAAACCGCCGCTCGCCGAGCGCCGGGCCCGCGCGGTCCGGCGGAGCGCGGGCGGTCCAACGGAAAACGCCCGACCGACCACGCATGGCGCACGGCCTCCACAGCCTGGATCCCGCGGTGCTCGACCGCCTCGCGAGCCTCGAGCTCGTGGCGCGCTCGGTCGTCGACGGCTTCATGTCCGGCGGGCACCGCTCGGGACGACTCGGATCCTCCGTGGAGTTCGCCCAACACCGGCCCTACGTGATCGGCGATGAACTGCGCCGCGTCGATTGGCGCGTGTACGCGCGCAACGACCGACTGGTCGTCAAGCAGTTCGTCGAGGAGACCGACTTCGCCTGCCATCTGCTGGTCGACCGCAGCGAGTCGATGCAATACGGCTCGGAGGCGTGGACCAAGTTCGACTACGCGCGCTGGTGCGCGGCCTCCTTGGCGCACCTCGTGCTGCAACAGGGCGACACGGCCGGCCTGGTGCTGTTCGACGAGGCCTCGCACGACAAGGTCCCGCCCAAGCACGGCCTCGGCCAGCGCGGCGCCATCTTCGACGCCCTCGAGCGCGCCACCTGCGGCGGGGGCACGCGCATCGGCTCGGTGCTCGAGTGGATCGCGCCCAAGCTGCGCCACAAGGGCAAGGGCGTCGTGTGCCTGTTCTCCGACTTCTACGACGACCCCGCGGCGATCGGCTCGGGCTTGCGACGCCTGGCTGCGGGCGCGCACGACCTCGTGCTCTTCCAGGTGCGCGACAAGCAGGAGCGCGACTTCGCCTTCGACGGCCTGCTGCGGCTCGACGGCCTCGAGGGCGCGGGCAAGGTCAAGGTCGATCCGCGCGCGCTGCGCGAGGCCTACCTTGCGGAAGTGGCCGCGCACGACGAGGCGCTGGCGCGCGAGGCGCGCGCGCTGGGAGCGGAGGTGGTGCAGCTCTCCACCGACCGCGGCGTGGAGGTCGTGCTGTCGGCTTGGTTGTCGGCCCGCACCGCGCGCATCCGGCGCGGCGGAGGTGGTCGATGAACCTGTTCGGCGGCTTCGTCAATCCGGCGCTGCTCGCGGGCCTCGCCGCGGCGTCCGTGCCGATCGCCATCCACCTGCTCAATCGCCGTCGCCACCGGCCGCAACCGTGGGCGGCGATGCGCTTCGTCGAGGCCGCTTGGCGCAAGACGCGGCGCCGCGTGCAGTTCGAGGAATGGCTGCTCTTGTTCCTGCGCACGACCGCCGTCTTCCTGTTCGCGCTGGCGTTGGCGCGGCCCTTCACCGGCGAGCAAAGCCCGTTGGCGGGCCTGTCCGAAGCGCGCCGCGACCTGGTCGTCGTCGTCGACGCCTCGGCCTCGATGGGCCAGACGGCAGGCGGACGCTCGGCCTTCGACGCCGCCTTGGAGCGCGCGCGCGACCTGGTGCGCGGCGCGGATTCGTCGCGTGGCGACCGCGTGCGCATCGTGGCCGCGGCAGGCGCGCCGCGCCTGCTGTCGTGGACCACTCCAGAGCAAGCGCGCGGCGTGCTCGACGGCCTGGCGCGGCCCGAGGACGAGGAACTCGACCTCGCCGCCGCGCTGAACGAAATCGCCGATCTGGCGCGCGCGGACGCCTCCAGCGCGGCCTCGACCATCGACCTGCGGCTGCTCTGCGACATGCAGGAGCGCGTGTACCTGCGCGGCTCCGAGGGCAAGGCCGGCCAAGGCCTGTACGAGGTGCTCGACGAGCTGAAGGAGCTCGGCGTCGTCGTGGTGGTCGAGGACATGGCCGGCGTCGAGACCATCCCGCCCAACCTGTCGGTCGAGTCCATCGCGCCGCTCGAACGACCGACGACGCCCGACTCGCCCGTCGAGCTGCGCGCCTCGCTGCGCAACCACGGCGACAAGGACGCGCGCGGCGTGCGCGTGGCCTTCTTCGTCGACGGCGAGAAGAAGCCGCAACAACTCGTGGATGTGCCCGCGCGCGGCGCCGCCGAAGCCGCCTGCACCACGACCTTCGGCTCGGCCGGGCCGCACTTGGTCGAGGTGCGCATCGAAGCCGGCGACCGGCTGGCGGTGGACGACCAGCGAGCGGTGGTCGTGGATGTGCCGGGAGCTGTGCGCGTGCTGCTCGTCAACGGAGCGCGCGGTGCCCGCCTCGACGAGGACGAACTCGGCTACGCCAAGACGGTCCTCGCGCCGCTGGCCGAGGAAGGCGCCTTGACCACGCGCGCGCCCTTCGAGGTGCGCGAGATCGAGCCGTTCGACTTGGGCGGACCGGATGTCGACTACGCCAAGTTCGACGTGGTGTGGCTGGCGGCCTGCGACGCGCCCGCTCCGAGCGTGGCCGCCAAGCTCGCGACCGCGGTCGAGTCCGGTCTGTCGTTGATCGTGTCCGCCGGCGACCGCGTCGATGGCCGCGCTTGGAACCAGCGCATGGGTGCCGAGGGAGCCAAGCTGCTGCCGGTCGAGTTGGGCGAGTTCCGCGGCGAGCGCACGCGCGACGCGCGCTGGCGCAGGCCGAAGAGCTTCGACGCGCGCCATCCCGCGCTCCAATTCTTCGCCGACGAGCGCTTCGCGCCGCTGTTCGCGGAGATCCCCGTCTACGGCTGGATCGGTTCGCGACCGCTCGAGGGCGCGCGCGTCCTCGCGAGCCTCGACGACGACGCCTCCTCGCCGCTCTTCGTCGAGCGCGACGTGGGTCGCGGGCGCGTGTGGTGGTGGGCCACGACCATCGGACCAGCGTGGACGCGACTGCCCGAGTCCCCCGCTACGCTCGTGCCGCTGGTCCACGAGTGGATGCGCGAGGCCGGCTCGGCGACGCCGCCGCCGCTGTCGATCGCGCCAGGTTCGGCGTGGCGCGGCTTCGCGCCGCAGTTCCCGCGCGGCGCGCGCGTCGTGCTGCCCGATGGAGCGCGCCGCCCGTTGGAAGGCGAGGCGCTGCAACAGGGCGGACGCTGGCTCCTGCCGGCGGTGCCGGCGACTTGGACCAACCGAGTGGGCGCGTACAAGGTCGAGCTCGAGAACCAACCCGCGCTGTGCTTCGCCGTGGGCCTCGCGGCCGGCGAGGGCGACTTGAAGCGCGTCCTGCCGAGCGCCTTGGCGAACTTGCACCCGGCATTGGTGCCCGCCGACGGGGTCGCCGAGGAACAAGGCGAAGACGAGGAAGCGACTCGCCAAGGCGAGCTGTGGCGCGCGTTGGTGGTCGCCGTGCTGGCGGCGCTGGTCGTCGAGTCGCTATGGGCAGGCTGGATCGGCCATCGGAGGAGCGCATGAACCCGCGGGAACAGGCGAGCTCGTGGCGCAAGAGCTCGTGGATGACTGGCGCGCGCTCGGCCGCCTGCGCCTGCCTCGTCCATGCGACGGCTCTCGCCCAAGGGGCGAGCGACACGCGCCACGAGTACAAGCTCGTCGACCTGCCGCCCGCTTGGGTGATCGTGCTGGTCGTGCTGCCGCTCTTGGCGCTGGTCGCGTGGATCGGCTACGCGCGCGCTCCGCTGTCGCTGTCCCGCCGCATCCTGCTCGCTTCGTTGCGCGCGCTCTCCTTGGCCTTGTTCCTCGCCATTCTCGCTCGTCCGGTGCAAGTGCAGCGCCGCGAGGAGGTGCGCCAGGCCGAAGTGCTCGTGCTGTTCGACGATTCCGCCAGCATGCGCCGCGAGGACGGCGTGCACGGCGACGGTGCCGAGCGCGCGCGACTCGCGCGACTCGCCGGAGGTTCGACCACGCGCACCGCGGTGGCGCGCGGCGCCGTGGCGAGCGGCTTGCAGCCTTCGCTCTCGGCCGGCGGCTACGCGCGACGCGACTTCCGCTTCGCCGAGGTCTTGGAGCCGCTGCCCGACGCGGCGGCGCTCGACGGACGCGGGCGCGCGACGCACCTCGGCGATGCGCTGCGCCAAGCCTTGGCCTTGCACCGCGGTCGGCACGTCACGGACATCGTGGTGCTCTCCGACGGACGCTCGAACGGCGGCGAGTCGCTGGCGGAGGCCGCGCGCGGCGCGCGCGACGCCGACATCCCGGTGCACACGGTCCTGCTCGGCGACGACAAGGTCGAGGAGAACTTGTCCATCCAGCTCGTCGAGGCCCCGCCCAGCGTGCTCGAAGGCGACGAAGTCGGCCTAGTCGTGCGCGTGCGCCTGGCCGGCGCGCGCGAAGGCCGCGAGGCGCGCGTCGTGCTCGAGGAGCTCGACGAAGCCGGCGCGCGCGTCGTGTACGAGGAGAAAGTCGTCGCCAACGACCAAGGCGCGCGCACCACCTTGGTGGCCCCCGCCGGCGACGGCGACGCGCGCCGCCGCGAACGGCGCTTCCGCGCCTCGGTCGCGCCGCTGCCGAAGGAATCGCTGCGCGACGACAATGCGGTGGCGGTCGGCGTGCGCGTGGCGCCCGAGAAGTTGCGCGTGCTGTATGTGGACGCGTACCCGCGCTGGGAGTATCGCTACCTCAAGAACCTCTTGCTGAGGAGCGACGCGAACCTCGTGGCGCAATGCTGGCTGATGTCGGCCACCAGCGACTTCCCGCAGGAAAGCACGCGCGGCACGCCGCCACTGAAGGCGGTTCCGACCGGCAGGCGCGAGTTGCTGGAGGGCTACGACGTGGTCATCCTCGGCGATGTCAACCCCTACGAGATCTCGGCCGATCCGGCGCGCTGCGAGGAATTCCTGCTGTCGCTGCGCGAATTCGTCGAGCGGGGCGGAGGACTGATCATGTCGGCCGGCGAGTACGACGCGCCGCGCGCCTACGCCGGCACGCCGCTCGAAGAGGTCTTGCCGGTCGTCATCGACCCGGTCGGCTCGGCGCTCGAGGCCGCCGACGGCACCGTCGAGTTCCGGCCGCGGCTGGAGGACGCGTTGGCGCCGCATCCGATCGCGCGCCTGCTGTCGGACATCGAGGCCAACCGCGCGCTGTGGGAGGATGAGGGCGGCTTGCGCGGCTTCCACTGGTTCTCGCCGGTCGTGCGCGCCAAGCCGGGCAGCGAAGTCGTCCTGCGCCATCCGACCGCGGCCAACCGCGACGGACGCCTGCCGCTGGTGGTCGCCGGCCACTTCCCCGCCGGACGCACCTTGTTCGTCGGCGTGGACGCGACCTGGGGCTGGCGCTTCCGCTACGGCGACCGCCACCACGAGAAGTTCTGGCGCAACGCCATCCGTTGGACGGCGCTGTCGCGCCTCAAGTCGGGGGATCGCCGCGTGCAACTCGACGCGCTCGAATCGAGCTTCGACCTCGACGAACGCGCGGTTGTCGAGGCGCGGGTGCTCGACGCCGACTTCCGTCCCTCGAACGCACCCTCCACCAGGGCGCGCTTGCAGAAGCCCGATGGCACGGTCGTCGACCTCGATCTGCCGCGCGTCGAAGGCAAGCCCGGCGTGTACCGCGCGTCCTTCGCCGTCGAACAACCGGGCCTGCACTCGGCCTGGATCGAGGAGGAAGGACGCCGCAGCGCGTCGACCGAGTTCGAGGTGCGCATCCCCTCGCGCGAAAACCAGGATCCCTCGCCCGATCCCTCCGCCCTGCGGCTCTTGTCGGAGCAGAGCGGCGGACGCCACGTGCCCGCGCACCGCATTTCGGAGCTCGAGGAGGAGTTCAAGGGCGGCGAAGAGCAACGCCAAGCCCTCTCCTCCGATCTGCTCGACGCGTGGGACCGCTGGTGGGCCTTGGCGCTGGCCTTGGCGTTGTTGGGCGCGGAGTGGATCCTGCGCAAGCGTTCGGACCTCGTGTAGCCCCGAGGATCGACCCACCTGGACCATCATGATCCCCTTCCACCTCAAGGACCTGCTCCAACGCGCCACGCGCGGGTTGTTGGCGTTCGCGCCCGTCCTCGCGGCGAGCGCGGCGTCGGCGCAGTCGCCCGAGGGCGATGCGCTAGTGGAAGGCGAGAACGAGTTCGTCACGCGCAACTTCGCGATCCCCGACGCGCGCGCCGTGCAGGCCGACTGGAACGCGGCCGAGGAACACGCGGCCGCCGAACGCTGGGCCGAAGCGGCATCCATCTGGCAGCGCTTCCTCGAGGAGAGCGGCGCCAGCGTGCTGTCGGGCGAGCTGCGCGTCGATGCGCGCGGCGCCCAGTCGCAGCAACTGGTCCATCGTGGCGCCGCGCAGGCCGCGCGCGAGAGGCTGCTGCAGATGCCGCGCAGCGCGCGCGAGGCC
>SXXH01000121.1 GCA_005789645.1 Planctomycetia bacterium
CGGCCACACGATCCACTGGAGCAACGGCAAGACCGACCGCTTCCGCGCGCTGGTGTGCCATGCCGGCAACATCGACGAGCGCATGGCGTACTACGACACCGAGGAACTGTGGTTCCCCGAGTGGGAGCGTGGCGGCACGCCGTGGACGGCTCCCGAGAGCTACTCCCACCACAACCCGATCGACCACGTCCAGGAATGGGCCACCCCGACGCTGGTCATCCACGGGGCGAACGACTTCCGCGTGGTCGACACCCAGGGCATGAGCACCTACACCGCCCTGCAGCGTCGCGGCATCCCGAGCCGCTTCCTGCACTTCCCCGACGAGAACCACTGGATCCTCAAGCCGCACAACTCGATCCAGTGGCACGAGACGGTGCTGGAGTGGATCGGCCGCTGGACTGCTCCAGGCACGAAGAAGTGGAAGCCCTGAGGCCGCCGCCGGCACTCGTCAAGCACGCTTGACAGACCGGTGAATGGCGCGCGGCGCGGCGGGGGAAGGTCCCCGCCGCGCCGCGCGCGTCGTCGGCCCGCGCCGTGCTACTTCTGGAACAGCGCGTCGACCGGCACGACCTCGATGGAGCCGGGCAGGATGCGCAGCGGCCACGACTCGATCAGCCGGTCCTCCGCGAGCAAGGCCGCGGACTTGGTCTCGCCGGCGCCGTAGGCGATCGGGCTGGGCTTGCCCTCTTCCAGCGCCACGCGCAGCCCCGTCGCGTCGTTGGTCACGATGGCGATGGCGAGGTTGTCGATCCCCATGTGCTTGCGGACGGCGGAGTTGACCTCCTCCAACGTCACCTCGTCCAGCAGCTTGCGGAACGAGGTCAGGTGGCCGTCGATGCCGTGGAAGCGGTCGTCGATGGCGTACCCGAGGCGCGCCGCGGTCGACTCGGCGAAGTGCAGCGTGTAGCCCTTGAGGAACTTCCTCGTCGACTCGAACTGCTCCTGCGTCAGGCCCTCCTTGTGCAGGCGCTCGACCTCGCGCAGCGCCGCGCGCAGGGCGAACAGCGTGCGCTCGGTAGGCACGGTGCGGATCCAGATCTCGAACAGCTGCGCCCTGCGCGACACGCCTTGGGGAGGCTGCTGCAGGCGACCGCCGTTGGGATAGGCCTCGATGTAGCTGTAGTCGCCGTAGTTGATGCCGCGCTCCTCGCGGATCACCTGGTAGAGGTGCGAGCCGCTGTTCCTGTGCTCGCCCAACCAGCTGTTGGCGATCCACAGCGCGGCGAACTCGCGCGTGCCGCGGCGCGCCGAGATGGGGACGCCCATCGAGATGGACGAACCGATGGCGCTCTTGTTGTCGACGAGCACGACCGGACGTCCGACCAGCGGGGCGGGAGTCGGTGCCGGCGCCGACTCCACCTTGGCGGAAGGCAGGTCCTCGGCCAGCGCGGCCGAGACGCGCGCCACCAGCGCGGACGGATAGCCGCCGCCCATGCCGAGCACGCAACGTTCCTTGGTGAAGCGCGTGCGCGCGAACTGCTCGACGTCCGCCAGCGTCAAGGACTTGAGGCTATCCACGGTGCCGGCCTCGGGGTGCGCGTAGCGCGTGCCGCGGAAGACCTTCTCCAGCAACGCCGCCTTGCCCGTGTCCTCGCCCGAGGCGTAGCGCAGGTCGTTCTCGATGCTCGAGACGGCGCGATCGCGCAGGCGCTTGAAGTCCGCCTCGTCGAAGGCGGGTTGCGTGGCGACTTCGATCATCAAGTCGGCGAAGGCCTCGGCATGGTCCTTGTGCACGCCGCCGCGCACGATGGTCTGTTCGCGATCGACGCTGGCCCCGATCGAGCCGGCCAGCGGATAGAGGGCTTGGAGCAACTGCGGGTAGGTGCGTCGCTTCGTGGCGCCTTCGGTCATCAGCGCCGCCGTCAACGCCGCGAGGCCCTCCTTGCCGACGGGATCGTCCTGGCTCCCGACTTGGAACCACAGGCGGAACGACACGGTCGGATCGGCCGGCACAGGCAACAGCACCGGCGGCTGCGGCAGGCCATTCGAGCCCTCCTCCGCGAGGGATCGCGGCATGCGCGGCGACGCGTCGCTCGCGAGCGACAGGCGCGCCGAGCGCGGCGCGTCGGCCTGCGCTTCGGCCGTCGCCATCGAAGTGGCCTTGGGCAGTTCGACGCCCTTCGTGTGCACGGTCGCGGCCGTGCAGCCGGCGCGGCGCAGGTGCTGCGCGACTCCCGCGGCCACGTCGGCGGGCGCGAGGCTCGCGAGGGTCGTGTACCAGAGGTCGATGCACGCGAGGTCGCCAGTGTGCGCCACGAAGCGCGAGATGGCTTGCGAGACCGCGTCGGGCGTCGTCATGCCCGCCAAGAAGGCGTAGCGCAGGTGCGAGCGCACGTCGTCGAGGCGCGCCTGCGTCGGCGCTGTCTTGGCGGCCTTCTCGATCTCCTTCCAGATCTCGTCCTCGACCGCGCGCACGTCGGCGGGATCCTTGACCATCGCGTAGATGGTCCACAAGCCCGGATCGCGCGTGTTCTCGAACGAAGCCGCGAGGAACTCGCAGCGCTGCTCCTCGATCACGAGGCGGCGATGCAGGTCGGAGGTCTCCCCGAACCAGATGTCCGCGGCCACGCGTCCGGCCACGGCGAGCTTGTCGCCGGGCGCGAAGGCCGGGCTCTTGAAGTTCAGCGTCACGATGGGCTGCGTCTGGCCTTCGAAGGGCACGTCGATGCGGCGCAAGCCCTGCTGCCGCGGCTCGACGGGCACCTCCGGAGCCTGGTAGCCGCGCTTCCAGCCGCCGTAGTGGGCGCCGATGTGCTGCAGCGTCTCGGCTTCGTCGAAGTCTCCGGCGATGGTCAACACCACGTTCTCAGGGCGGTAGAAGCGCTGGAAGAAGCCCTTGGAGTACTCGTACTGCTCGGGCATGCGCTCGATGTCGCGCAGGAACCCGATGGTGGTGTGCTTGTAGGTGTGCTTGTCGAAGGCCGTCTCCTGCAGCGCCTCGAACAGCACTTCGAACGGGCTGCTGCGGCCCTTCCTGTATTCGCCGAAGACGGCTCCGGCCTCGGTGCGGAAGGCGGGCTCGTCGTAGGAGAGGTTCTGGAAGCGGTCGGCCTCGATCTCGATCACGGTCGGCAAGTCGTCGCGGCCGACCGAGAGGTGGTAGGCGGTGTAGTCGTCGGTGGTGAACGCGTTGGCGTCCGCGCCCATGCCGTGCACGATGCCGTCGTAGACCTTGCCCGGCCGCTTCTCGGTGCCGCGGAACATCATGTGCTCGAAGAAGTGCGCGAAGCCCGTCACGCCTTCCTCGATCTCGTCGCGCGAGCCGGTGCGCACGATCGACCAGTACGACACGAGGCCGTCGGAGGGCATCGGCACGAACAACACCGTCAAGCCGTTCGCGAGGGTGTGCTTCTGGACGTCGTAGGGGAACACGCGCTGGACCTCCGCGGATGACTGCTGGTCGTGCGAGCCGCCCATGGTCCCGAAGAGGGAGCAGGCGGGCAGCAGGGCTAGGATGGCGAGGGGGATCAGGTGCTTCATGGTTGGCCGCGGTCCTTCGCCGCGGCGCAGAGGATAGCGCCCGACATGGCGGCGACGCCCCATGAACGACCAAGCGCGCCGTTCCGAGGTTGCCTTGGGCCGCGCGGTGGCGACAATCGAGGGTCATGCCCGAGTCCGTCGTCGAACAAGCACGCGCAAGCCCGAAGGCGGCCGTGCTGGCGCTCCTCGGCGCGGCGCTGGGTTGCTACAGCGCCTTGTGCGGCATCGGCGGCGGCGTCTTCGCCGTGCCGATCCTCGTCTACGGCTTCCGCCTCCCGATGCAGCGCGCCGTGGCCAACTCGCTGGTGCTCGTCGCGGCCTCGACGACCAGCGCGACCGCCTTCGAGTCCATGCATCCAGAGCGAGCCTTCCACGCGCCGACGCTCTTCGTCCTCGTGCCGTGCGCGCTGATCGGCACCTGGCTCGGCTACCTCGTCGGCAAGCGCCTCTCGACGCGCACGCTCAAGCAGGTGTTCGTGGCGCTGCTCTTGCTCGTGGGCACTTGGGTGCTGGTCGATGCGGCGCGGGCGCACGACGACGCCGGGCGCGAGTTGGCGGTCCTCGAACTCGGCGTCGGCGACTGGGCGTGGATCGCCGCCATCGGCTTCGTCTCCGGCGTGCTGGCGCCGCTGCTCGGCATCGGGGGCGGGCTGGTGGCCGTGCCAGGCCTCTTGTTCCTCGTGCCAGGACTCGGCTACCTCGGCGCGCGCGCCGCGAGCCTCGCCATGTCGACCGCCACCGCTTGGACCAGCGTGGCGCTGTACCGGCGCGATGGCACGCTCGAGGGCTCGCGTGCCGTGCCGCTGGCGCTGGGCGCCGCCTTGGGTGCCGCGCTAGGCATCCAACTGGTGCATGTCCCCGGCGTGGTGGCCGTGGCGCACGGCATGGTCTCGCTCGCGATGTACGCCGCGGCAGCGCGCTTCGTCGTCGACTTGCGGCGGGCCGAACATGGCGTCGGCGGTCGCGGCTGAGCGCGGGAAAGCGAGAAAGGTGGTGGGAAGCCGGGCGCTCGCGCGCTTGGAGGGCGCAGCCAGCGCCCACCGCGACTCGGCCTGCGCCAGCGGCCAGGCACGAACCCATGCCATGAATCGACTGCCACTCCATTCGGCCATCCTCGCCAGCGTCCTTTCCGTCTGCGCGATGGCTGGGTCCTCGCGCGGCCGAGCAGTGCAGGCGCCCCTGCAGTTCGCGCCTCCCAAGGACTGGCAGCGGCTGCCCGTGATGCCGCACGAGGCGCACCATATCGCGCGTTGGATCGATCCCGCCGCCAAGGCGCACGAGTACGCCTTCCAAGGCGGGGCCAAGGCGCGCGAGTCGACCAGCAACGTGCTGGACGTGCTGGTCTTCTCCACGGCCGGCGACCAGCCCACCATCGAATCGCGCCATCCCGGCTACCTGGCGCTGATGGGGCGCGAACTTCCAGGGCTGTCCTTCGTGCCCGGCGCGGTGGAGGCCAACGGCGGCTTCGAGTGCACGAGCCTCGAAGGAGTGCTCTACGAGGACGCCGTCGGGCAGCCGCGTCGCTGCCTGCTGGTTCGCCTGTGCAGGCAGGGCGATCTCGAAGTGGCCCTGCAGATGCGCTGCAGCCCTGCCACGCGCGCCGATGCGGAGGCGGCACTCGTCGCGGTGGCGAAGTCGCTCAAGCCCGCCCGCGCCGGCAAGTCGGCTCCGCCTTGGGCGGCGCCGCGCCCAGCCATCCTTTGGCGCGACATGGCCGGGCTGGACGTGGTGGAGTCGGCCAAGCTGATGGCCGAGCAGTCGCAGGCCATCAAGGCTTGGACGAAGGCTTCGCTGCCTCCGGGATGGAAGGCGACCGAGGAGGGTGGCGTGCTGCTACTGCATGCCGACAAGTCCGCCGAAGCCAAGGATCTGGGCCGCGACATGGCCGCGTGGCGCGCTTGGCTGGAGGCGCGCTTCGGGGATCACGTGGCGCGCAAGGCCGCGCGCACGACTGTCCTGACGGTCTACCGCGGCGTCGAGTACGAACAAAGCCGCCGCGACGATGCCAACGCCCAGGACCTGCGACGCCTGCGCCAGGGCATGCCCTTTTCCATCGTCGGCTGCGAGGACCACAAGAGCCAAGGCAACTGGTCCCACAGCATCGCCGGTCGCGGCGTGCTCGAGGCTTGGTTCGAGGATCGCGACCCCGACCTGCGGCGCGTGCTGCCGACGTGGCTGGAGAAGGGGCTGAACTCGCTGGCCGCCGCCGCGCGCGCCAAGGGAGGCGTCTCGTTCGATCCTACGACCTGGGAGCGTCGCGGCATCCAGTTCGCGTCCGCCAAGGACCGCATCCTGTCGGCGCGCGACATCCTGACCAAGCCCTACCCGAGCGCGGGGCAGGGGCCGTTGAGCAGCGACCAGGTGGCTGAACTCGAGTGCCACGCGGCGCAGTTGCTGCGCACCTTGAGCGGTCCCGCGGCGCGCGCGCACGAGCCCTCCAGCCGTCTGCTGGACCGTCTCTTGTGGTGCCTCGCTCGGCAGGTCGAGCGCGAACGACCCGCCGTGGACGAAGCGCTGGCCAAGACGAACTTGCCAGCGGAGGCCACCGACTGGGATCGCGCGCTGGAGCGTCGACGGCACTGGATCGGCCGCGCGCAGGAGATGCAGCGCAAGGCCGTGGAGGAAGCCTTGGCGGACTGGACGGCCAAGGACTGGGAGGCCCTCGAACGCTTGCATCGCGCGGCGTACTGAACGCGCCCCTCAACGCGAGCGCAAGATCACGATCTCGGCGGCCTGCGTCCAGTCGACGACCTGCTGCTGCTCGGCGCCATTGGCCGCGCGCCAGGCGATGTGCAGGGCGATGTCCGAGGGCCACGCCACCTGCACTTCGCCCTTGTCGTCGCAGGCGAGCGTCACGCGGCGCGGAACGGCAGGGTCGCGACCATCGGCGTCGGGCGGGGGCGACGCGACGAGTGCCGCGCGCGCCTGCGGCTGTCCGCGCGCGTCCAAGAGGCGCAAGCGACGCCACGGCAGCTCCTCGAGTTCGATGCGGATCGTCTCCGCGCCCGGGCGCATGGGACCAAAGACGCCGCCGCGCCAAGCCTTGCGCGCGCCGACTGACGGCGTCGGCGGCTCGACATGGAGCAGGTGGTCGCCGCGCTCGAACAAGCCGTCGACGCCCCAAGTGCCATCGCTCGCGGTCGAGGCCGAACCGCGCGGCCAGTCGACGCGCTCCTCCGCCGGGACCACGACAACTTCCGCCTGCGCCACCGGCGATCCATCGGCGCCGACGACGAAGCCGCGCATCCTTCCCGAGTGCCGCGCCTCGAGCTCGATGCGCCGATCCTCGCCGGCGGCCAGCTCGAACTTCGCGGAGTACGGTGCGTGCGAACGCATCGGCCAAGCCTCGGCGATCGTGCCTCCGGCGGGCAGGTCCTCGAACACCACGAGCCCGTCGTGGTTGGTGAGCGCCGAGCGGCGCCACTCCTCGAGTCCAAGCACCTCCAACGGCGCGGCTTCCTGCACTTCGACCCGCGCGTCCGCGAGCGGCGCGCCCTCCCTCGAACGCACGAGGATCGTCAAGCGCGCTGGACGCGTGTCGAGGACGAGATCGCCCAAGTGCCGTTCCGGCACGCGCGGCGACTCGAAGGGACGCACGAGCGTCGCGCAGCCTGGAGCGCGCACCACGACCAGGTGCTCGACGCCGCGGCGCAGGCGGTAGGCGAACAACATGCCTGATGAATCGACATGCGCCTCGCGACCGCGCGTCGCGCCACGCTCGTGGATCATGGCTCGCGCTCCTTGGCGCGACCTGCCGCTCGCGTCCACCACGCGGAAGGTCGCCGAGGAAGCCGACTCGAGCGCGATGCGCCAGCGTGGCGCCGCGCCGGGCTCGAGCGGCGCGAAGGCGAGGGGCGGCGCCTGCAGTTCGAGCGTGGGATGGTCGTGGTGCTCGATGCGCAGCAACTCGCCAGGGCCGTCGAGGGCCAGCTCGAAGCGCCCGGCCCCGTCCGTCGTCGGATGCCGGGAGTCGCGCGGAGCCACCACGATCCGCGCGTCCGAGACCGGATCGCCGTCCTCGTCGACGACGAGTCCGCGCGCCACCACGCCGCGACGCGCACGCAGCACCTGCTCCTGCCTCCCGGGACCGATCCACAGGTTCACCGCGAGCGGTCGCCAGCGCGCCGGGGTCGAGGCCTGCAACGAGTACGAGCCCGGGAGCAGGGACTCGAAGGTGCACTCGCCGGCCTTGGTCGTCTCGAGGGCGGCCTCGCCATGCACCAGCTCGAGCGGAGCCTGCGGCACGAGACGCAGCTCGACGCCGTCGATGGGGCTCGAGTCCGCGTCGTCCACGAGGCGCACGAGCAAGCTGGCTTCGCGCTGCAGCACGAGCTCGTGCGCCCCAAGCGTGGTCAGCGGCCCGATCCGCGTGGCCGCGTGGCCGGGATGGCGCACGGCGTAGTGGTAGGGGCCCGCGCCGCGGCGCTCGAAGCGCGCCACGCCGGCGTCGTCGGTGGCCACCTGGGGCCGCGCGGTCCACGTGGGGAACGGCTCCTCGAACAACACGACCTGCGCGCCCGCGATCGGGGCGCCGCTCGCGTCGACCACTCGCAGGGCCACTTCGAGTCCGACCGACGCGCGTCGCGCGAGAGAGTCGGATCTCGCGGGCGTCTCCGCCATCGCTCGGTTGGTGGCGACCCGCTCTTCCACCGGGGCGACGAGCGGTGCCTGCTCCCGCTCCTGCGAGGCTTCGGCCTCGAGTGGCGCGACGGGAACAGCCCCGCGGCGCTCGCCGTCGCGCAGGAAGAACAACGCGCACACCAGCGCGCCGATGAAGAGCAGGGTTCCCCATGCACGCGAACGCATCGCCCCATGCTAGCGCGCGGGCGACATGCCCGCCGGGCGCTGGTTCCTCGAAAGCAAGCGAGGCGCGGATCGGTTCCGCGCCTCGCCATCCGTTCCCGTGCTGCGCGCGTCAGGCGTACACGCCGCGCAGGCGGTCGGCGTTGCTCACGCGGCGCACGGCCAGCATCTGGGCCGCCATGCGCAGGCGGCAGTTCTGCTCGGTCGCCAAGGCGCAGACTTCCTTCCACGCCTCGTTCATCACGCCCACGAGCCGCTCGTGGACGGTCTGCTGGCCCCAATTGAAGCCGCGGCGGTTCTGGACCCACTCGAAGTAGTTCACGACCGCTCCGCCGCCGGTGGCGAGGATGTCGGGCACCACGCGGATCTTGCGTTCCGCGAGGATGCGGTCTGCGCGCGAGCTGACGGCGCCGTGCGCGCCTTCGATGATCAGTCCGGCGTTCAAGCGCAAGGCCAACCGCAGGTGGAGCGTGCCGGCGGCCGCGCAGGGGATGAGGGCCTCGCACTCCTTGACGAGCATCTCCTCGTTGCTGATGCGCTCGAAGTCGCCCTCCGCGCCGCGCAACGAGCCATGCTCCGCGCGGTGGCGCAGGAGCGCGGGCACGTCGAGTCCGTCGGGGTTGTGGAGAGCGCCATGCACGTCGGAGAGGCCGACCACCACATGGCCGTCCTGCGCCAAGAGCGAAGCGAGGTTGCCGCCACGCATGCCGGCACCTTGGATGATGACGCGCGCCGGGGAGCGCGAGATGCCCGCGAACTCCAACGCGGGCCCGAGCAGCGTGCGGATGCCCTCGGCCACCGAGCTCGCGTGGCCGAACGAGCCGCCCAGGGCGAGCGGCTTGCCGCACACGACGGCGTTCTGCGTGGAGCGCTCGTGCATGGACACCGTGTCCATGATCCAGGCCATGATCTGCTCGTCCGTGGCGACGTCCGAGCTGAACACGTCGCGGTCGGGGCCCACGTCGGCCATCATGCTGGCCACGTAGCGGCGCACGACCCGCTCGACTTCGCCGCGCGTGTGGCGTCCCGGCGAGATGCGGATGCCGCCGGCCGCGCCGCCGAAGGGGATGTTGAGCACGGCGCACTTCCAGGTCATCCAACCAGCGATGGCTCGCAGCTCCTCGACGCGCAGCGAACGCTGCAAGCGCAGCGGGCCGAAGTACGGCCCGAGGCCCGCGTTGTGCTGCACGCGCCAGCCGTCGAACACCGCCAAGCGTCCGTCGTCGAGCTGCGTGGGCAGCGACACGCGGATCTCGCGGTCGGGGTTGCGCAACATCGTGTACACGTCCGGGTCGAGGCCGATCCTGTCGGCCGCCTCGTCGAACCCGGCCATCATGGTCGCGAACGGGTTCTCGTCCTCCACGGAGAAGGTCTGCGGCGCGAGCTCGTCGACATCGAGTCCCGCCAGATCGCTCGGGACGTTCACGCGAACACTCCGCGCAAGCGGTAGACGGTGGCGACGCGGTCGATCGAAAGGATGTAGGCCGCGATGCGCATCGAGACCTTGTACTTCGCCGCGACGGTGGAGACATCCTCGAAGGACTTGACCATCACCTGCTCGAGCGAGTTGTTGACGCGCTGCTCGCTCCAGAAATACCCCATGCGGTCCTGCACCCACTCGAAGTAGGACACGGTCACGCCGCCGGCGTTGGCCAGGATGTCCGGGACGACCATGATGCCGCGGTCGTCGAGGATCTTGCTGGCCGCGGCGGTGCAGGGGCCGTTGGCGCCTTCGACGATCAGCTTGGTGTCGATACGCTGCGCGTTCCCGGTCGTGATCTGGTTCTCGACCGCGGCAGGCACGAGCACGTCGCACGGGGTCTCGAGGATCTTCTGGCCGCCTTCGACCTCCCTGGCGCCCGCGAAGCCGAGGATCCTGCCGGTCTTCTTGATGTGCGCCAGCACCGCCGGCACGTCGAGGCCCGCGTCGTTCTGGATGGCGCCGTATTGGTCGCTCATCGCCACGATCTTGTAGCCCTCGCGGTGCATCAGCATGGCGCCGATGCCGCCCACGTTGCCCGATCCCTGCACGACGACGCGCGCGTCCTGCGGCTTCATGCCGAGCTTCTTGAGGCCTTCGCGCGCGATCAACATCACGCCGCGCCCGGTGGCTTCGGTGCGCCCGCGGCTGCCGCCGAGCGCGATGGGCTTGCCGGTGACGATGGCCGTCGTGGTCTTCCTGACGTGCATCGAGTACGTGTCCATCAGCCACGCCATCGTCTGCTCGTTGGTGTTGACGTCCGGCGCCGGCACGTCGCGGTCGGGACCGAGGATGTCCATGATCGCGGCCGTGTAGCGGCGCGTGATGCGCTCGAGCTCGCCCTTCGACAGCTTGCGCGGATCGCAGACCACGCCGCCCTTGCCGCCGCCGAACGGCACGTCGACGACGGCGCACTTCCACGTCATCCACGCCGCCAAGGCGCGCACTTCGTCGAGGTTGACGTCCGGCGCGTAGCGGATTCCGCCCTTGCACGGACCGCGGCTGAAGTTGTGCTGCACGCGGTAGCCCGTGAAGACCTCGATGCGGCCATCGTCCATGACGACCGGGATGGCCACGGTCATCTCGCGATCGGGCGTGCGCAACACGTCGCGCAAGCCCTTGTCGAGGCCGAGGTGGTCTGCAGCCGTGTCGAACAGCTGCGCCATGGAGAGGAACGGGTTGAACTCGTCTTGGTGCGACGCGTGGGGCGCGGCGGCGGGAGCGTGGGACATGTGAGGGGCGGGGCGGCGGGCGATGCAACGCTGGCGCCGGACTCTGCGGTGGCCTCGTCGAACACTCGGGGCGACCCCCAAAGGCGAACTACGAGGTCCAAATAGGGTAGATGGCGCGTGCTTCGCGCGCGAGGGGGCGCAGCCAACGCCAGCTCCTGCATGGCGTTGGAACGCCTAATTCCAGGCCCAGGTCCGGGTGGGCGGGCGCCGAGGGGGCTCGATCGCGCCCGCTCTCCGCGCCTTGGGTGCCGCGCGGCGTACCGTGCGCCGCTACCATGCCGCGCCCCGCCTGCGGCCGCATCCCATGAGCAACTGGACCGACGACATCCCCTCCGACGTGCCCGACCAGCCCGAACTCGTCAGCCTGCGCCGCGAGGGCGACCTCGCGTGGCTGACCATCGAGCGGCCGGACGTGATGAACTGCCTGTCGTTCCCGACGCTGCGGCGGTTGCGCTCCTTGTGCGCGAGCCTCGCTCAGGACCTCTCGATTCGGGCCATCTTGCTGACCGGCGCGGGCGACAAGAGCTTCTGCGCCGGCGCGGACTTGAAGGAACGCAAGACGATGCCGAAGGAGCGCGTGCCGCTGTTCGTCAAGAACATCCGACGCACGATGGACGACGTGGAGGCGCTGCCGCAGCCCACGATCGCCGTGATCAACGGCTTCGCCTTCGGTGGCGGCACCGAGTTGTTGTTGGCCTGCGACCTGCGCATCGCCGCCAGCCATGCGCAGCTGGGCTTGACCGAGACTACGCTCGCCATCATCCCCGGAGCCGGGGGCACGCAGCGCTTGCCGCGGCTCGTCGGACGCTCGCGCGCGAAGGACCTGATCCTCACTGGTCGCAAGCTCGATGCCGCCGAGAGCGAGCGCATCGGGCTCGTGAACCGCGTCGTGCCGCTCGAGCGCCTGCACGAGGCGGCGCGCGAGTTGGCGCTGCAGATCGCAGCCAATGGCCCGGTGGCAGTGCGCGCCGCCAAGGCGGCCATCGACCAGGGGTGCGAGGCGCCGCTGCCGCAGGGGCTCGAGATCGAGGCACGTTGCTACGAGCGGGTGCTGCCCACCCAGGATCGCCTCGAGGCTTTGGCGGCCTTCGCGGAGAAGCGCAAACCCAACTACACGGGTAGTTGAGGCACTCGCGGGTTGCGTTTGGCGCCGCAAGTCCCTGATGGCAAGTGGCTTGTGGTTGATACTTGGGTTTTTGTGCGTTGCCGCACAGGGGTTTGCGGCTAGAGCTGTGCGCGGGCGCACCATGCCCTGCGCCCCATGCGGTTCACAGTCCACGAGGAAGGCGTGCGCAGCGAGGTCTCGTTCGAGCGCGACTCGGCCGTCCTCGGGCGGAATGTCGATTGCGACCTGCGTCTGGCCAACACGCGCGTGTCGCGCCGCCACGCTCGCTTCGAGCGCGCGGGCGAGCGTGTCTTCGTCATCGACCTGCAGAGCGCCAACGGCAGCTGGGTCAACGGCGAGCGCATCGCTCGGCGCGAGCTGTTCGTCGGCGACGAGGTGCTCGTCGGCGCGGTGCGGCTCGTCTACGAAGGACTGGCGCGCCCGCCCGCCAGCGACACGCAGGCGCTCGATCTGGAGGAGGCTGGCTACCGCACTTCCTTGCCCGAGTTCGACGACGAGCGCGTGGCGCTCCACGGCTATTCGCGCCTGTGCGCGCAATTGCTCGCGCCCCACGACACGCCGACCTTGCTGCGCGCGATCATCGACAGCGCGCTCGAGCTGGTGCGCGCCGAGCGCGGCTTCCTGCTGCTTTCCCCCGAGCCGGGCGAGAAGCCGCAGTACGGCGGTTGGGCGCTCAAGGTGGCGCGCAGCCACGAGCGGCTCGACGTGCCGTTGCCGCACACGCGCCTCTCGCAGGGCGTCGTGAAGAAGGTCCACGAGGCCGGTGCGCCGCTCCTGTCGATCGACGCTGGCCGCGACGAGCGCCTGTCCGGCATGGCGAGCGTCGAGGACCTGCGCCTGCGCTCGGTGGTGTGCGTGCCGATCCGCATCGAAGGTCGCGCGGAGGGCGTGCTATACGTCGACCATCGCCTGCAGGAAGGCGCCTTCGACGAGCGCGACCTCGAGGCGCTGGAGCTGTACGCGAGCCTCGCTGGCCTCGCGATCCTGTCGCGACGCCGCGTGGAGGAGCTCGAGCGGAGGAACGCGGAGTTGGAAGAGGCGCGCACCCGGGTGGCGCGCCTCGTCGACGAGCTGGGGCGCAAGGTGCGCGATCGCGACGGCGAGTTGGCGGTGGTGCGCGCAGAGTTGGCGCGCGAGCGTGGACGCCACGACTACGCGGCGATCGTGGGCCGTTCGGACGCGATGAAGCACGTGTTCCAGCTGCTCGACCGCTTCATCGAGTCGGACCTCCCGGTGCTCGTCAGCGGCGAGTCCGGCACGGGCAAGTAGCTCGTGGCGCGCGCCATCCACAAGAACGGCCCGCGCAAGGACAAGCCCTTCGTGGGCGAGAACTGCGCCGCGTTGCCCGACGCGCTGCTGGAGAGCGAGCTCTTCGGCCACGCCAAGGGCGCCTTCACCGGCGCGCATCGCCACAAGCGCGGACTGCTCGAGGCCGCCGACGGCGGCAC
>SXXH01000122.1 GCA_005789645.1 Planctomycetia bacterium
CTGCTCCACCCCGCGTTGCGAGCCAAGATTATAAACACCACCCAACCCACATTCAAGCCCACTCCCCCACATCCCGCCCTGAATCCACTCCTGAATCACCACCCATTCGCCATCCGCACCCATCCCAAGGTCAAATTCCCCTCCAAGTCTGTCACGCTTCGCAGCCCCCACCGGCTGGAATGCAATGCAGCCGGAACCGCGTCCTCTATCCCGCTTCGACGAAGACGACCTGCTCGAGCAGCTGGAGTGGTTGCGTGGTCTAGCCCGCAGCTTGGTGTCCGACCCCAGCACGGCCGACGACCTGGTCCACGACGCATGGCTCAAGGCGCGACGCGGCATTCCGGCGCAGCTCGCCACACGCAGCGAGTTGCGACGCTGGTTGGCCGCGGTGGCGCGCAACTTGGCGCGCACGCGCGGAGCGCGCGAATCGCGGCGCACGGACGTCGAGACGCGCGCGCAGGCGGACCGAGCCAACTCTCCGGGCTCCGACGAACTCGTCGAGCGGGCCAACTTGCAGGCGGAGCTGGCGCGCGAAGTACTCCGGCTCGAGCCTGATCTGCGCGATGCGGTGCTGCTGCGCTACATGGAGGGTCTGGGCTCCGACGAGATGGGCCGACGGCTATCGATCACGCCCGAGGCCGCCCGCAAGCGCGTCGAACGCGGATTGCGCGCCTTGCGCGCTCGGCTCGAGGCGCGTCACCAGCACGAACGCGACCAATGGCTGGCGGCCTTGGTGGTCTTCGGCGCAGATGCCGCGCCGCTTTCGCCCAACTCCAACGCGATTCCCTCCCCCTGGATTGGTCCCGCGTGGCTGGCAAGCGCAGTGCTCGCGACCGTCGTGATCGGAGGCGTCGCCCTCGTCCCTTGGGGCGCCGCACCCGCGCCGCAGCCTGTGACGTCGCAAGCAGCCGCCCAATCGACCTCGGCGCAGCTCCTCGAATCCCCGGACGCCGGCGATTCCACGCGCCAAGCCGGCTTGACCGCGACGACGACGAGCTTCCAGCTGCGCGAGGCGTCGGGTGAACCCGCCAGCGGCTACAGCGTGTTGCGCCACTCGGGCGAACGGTTCGAGGAAGTGCTGCTGTCGGACGCCGAAGGACGCGTGGCGTGGTCGGCGAACGCCGAGACCCAGGCGCTGCTCGTGTGGCGCCACGACTACGCGTTGAACCGCCTCGACCCGCCGGCGCCGGACGCGCGGCAGGTGGTCGTCCTGCCCGAGGGCGCCACGCTCGCCGGCGTGGTCGCCGGCATCCAACCAGGCAGGACTTGTCATGTGCTCTTGACACATGACAAGCCCTCGTCGCGCATCGACGAACTCGGCCGTGCTGGAGCCTTGGCTTCGAACTTCGCCGCGCTCGAGTCGACGCCGCCTGGCGCCGCGGGTCAGATGCTCGCGCTGGGCGAGGATGGGTCCTTCCGCCTGCGTGGGTTGCCGCGCGACTGGAGCGGGGCGCTGGAGCTGCGCATGCCCTATGTGTGGACCGCGCGCCCCTCGCACGGCACGCTCGGCTCCGACGCGCACACCATGTCCATCGGTGGTCCAGCCCATTTGCAGTTGCGGACGCCGACCACGCGGCTGCAAGCCAGCGTCGCGTCGCTGCCATGCGTGCGTGGCCTCCTCGTGGAAGGTCCCGAACAGCGGCCCTTGGCGCGCGCAACGCTCGAGATCGAGTGGTGCTGCGCGTACAGCTCGGGCCAGTTCCCCATCCCTGTCGAAACGGACGGCGTCTTCTGGCTGCCCTTGACGCCCGCGCTCGCGCGGTGCGGCCAATCCGGCGCGCAACTCGTGCTGTCCGCGCGCGCCTGGTCGCACGAGCTGGACGCCGGGGGCCTCGTGGAAGGCGGCGACTTGGGTGTGCTGGTCGTGCCTCCCGTCGAGTCCTGGCCCATCCTCGTGCTCGACCACCAAGGCAGACCACTCTCCGGGGCGCGCGTCATGGCGCTAGGGCCCGCGGGACAAGTGCTTTCTTCGCACCACAGCGATCCTGACGGAAACGTCGAGGTCTTCGTCCCCGCGGGAGTCGAGCGGCTGGTGCGCATCGCGCATGCAGGCCACAAGCCGCGCTATCTGCGCACGGGACCAGGGGCGGCCACCAGCGCGCCGTTGCTCGCGCGACTGGAGCGCGCGGCCGAGCTGCAAGTGCGCGCCATCGATGCCAGCGGACGCGAATTGCAAGGCGCGCTGCGTGTCCGCGCGCCACTGGCCGCGGAGCCCTCGCTCGGCTGGCGCGACCTCCTCGGACTCGAAGGCGAGGAGTTGGAGGCCGAATTGCGTTGGATCGCCATCGAGGAGATGGCCTCGGGCATCGTCGCGCACCTCGGCCCCGACAAGCGCGGCGCGCGCATCGGAAACGTGGCGCGCGGCACCCCGCTGGTCGTCGAGTGGCTCGATCACGAGGGAATGACGCAAGCCTCGGCGACGACGATCGTGCCGCCCGGCGAGTGGACGAGCATGGTCGAGATCGCCTGGAACGGCAACGGGTTCCGAGTGCGCGGCAACATCCGAGACCAGCAAGGTGCACCTGTGGCCAACGCCATGGTCGAGCTCGGGCGCGGCCGCGAGGAGTTCAACGCGGCGGTGTTGACCGGCGACGATGGCAGCTTCGAGTTCCCGGCGCTGCGCGCGCCTCTCGCGGGCCTGTGCCTGTGCGTGTCGAAGCTCGGGCATGCGCCGATCCAGACACCGCCGCGCGACTTCGGTCCTGGAGACGAGGTGTTCGACCTGGTGCTGGCTCCATCGCGCCCGCTTGCGCTGCGCCTCGTCGACGCGCATGGACGGCCTGTCCTCGGTTGCGTGGCGCGGGCGCGCTTCGCCGCTCCGCACGGCGAGCTGCCGCTGGTGGCCGATCCTCGCGACGGGATCCACGCGACCAGCGACGCGCCGCAGCTCGCCGGCACGCTCGAGGTCGAACTCGCGGGAGCCACGAGCACGCATGCCGTGCCCGCGCTGGAAGACCCCCAGCCCATCGTGCTCGACCAGCTCGGCGCGCTGTTCGTCGCGATCGGACCCGCGACGCTCGGCGCGGCGCGGCCCGAGATCGAGGTGCGCGCACAGGGCGCCTCCCACGGCGCGCTGCTGGTGTCGCGGCGCGCCGCGTGCGCCGACGGGACGATCGCGCCGTTCAGCCTGCATTTGCCGCCCGGAGCGTGGACCGTGACTGTGCGCACGCGCACGGAACCGACGCAGCCGTGGGCCACGGCGGGAACGTCGCGCGTGGTGGACATCGTCTCCGGCGTCGACGCGGCGATCGACTTCCCATGACCGGGGGCTACTCGTCCACGATGCGCTTGCGCAGGCGGGGATCGAGCAGCGGACAACCGTCGGCGGAGCCGAACCAGCGCAAGCGCCGGCGCGCCACCATGCGGTAGGCGCGATCGCGCCAAGCGCGCGGCACCAGCAGGAGGACGGCCGCCAAGGGCCAAGGAAAGCGCAGGCGGCGCAGGATGCGCAGCGCCGCGGTGCTTTCCACATGCAAGCCGCGCTCGTCGCAGAGCACGGCGCTGTCGAGTCCAAGGGGCAGGGCATGCCGCGCCAACAAGGCGCGGGCGGTCGCGGACTCGAGCGAGGCGAAGCGATGCACGGCACGCGGATCACGCGCCGCCACGAAGCGCACGAAGCGATGGCACAAGCCGCAGCCACCGTCGTACAAGATCAACGGAGCCGCTTGCGTCCTGCCTGGAGCGCCCGGCGAGTCGAGGCGCTCACCCACGGCTGCGCAGCACCTCCAGCGCCTGCTCGAGCACGGTTTCGCGCGCGGCGGACGCGTCGAGCCGCAGGTGCGCGCAAGCTCGGTACAAGCCAACGCGGCGCACCGCCAGTCGCGCGATCTCCTCCTGCGGCGGCAAGCCCAGCAGGGAGGGCCGCGACACGGGATCGCGGGCGATCCGCGCGGCGAGCACGGACGCGGGTGCGTCCAACCACGCGACGAGCGCGGAGCGCGCCAACAACGCGCGCGCGAGCGGCGACTCGACCACGCCGCCGCCGCAGGACCACAGCGACGGCCAACGCCGCGGTCGGGACAATAGCTCGAGGACCAGCGACTCCTCCAGCACTCGGAATCGCGCGACTCCGAGACGTTGCAACAACTCTCCGGCCGAGTCGGCGCCATGGCGCGCGGCGAGTTCCTCGTCCAGGTCGAGCATGGGCGAGGCGAGCCGCTCGCCCAGCGCGCGCGCCAGCGTCGTCTTGCCGCTGGCGCGCAAGCCAACCAGCGCGACCAGCGGCCAACGCGCCATGGCGACGCGCGTCGGCGGGAATGAAAGGGTCATGGCGCCTGCTCCGCGGCCAAGGCCGCACGCAATTCGTCCTCCATCGCCGCGCGCGGCGCGGGCAGGCCGTGGTGCGACTCGAACTGGGCGATGGCCTGTTCCAGGAACCAACGCGAGCCGTCGAAGGTGGACATCCCGCGCCCCGCGGCCGCCACGAGGAGCGGCGTGCGCGCGGGGCGGTAGGTCGAACCCAAGACCACGGTCGGCGCGCCGGCTCCAGCGATCGTGCTCGTCCGCGGCGCGATGCGCTCGATGGGCACGGGCGATTCCCCCGCCAACGCGGCGCTGGTGCAATCGAGCACCAACTCGGCCTCGATCGCGGCGACGTGCTCGAACACCGCGATCCCTGAGGCGGATCCCAGCGCGCGGGCGGCATCCGCGTCGCGAGCCCAAAGCGAAAGCCGCGCCTCGCGCAACGCATGGCAAGCCGCGCGCGCGGCGCCACCCGCGCCGAGGATGGCGATGCGCCGTCCCGAGAGGCTCGCCTGCGGCGCGAGTCCGAGCGCGGCGCGCGCGGCCAGTCCGATGCCGACCACGTCGGTGTTCGTCGCGCGCCACGCACCGCGCGCGACGCGCACCAAGGTGTTCGCGGCGCATGCAGCGCGCGTCGCGGCGTCAAGCTCCAGGGCGAGGTGCGCGCCTTGTTGCTTGAGCGGCGCGGTCAGCGCCAAGCCGATCCAGCGCTCGTCGAGCAGCGGCAGGATCTCGTCGAGTCGCGCCACGCGCAGGGCGACGAAGGCCGCGTCGAGCCCGAGCTCGCGCAAGGCGCGCGCGTGCAGGCGCGGCGACAGGCTGTGCGCCACGGGATCGCCCAGCACGGCGCAAAGGCGCGTGGAGGAACCCATCGGCCGCGCAGGTCGAGCCGCGCGCAAGGCGTGCGCGTCGAGTTGTCCGGGTGCGGTCGCGGGCGCCTCGGTGGCGCGCGCCCACACCGCCGCGGATCCAAAGGCCGGTGCGACGATGCGCGTCCAAGCCGCTTCCAGCCCGCTGGCGAAGACGGCGTGTCGATGGTCGCGCCAGTCATGGCGCGCGCAGACGCGCAGTACCTCGAGCCCCTCGACCGCGTCCGTGGCGCGTCCCACCAGCTTGAGCAGATCGCCCGGCGCGGCGCGCTCGACGAGCGCGCGCGCGGCGTGCTCGCAGGCCGCTGCGTCCACGTGCGCAGACAACACGCGTCGCGCCGCGAAGGCGCCAAGCTCGGCCGCGAGGTGCAACGGCATGTCGACGAGATCCACGCCAGCCGCGACGGCCGCGTCCAGCACGGCGCGTCGCGCCGCGAGCGGACCAGAGAAGCAGCCGTGGGCCTCGGGGCCGTTCAACGCGACCAGCACGGGCCGGCCGAGGTGCTCCTTCAAGGAGCGCAGTTCCTCGACGCCGAACGCGAGCGCGCCGTGCGGCGCTCCGGGCGCGTCGAGCCGAAGTTCGACGATGTCGCCCTCCTCCCGCGCGGCCGAAGCACGCGTGGCGAGCTCCGCGAAGCTCGCGCCTTGCACCGAAACGACGATCACGCCCAAGAGCCTAGACTGCGGAGGCCGCGCCTCGGAAGGTCTGGAGTCGGACCACGCCCCGAAGGCGCGGGAGCCCCTGCTGGAGGTCGAGCGATGCGCGAGGCCGGGGCTGGATGCGGCGCCGAGGCCGGCCGCGACAAGTCCTCAGCGCGCCTCGTGCTGGGCGTTCTCTTCGAGGTAGTCGTAGTCGAGGTCGTCGAAGCTCTGCGCCACGTAGCCGGCCTCGCGGCTGCGCGCGAACTCTTCCTCGTAGGCGCGCAAGACCATGCGCTGCACGTTGTCGCGCGCGTCCTGGTTGATGGGATGGCACACGTCGGCGTAGAGCCGCGGGCGGCCGCGATCGTCCATGTCGCCACGGCCTTCGAAGAGTCGCGCGCCGCAGTCGTTGCAAAACCGCGCGCGCATGTGGTTCTTGCCTGCGCAGGCGGGGCAACGGTCGCACAACTTGCGCGAAGGCATCGCCACGAAGAGGCCCTTCTGGCCTTCGATGATCTTCACGTCGCGCAGCACCAAGGCGTCCTCCAGCGTGATGCTGGCGAAGGCGCGCAACTTGTCGCGTGTCGACAAGAGCAGCTTGATGCGGATCTCGGTGAGCCTCATGGTGCGGTGCGCGCAGGAGAGAAGGCGCTCCGGAGAGAGTCGGAACGCTGCGCTGGCGTCCATTCCGCGCGAGGGCGGCCCCGCGGTGCAATAATTTCAGCGAATCACGCGCGCACCCGGCCCGCTCGCGGCGATGGTCGCGAGGCGCGCGACGAGTCCAGCGTCGCGGATCGAGAGCGAAGCGCGCTCGAGCGCGAGACGGGCAGCGGACTCCTGCGCGTGCAGGCTGATGTAGCTGGAACCACTGCCGGACAAGAACCAAGCGCCAGCTTGGGCCGCGTCGAGCGCCGCGCGCCAAGCATGCAACGCGGGCACGGCCAAGAGCGCCGCCGCTTCCAGGTCGTTGCGCGCACGGTTCGCCGGCCCCGCCACGAGCGAAAATTGCAAATCGCTTGCGACTTCCTTCGTCACGCCAGGAGAGAGTCCGAGCGCTCGGTAGACCAGGGGGGTCGGACATCCAATGTCCGGGGTCAGGAGCGCCACAGCGAGTTGCGGCGCGGCGAGGTCCGTCAGCTGCTCGCCCCGGCCACGGCCGCGCGCGCAGCCGCTCTTCGTGCGCGCGAAGAAGGCGCAGTCCGCGCCGAGCGCGGCGAGC
>SXXH01000123.1 GCA_005789645.1 Planctomycetia bacterium
CAGCCTAGCGGGTAACGCCGACCCTGAGCAGCGAACGGCAACTCCAACGCAAGGCGCAGGACGCGAGCGCCGCACACAGTGCACGGCCGCAGCGAGCAAGTGGCCAAAAAAGGAAGGAGCCCGCGACGCGCGCGGGCTCCTTGTTTGGGTGGACCTGAGAGCCGCCCTCCCTCGCGACGCGCGCGAGCGACGATGGCTCAGGTCAGCGGATCAGAAGGCGAGGGTCGCGCCGAGCGCGATTTCGTCTTCGGGGCCTTCGCCGCCGTCCACGTCGATCTTCGAGTACTGCAGCGTCCACTTCAGGTTGTGGCCGGCCGAGTAGCGGTTGACGCCCGCGGTGAGCTTCGTCACGTCAGCGTCGGTGTCCTCGTAGCGCACACCGGCCTCGTACTGCTCGGTGAACAGGTAGCTGGCGGTGATGTCGTACGGCGACACATCGCCGAAGCCCTCGCCGAAGCTGACGTAGTTCACGGCCGCCGCGAGGGCGCCCATGGTGAAGTAGGCTTCGATGCCGAACGCGTTGCCGTCTTCGATCGAGCCATCGTCGTGGTAGAAGCCGCCCACCGTGAGGTTGGTGCCTTCCGCGGCGCCGTAGGCGCCTTCGACCATGCCCGCGCCCTTGCCCATGACATCGGCCGACACGTTGACCGTGAAGGCGAGCTCGTCGGCAACGCCGTCGCCGCCGTTCTGGATCGCCAAGGTGTAGCCGAGCATTTCGAAGGAGCCCGTGGCCGCAATGCCTTCGGCGCGACCGCGGGTTTCCGGGTCGGTTAGGCCGTCCTCGTCCAAGTCGAGGGAGCTGCTGTAAAGCACGGAGCCGATGAGCGTGCGGTTCAGGAAGAGAAGCTTGTTCTCGTCCATCGTGGCCGACTTCAGGGTCGGGTACAGGAACCGGCCCATCATGCCGTTCACGCCGTCCATCAGCTTCCACTTGATGTAGGCGTCGGTCAGTTCGGCGTCGCCGTTCTGGAGGTCGAAGCCGATCTTGTAGCTGTAGTCGTTGCTGACGTCGCCCGTGACATGCAGGCGGACCTGGTCGAGCTGGAAGCCCAACTTGTCGACCGTCTCGTCGACGGTGCCGTCGTCATCGGTGTCGATGCCGACCCCATCACCCTGCGAACGCACGCTGGTGATGATCCATCCGCCCACCTTCGGGCCGCCAGCGTTCTGCGCCGACAGGCTCGAGGACAGGCCGGAGATCTCTTGATCGAGGCTGGCCCAGCCGGTTTCGGCCGCGTAGCTAGCACCCGTGGCCATCGTCAGGGCGACGGCGCTGTAGACGAACTTCTTCATTCGGAATGCACTCCTAGAGAGAGTCTGTGGTGTTGCGGGCAGTTCTACGGGGATGGGGATTTAGAGTCCGAGGAGGATGCCGTCTGGGCCCCGCCGGGAAAAGGTCCCGGCGTACTTTTGCGATGACACCATCCTTGGATTGGGGAAATCGTCAGGGAATTAGGGTTCCTTGCCCGCTTTTCGAATTTGCCTTGAGCGTTGACGCAAGTATTTGCTCGGGAATGCATGTGTAGGAAGTTGCGAATGGCTACTAGGCGGATCTCAGGCGTCTGCGCTTGGAATGCACGGTTTAACCGCGCTTGTAGTTGCAGGCCGGAATTTGGCCGCAGCTAGCTTTCGCAGGGAGGCAAGAGTCTCAGGACTTGGCTTGGTCCAAGCGCCCTTGCAGCAAGCCATCCGCCCGTTCGACCGCCTCCAACATCGCCTCGTCGGCCGGGAAGCCCAGCTTTTCGGCCACCACCAAGCGCGCCTCCAACCGCTCGCGCGCCTCGACCGTGTAGACGAGGTCGTACTTGGGATGGTCGAGGTAGCGCGGGTCGCACGAGCGCACATGCTCGGTCACCGCCATGACCAATTCCTCGCGCAGCGCTTGGGTGAAGCGCTCTCCACCTTCCTTGGCAAGCGCCCCCAGCCGCTCGATTCCCACCTGGGCCTCGCTCTCGCGTTGGTCGAGGCACAACCGCCCCAGGGCGACGGCCACCTCGCGCAGGTCCTGGCGGACGATGGTCTTCTTGGTGCGGATGGCGCGCTCGAGCGCGTCGAAATTGGCGGCGATGGATTCCATGGCGGAGCTCACAGGAAGCTGGTAGCGAGGGTTGGCGTGGATGGAGGGCGCCCGCGGCGCCACGAATGTGTGGATGGGGGCGGTTGCTAGTCGGACCCGTCGCGCCGCAGGCGCTTGATGTCCCCGCGCACCTTCTTTTCGGTCAGGCGCCGCCGCTGCGACCCCTTGGTCGGCTTGGTCGCCCGCCGCACCTTGGGAACCGCCAGCGCCGAGCGCAGCTGCGTCGCCAGCCGCGCCCGCGCCGCCTCGAGGTTGCGCCCCTGCTCCCGATGCTCCGAGGCCCGGATCAGGTACTCCCCCGCCTCCGTCAGCTTGTCCTTCCACGCCGCCAACACCCGCGCCCGTTGCACCTCGTCGAGCACGCGCGAGGTCGCCGGCGACCAGCGCAACTCGACCTTGCTCTCGACCTTGTTGACGTTTTGGCCGCCGGGGCCGCCGGAACGGGCAAAAGTTACGAGCAGTTCGTCGGCGGGGAGTTCCAGGGTGGGCTTGATGCGGAGGGGGAGGTGCTTCATGTCCCGATGCTGGTCCCGTTCATTGTGCGCGCCTGTGGCGTGAATCCCACCTGCTGGTTGCCCAGGAAGCGAAAAAAGCCAGACGCGCGGGTCCACGACCCCGCCTTCCGTCGACGAAGCAGGTCGCTGGAGGCTGGAGCGCGCGCAGAGTGGCATGGATGCGCCTCGGCGGGGGCCGGGCTTGTCCAATAGAGCGATGTGCGGGGAGGTCGGGTCCGGTTGTGCCTCGTCTGGATGTGGGTTGGTCGCGGTTGGTCTCCGGTCGTCGCGCGACATGCGACGCAGGCCAAGGTGCGCTCGCGTAGTGGTCGGGCCGGCCGCAAGTACGGCCCGGGCACCACGCGAGCGGCCCTTGGCCGGCGTGCCAGGCCTAGGCCTGGTGGCTCGCTGGAGCCCTCGTGAGAGCTCCCTCATCTGTCTGGACGCCCGCCGAGGGTGCGCGCGTGGCACTCAACTCGGATTTACCCGCCGAGGCGCCCGCAAGATGCGCACAACGACAGGGGCCAGCATCAAGACAAGCCCCTCAAGTACCCCCACGTGTAGATCCCCGTCTGGTGCCCATCCGAAAACACCATGCTGACCGCGTAATGCCCGACCAAGGCCAAGTTCGACTGCGTCAGGTCGTCCGGCACGCTCAACGGATCCAGCAGCCGCTCGCCGGTGATTTCATGGACGCAGCGCGCGCAGGGGCAGGCGCGGCGCAAGGTGGCGGCGGTCCACTCGCTGGCACTGCCGTCCTGCCAGGTGATGGCGACGCGGGTGGGGTCGCTGCGCAGGATCGACTTGGGGGCCGCGACCGGTTGGGGGGCGTGGGACATCGCGGGGCGGCGTCGGAGGGGGCGGCTTCGGCAGTCGGCGTCAGCGCTTCGGCCGCCGGCGTCAGCTGCGTGCGGCGGCGGAGCGCGCATGAAGCGAGCAGGTGGTGCCCAGGGCCGGACTTGAACCGGCGACCCTGTGATTTTCAATCACATGCTCTACCAACTGAGCGACCTGGGCAGGTGGGCTGCTCGAAGCGGCTGGGCGGCCCCTGCAGGGGGCATCCGCGCCGAATCAAGGCGGGAAAGTATGCAGCCACAACGCCTTGGCGTCAACCGGGCACGCGGGGTTGACATGACAGGGGTGGGGCACAAGCCACCGGGCCGGTCCTCAGGGCACCCTCGAGGTCTCACCCGGCGGGACACCCTCCCCCGTCGGCTCGTCGGCGGGTCGGCGCGCCCGCGGCACAGCGCATCTGGTCGGGTGGCGCCTCAGCCGTCCGTGGAAGCCAGCAAGGCCCGCGCGGCCTCGGCGTCGCGCGCGATTTGGGCCTGGAGGGCCGGCAGTCCGTCGAAGCGTTGTTCGGGTCGTAGGCGTTGGACGAACTCGATTTCCAGCGTGCTGCCGTACAGGTCGCGGCCGCCCTCGAGCAGGTGCACCTCGACGCGCGGCGCCGAGGGGGAGGTCGCCGCCACGGTGGGGCGCACGCCGATGTTGGCGACGGCTGGCCACAGCTTGTCCTCGCGACCGAGGCGCGCGCGCGCCGCGTACACGCCATGCGGCGGGAGCAGTTCGGCGCCCAGATCGAGGTTCGCCGTGGGGAATCCAAGCAGGCGGCCCAGTTGATCGCCGCGCACGACGGTGCCGAGGCACGAGACCGGGCGCCCCAACAGGTGCGCGGCGGTGGCGAGGTCGCCGAGCTCGATGCACTCGCGGATCTTCGTGCTCGAGACCGCGTGTGCGCCGACTTGGACCTGCGGCACGACTTCCACCGGCAGGCCGTGTTCGGCCACCGAAGCCGGCGTGCCGGAGCGGTCGCGCCCGAACTTGGAGTCCCAGCCGAGCACGAAGCGCCGCGCGGACAGCGGTCCGCGCACGAGGTGGTCGACGAAGGCGCGCGCGTCCAGGTCGCGCAGCCGCTCGTCGAAGTGCAGCACCCACGCGAGCTCGATGCCCGCGCGCGCGAACAGTTCGAGGCGATGCTCGAGGCTCGTCAAGGTGCGCGGCGCGCGGCCGAGCAGCAACGCCTTCGGGTGGTCCGCGAAGGTCACCACCGCCGCGCTTTCGCCGTGATCGCGGGCGCGCGCGACATTGCGCTCGAGGATGGCGCGGTGCCCGAGATGCACGCCATCGAAGACGCCGATGGAGACAGTCGCTCCGCGCGGCGCGCTCGGGGGCGAGTCGATGCCGCGCGCGACGACGAGGGCGCCGCGCGCCGGCTCCGATGCGGCCATGGCAGGCTTCAGCGCCCCTGCGTGCGCTTCCACTTGTCGACGAGCGCCTCGAGCCCCGCGCGATTGCGCGACTTGTCGACGGGCGTCATGCGGTCGACGAGCAGGACGCCTTCGAGGTGGTCGTACTCGTGTTGGATGATGCGCGCGACGAAGCCGTCGAACTCGCGCTCGTGCTTCACGCCGTCGAGGTCCAGGTACTCGACCACGCACCGCTCGGGCCGCTTGATCTCGGCGTACATGCGCGGGAACGACAGGCAGCCCTCGTCCATCAGCGTATCGCCGCCTTTGCGCTCCTTGATCGTCGGGTTGACGAGCGCGAGGTCGTCTTCGGGCTTGCCGGTGGGATTGAGGACGAGGATGCGGCGGTCGAGCCCGACCTGCGGCGCGGCGAGCCCGCAGCCGTCGCTCTTCACCATGCGCGTGAACATCGCCTTGACCACGGCGCGCGTCTCGTCGTCGATCGGGACCTCGCGCGCGCGGCGGCGCAGCACGGGATCGGGATACAAGTGCACGACGAACTCGAGGTCGAGGGGCTGCGCGGCCGCGGGGGCTTGGTCGGCTCGGGCTTGGTCGGTCATGGCGGCTGGAGGCATGGCGACAGGATGGAGTGGGGCGCGCGGGCGCGCGACGCCGTTGCGCGGCGTGCACCGTGCAACGCCACAGGATAGCGCGCGTTGACGCGCTCGTCGCCCCTCCACTAGGCTCTTGCGCTCCTGTTTGCGAGCGCGCGCCGCGCTCCGGCGGAAAAGGACGCACGCGTGGACTTCACCAAGCAACTGCAGAAGGCCGACGAGGCCTTGCGCCGCCGCAATCCCGACTTCGCCATCGAGCTGTACCGCCAGTTGCTCGACATCGCGCCCGACCTGGGCGAGGCGCGCGCTGGACTGCGCCAGGCCTTGAAGGCGCGCGAGGCGCTGAAGGGCGGCGGCAGCAAGCTGTTCCGCGCCTTGACCGGCGCCGGCCCGCTCGTGGCGGCCAAGGGCCTCGCCAAGGCCGGGCGCCACGACGCCGCGATCAAGCAGTACGAGGCCTACCTCGACTCGAGTCCGTTCGACGAGGAGGCCAACCTCTTGTTGGGGATGTCGCTCGAGTCCGCGGGCCATGTCAACTCGGCGCGCGCGGTGTACGAGTTCGTCGCCGTCATCGCGCCGCGCAACGCCGACGGGCTCAAGCGCGCCGGCGCGATGACCGCGCGCCTCGGCGATCCGGCCAAGGCGCTCGAGTACTACGAACGCGCGTTGCAAGCCGACCCGCGCGACCAGGACTGCATCAAGGCGCGCAAGGACTTGGCCGCGGAGCTTGCGCTGCGCGGCGCCAGCGCGCGCCAGGTCGAGCACAGCCGCGAGCTGATCAAGGACAAGGGCGAGGCTCGCGCCCTCGAGCGTTCGCAGCGCCTGCAGTTGTCGGAGGAGGAGTTGCGCGAGGAGCTGGCGCAGTTGGAAGCGCGCCACGCCGACGAGCCTTCGCCGACCACGACCCGGCGCTTGTCCGAGGTCCACGAGAAGCTGGGCGACGCCGACGAGGCGCTCATTTGGGCCGAGCGCGCGTTGTCGCAGGACAAGGACAGCTTCGAGCTCGCTTGCCGCGTGGGAGACCTGCGCACCAAGCTGATGAAGAAGGCCGTCGCGCGCGCCGGCAAGGAGGGCGACGAGTCCCTCGCCGGGCAATTGGAGCGCGAGCTGCACGAGTTCGAGGTGCGCGACTGGACGCGGCGCGTCGAGCTGCGGCCCGCCGACGCCACGCTGCGCCTCCAATTGGGGCGCCGGCTGGTCCGGTCGGGGGACATCGATCCGGCCATGCCTGAGCTCCAGCGCGCCGCCGGCGACCCGCGTTGCGCGCGGGACGCCCACGCCCTCTTGGGGGAGTGCTTCCAGAAGAAGGGCTACCTCGACCTCGCCCGCAAGGAGTACGAGAAGGCCTTGGGCCCGCTCGGGACGGTCTTGGACGAACGCGCCAAGGAGATCCTGTATACTCTTGGCGCGATCGCCGAGGAGGCGGGGGACGCGGCGCAGGCGCGCATGCACTACTCCCGCGTGTTCGAGGCCGACGTCGGCTACAAGGATGTGGCCGCCAAGATGGAAAGACTGCGATAAACGATGGCTCACTCCAAGCAGGCGCTGAAGCGCCACCGCCAGAACGTCAAGGCCAACACCAAGAACCGCGCGCAGCGCAGCGCGATGAAGTCGGCCATCAAGAAGGTCGCCAAGGCCGAGACGCCCGCCGCCGGCAAGGAAGACCTGGTCGCGGCGATGAAGAAGATCGACAAGGCCGCCAAGCAGCGCGTCATCCACAAGAACGCCGCGGCGCGCCTCAAGAGCCGCATGGCGAAGAAGCTCGCCAAGCGTTCGAGCTGAACGCGATCTCCGTCGTGGCCGGCGGATTCCAGACCAGCGACGCGCACCCGGACCCGCATTTGCGGCCGGTGCGCGTCGCCATGCGTGCGGACGAACTGTGGTCCGAGGTCTGCACCATGGTCGAGGACCTTGGTTGGCAGGTGCACTCGAAGGACGAGCGGGCGCTCGTGCTCGTGGCCAAGCGCCCAGGTGGACTGTTGTCCAAGACGGCCACGGTGACCTTGACGGTCGCGGGCCCCGCGGGCCTGCCCAGCAGCCAGGTCGCCTTGGCGTGCGAAGGTGGGGGCCTGTTCGGCGGCCTCGAGGGCGTGGTGAAGGAGTTCACCGTGCCGTTCACGCGGCGTGTGTGTTGAGGCGTCGAGGCGCGGCTAGTCCCGCTGCTCGCCCAGCGCGACTTCGCGGAACTCGCTAGGCCAGATCCACGAACCCGACATGCGCCCTTTGTAGGCTCGCGCGAGCCGCTGTCCGTCGAGGCGTTCTTGTTCGCGCTTGCGCAGCGTGTCCTGCGTGGACAGCGAGGCGAAGGTCGGCGAGCGCCGCTCGACGCGCTCGAGCAACTTGACGAGGCGCACGACGCCGCGCGGCCCGGGGATGGGCGCGCTGGTCTCGTCGGTTCGCGCACCAGCCAAGAACGGCGCCAGCGTGGGCTCGACGCGCGCCAAGCGCGCGGTCTCGTACTCGCCGATGCCTTGGTTGGAAGCGACGGCGGAATGCTCCGCCACCAACGCGCCGAAGTCGGCGCCCGCGGCGAGCTTCGCGGCCAACTCGTCGCCCAGCTTGCGCGCGGCCTCGATGCCGCCGACGCGCGAGGGGTCGAGCACGATCTGCTGCAGCTTGACGCGCTCGGGCGCGCCACCGAGCAACGCCAGACCCTCTTCGGTCTCCAGCGCGCGTTCGTACAGCAGCTTGATTCGTCCGGGTCGCACATGGCGGTCCGCCACGACGCGCTGGCCCTGCGCGGGACCCTTGCCGGTGATCGAGTCCTCCCACAGCTCGCCGAGCATCTGGCCGCGCAGCGCGACCTTGATCTCGGAGGTGGTCATGTCGCGCGATTGGAGGAAGCGCGACATGCCGACCCAGCCGTTCTGGCGCTTCTGGATGCGGTCCAGCGCGTCGCGCACGCGCGCCTGCACGGCCTCATCGGGCAGGCCCATGTCTTCGCCGGCTTGCACGCGCACCAGTTCGTTGACGCGCGAGCGCAGCAGTTCGGCCTCGGCCGCGCGCATCTGCGCTTCGCCGGCGTCCGGGTTGTCGCGACGCCAGCGCAGCATGTCGCGTCCGAGGCCGCGGCGCGTCAGCACCGACTGGTTGACGGTCAACGCGACCCCGTCGAAGGGCAGGCGACGTTCGACCGGCGCGGACTGCGGGCGTCCGCCCGGCGCGGGTGCTGGATCCTGGGCCATCAGGCACAGCAGGCTGGCGAGGAACGCGCTCATGTCGAACGGATCTTCACCGCCGGCCGTCCGTCCTTCAAGAGCGACTCGAACCACTGCAGCGACTTGGCCGGTTCGGCGAAGCGCGCCGGCACGGCGACGTGCGCCAAGCCCGTCTTGACGTGGCGGAACTCGACGCCGGCGAGGTCCATGCCCTGTTCGAGCAACACGCGGTCGCGGTACTCGAGCACGTACACATCCTGGCGGCGCAGCAGTCGTCGCACGCCGATGGCCTCGAGGCGCGCGGCGAACTCGAAGGTGCGCACCAAGGCGCGCGCCTCGTCCGGCACGCGTCCGAAGCGGTCCGAGAGCATCGCGAGGGCCTTTTGGGCGTCGTCGGGGCTGCGCACGCCGGCGAGTTGGCGCAACACATCGAGGCGCACCTTCGGATCGGGGATCCAATCGTCGGGCAGGAACGAGCGCAGGCCGAGTTCGAGCTCGCAGCCCTGCGCCTCCTGTTCGGCCACCAGCTCCTCGGCCTCGATCTCGCCGCCCGCCTGCAGGCGTTCGACCGTCTGCTTGAGCAAGCGGCAGTACATGTCGTAGCCGATCGCGGCGATGTGGCCCGAGTGCTGGGGCCCGAGCAGGTTGCCCGCGCCGCGGATCTCGAGGTCCTTCATGCTGATCGCGAAGCCGGCGCCGAGCTGCGTCAGCTCCTCCAGCGCCTTGAGCCGCTCCTTCGCCACCTCGCGGATGGGCTTGGCGCCTTCGACCATCAAATAGCACCAGCTCTTCTGCCGCCCGCGTCCGACGCGGCCGCGCAACTGGTGCAGCTCGGCCAACCCGAACTCGTCGGCGTGGTCGATGATGATCGTGCCGGCGGCGGGGATGTCGACGCCCGACTCGATGATGGTGGTCGCCACGAGCACATCGACGCCGCCTTCGGTGAAGACGCGCATGACCTTCTCCAACTCGCGGGCGCCCATCTGGCCGTGGCCCACGGCGTAGCTGCACTCTGGCACGAGCTGCGACAAGCGCAGCGCCACGGCGTGGATCGAGGACACGCGATTGTGGAGGAACAGGACTTGCCCGCCGCGATCCTTCTCGCGCAGCAGCGCCGTGCGCACCAGCGCCTCGTCCTCGCGCTGCACGAGCTGCGTGTCGATCTCCTGGCGTCCTTCGGGCGGCACGGCCAGCGCCGAGATGTCCCGCAGGCCGGAGATGGACATGTGCAGCGTGCGCGGGATGGGCGTCGCCGACAACGTCAGGAGGTCGATCTCGGCGCGCAGCTTCTTGAAGTGCTCCTTGTGCCCC
>SXXH01000124.1 GCA_005789645.1 Planctomycetia bacterium
CGGCGGCCGACCCCTGCACGGGCGTGTTGACGGCCGCGTTCTCGGCGAACACGCGCACTCGCGGATCCTCGGAGTTGATCTCGGGGAAGCGCCGACGGCGGCCGAGGATCGTCTCCACGTGCCCGTCGCGGCGCGCCGCCGCCAGCGTGCGCTCGATCCAGCCCTTCACGGCGGGGAACGAGGCGAAGTAGCGCTCGACGAACTCGCGCGCCTCCGGGACGCCCATGCCCGTCTCGCGCGCCAAGCGCGTCGGACCCATGCCGTACAGGAGGCCGAAGTTGATGGCCTTGGCCTGCGAGCGCATCTCGCGCGTCACGAGTTCCGGCATGACGCCGAAGATCGTGGCGGCGGTGGCGGCGTGGATGTCCTTGCCCTCGGCGAACGCCTTGGCGAAGCCCGGATCGCCGCACAAGTGCGCCAGGACGCGCAGCTCGACTTGGCTGTAGTCGAACGAGACCAGCGTCCATTCGCCGAGCGCATCGGGTTCGCGCGGCACGAAGGCCTTGCGCACCGCGCGACCTCGCTCAGTGCGCACCGGGATGTTCTGGAGGTTGGGATCGGAACTGGCCAAGCGCCCGGTGGCGGCCGACACCTGGCTGAAGCTCGTGTGCACGCGACCGGTCGCCGGGTCGATGCAGGCGGGCAAGGCGTCGACGTAGGTGCCCTTGAGCTTCATCAATTCGCGCCACGCCAGCACGAGCTTGACGATCTCGACCTCGCCGTAGGCGCCCTCGAGCGTCTCCGCGTCGGTCGCCCATCCTGTCTGCGTCTTCTTCGGCTTGCGCGCCTTGGAGACCTCGTGGATCTTCAGCTTCTCGAACAGCACCTCGCCCAGGGCCTTCGGGCTGTTGATGTTGAACTCCGCCTCGGCGATGTGGTGGATGCGCGCCGTAAGCTCCGACAGCTCGGCTTCCATCTCCTTGGCGGCTTGTTCGAGCAAGCGCGTGTCGAGCCGGATGCCGCGCCGCTCCATGGCGACGAGCACGGGCACGAGCGGCATCTCCAGCTCCTCGAAGAGCTGGGTGGCGCCGTGCGCGACGAGCTCCTTCGACAAGGGCTCGACCAGCCTGAAGGTCACGTCGGCGTCCTCGCAGGCGTACTCCGCCACCTTGGCGACGGGCACCTCGGCCATCGTGACTTGCTTGCGACCCGTCCCGATCAAGGCCGTGGTCGGGATCTTGGCGATGTCGAAGTAGGAGAGCGCCAACTCGTCGAGGTTGTGCCTACGCGACGAACCGTGCGCGCAAAAGCTGGCGATCATCGTGTCGAAGGCCGGCGGCGGCAGTTCCAGCCCTGCCGCCCCGTACACGAGCCAGTCGTACTTGGTGTTCTGGCCGCACAGCTTGACTTCGCGGTCCAGCAGCAACGGTCGCAACGCCTCGAGGATCGCGCGCGGTCCGCCCGCCAGCACCGGCGGATCCGCGTTGAACGGCACGTAGAAGGCGCGCATCGCGGCGGCGCTGAACGAAGCGCCCACGATGGCGGCGCGGCGCGCATCGAGTCCGGTCGTCTCCGTGTCGATGGCGACGAGCGGGGCGCGCCGCAGCTCCTGCACCATGGCCGCGAGCATCGCCGCGTCGGAGACCAGTACGTAGTCGCGCGCCTCGGGCGGCCGCTCGGCCTTCTGCGCCTTGGCCGCGAGCGATTGGAAGCCGAGGCGATGGTAGAGGGCCATCAACTGCTTGGTGTCGGGGCGCGCGGGATGCAGCGCCTCGATCCCTGGATCGAGCGGCACGTCGTGGCGGATGGTGACCAGCTCGCGCGACAGCAAGAGGTTCTCGCGGTCGCGTTCGATGTGCTCGCGCGCCTTGCCCTTGACCTTGTCGAGGTTCGCCAGGATCGCGTCGACGCCACCGAGCTCCTGCACCAGCTTGGCGGCGCCCTTCTCCCCGATGCCTTGCACGCCCGGCACGTTGTCCGAGGCGTCGCCCATGATGGCCAGCACGTCGATCACTTGCGCCGGAGCGCAGCCGAACTTCTCCTTGACGGCTTCCTCGCGCTCGATGACGAGGTCGATGCCCGGCTTGAAGACGTTGTACAAGGCCACGCGCGGCCCGATGAGCTGCATCAAGTCCTTGTCGCCCGTGACGATCATGACCTCGTCGCCGCGCGCGGCCGCCTGGATGGCGAGAGTGCCGATCACGTCGTCGGCTTCGTAGCCACGCACCTCGTACAGCGCGATGCCTTGGGCGCGCACCAGTTCGCGCAGGATGTCGTGCTGGTGCACGAGTTCGTCCGGCATCTTCTGGCGCGTCGCCTTGTACTCCTCGTAGCGCTTGTGGCGGAAGGTCTCGCCGGGCGGATCGAACGCGACGCCGATGGCATCGGGCTTCTCGGTCTCGATCAGCCTGTTGAGCGTCGAGGCGAAGCCGTAGACCGCGCCGATCGGCTTGCCTTCGGGCGTCGTCAGTCCCGAACGGTGCAGGGCGAAGTGCGCGCGGTAGGCGAGGGCTGTGCCGTCGAGCAGGAAGACGCGGGCCATGGGGGCCGCAGCATACGGCGTGGAAGGCGCGCAAGGCGACTTGCGCCCCACGCCGGATGAGGGACAATCACGAGCTCCGGCGCGCCGCGTGCATCCACCCCCGTGGAAGCTCGCGAACACACGCTGCCGGCTCCATCCCCGGCGGCGCGCTCGACCATGAACACCACCTCGCTCGAATACCTCGCCGGCGCAGCCGCCTGCCTTTGCCTCTGCACCGACCTGCGCGCCCAAGCCGGCGATTGGGCCGAGACCCAGCGCATCCTGCCCGCGGAGCTCGCGTTCCTGCAGGGCGCGGGCGAGGCCCTCTCCGTCGATGGCGCGCGGCTCGTGCTGGGCGACCCGGCCGACGACGAGGGCAACTTGTCGGGGGTGGGTTCCGTGAGTTGGTACGAGAAGAGTGGCGAGCTCTACGCGCTCAAGGCTCGTGTCCGCGGTCCCGTCCTCGCCGCCGGCGACTTCTATGGATCGGCAGTCGACGTGCGCGGAGCGCGACTTGCGGTCGGCGCGCCCGCGCAGGACGCGGGCGTCTTCAAGGACGCGGGCGCCGTGCACCTCTCCGATCTCTCCGGCGCCACGGAGGCGTTGCTGGCTTCGCTCATCGGTGTCGCGAGCGGCGCGGAGTTCGGCGCGGCGGTCTCGCTCGGCGATGGGCGTTTGGCGGTGGGTGCGCCCGGCGAGGATGGCGGTCGCGGCGCCGTCTATGTCTGGATCGAGCAGGCGGGTGCATGGAACCTGCAAGCGCGACTCCAACCGCCCGAGTCGCAACCGGGCGATCGCTACGGCGCATGCGTCGCCCTGCACGGCACGCGGCTCGTCGCCGGCGCCCCGCTGCGCGCGATCGCCGGCCTCGACGGCGCAGGTTCTGCTTGGATCCACGAGCTGAGCCTCGTGGGCTGGCAGCAAGTCGCGCGCCTCGATGGCGCGCAGGCCGATGCGCGCCTCGGGTCGTCGGTCGCCATCGATTCCACGCGTGTCGTGGTTGGCGCCCCGGGCGCGAACCTCGCGCGCGTGTGGATCGGCGGCGCGGGAACCTGGAGCGAGGAGGCTTCGCTCGTCGGCGCCGTGCCCGGCTCGGCCTTCGGCGCCGCGGTGGCGGTGCGCGGCGCATTGCTGGCCGTGGGCGCGCCCGAGGACAGCTCGGTCGTGTTCCGCTCGGGTAGCGTGCGCTTGCATGCGCTCTCGGGTGGCGCTTGGCTGCCCGCGGGCGTGCTCTCGGCGGGTGGCTTCCAGACATTGTACGGGTCGGCGCTCGACCTCGACTCCGAGCTCGTGCTCGGTGGCGCACCGGGCCTCTTTGGAGGCGGCTTCTTCAGCGTCGGCGGCGGAGTCGTGCACGAGACGCGCGTCCAGCGCCTGTGCTCCGGCCCGACGTTGCCTTGCCCGTGCGGAGCCGGCACCGCCGGCTGTGTCAATTCCGCTGGACAATCGTCGCGTCTGGACGGAGCGGGCGCCACGAGCCTCGCGGCCGACGGCTTCACGCTGAGCGCGAGCGGCCTGCCCGCGGGCGCGTGCGCCTTCGTGCAGGCCACCGATCGCTCGGCGCCCACGCCTTTCGGCGATGGACTCTTGTGCGTCGCAGGCACCCGCGTGCGCCTCGGCACGCGCGCCTCCAGCGGGGGCGTCGCCAGCCTGCCGGCGCCCGGTGGCGCGAGCCTCTCGCAGCTTGGCGGCCTCGTCGCCAGCGGAGTGCGCCTGTACCAAGCTTGGTACAGGGATGGATCGGCGGGCCACTGCACGCCGGCGAGCTTCAACGCCAGCGACGCCTTGCGCGTCGTGTGGCGTCCCTGAGTCGCGCGCCCAAGTCGCGTGCCCGAGTCGCGTGCCCGAGTCGCGTGCCCGAGTCGCGCGATCCAGACGCGATCTGCAGGCGCGACCGATCCAGCGTGCGCGAATGGCGCGCAAGACGTCGATTGCGCGCGCCTCTCTCCTCGACCGCGGCGAGTCCGGGTCCCACAATGTCGCGCCGCCATGCCGCAGCTGTGCACCCTCAATCTCAACGGCATCCGCTCCGCCGAGCGTCGCGGCTTCAGTCGTTGGCTGAAGAAGCACAAGCCCGACTACCTATGCGTGCAGGAACTGCGGGCGCAAGAGTCCGACCTGGAGGAGCACCTGCTCCAACCCGAAGGCTGGAGCGCCGCCTTCCACCCGGCCGCCAAGAAGGGCTACAGCGGCGTGGGCGTCTACGCGCGTCGTTGTCCGGAACGCTTGACGCGTGGGCTGCCCTTCGACCACCTCGCCGACGAGGGTCGCGCGCTGCGGGCCGATTTCGAGGGCTTCAGCGTGGTGTCCTTGTACGCGCCCAGCGGATCCTCGGGCGAAGTGCGCCAGGCGGCCAAGTTCCGCTTCCTCGA
This sequence comes from Planctomycetia bacterium, assembly GCA_005789645.1. Classification (GTDB taxonomy): domain Bacteria; phylum Planctomycetota; class UBA1135; order UBA1135; genus SXXH01. Next base: position 4,834 of record SXXH01000124.1, read on the forward strand.
CGAGCTCGACCCGTGGTTCGACGCCATGGCGGCCGAAGGGCGGCCGATCGCCGTGTGCGGCGATTACAACATCGCGCCGACCGCCATGGACCTCGCGCGTCCACGCCAGAACGAGAAGAACTCGGGCTTCCTCCCCGAGGAGCGCGCGTGGTTCGAGCGCTTGGGCCGCCGTGGCTGGACCGACGTAGTGCGTCGGGCCAACCCCGACGATCCCGCCCTGTGGTCGTGGTGGTCGAACCGCGGGCAGGCGCGCGAGAAGGACATCGGTTGGCGCATCGACCACGTGCTGTGCAACGAGGCCTTCGCCCGCTTGGTGGACGGTGCGCGCATCGACAAGAAGGCCGGGCTCTCCGACCACGCGCCGGTGTGGGTGGACTTCCGCCAACCATGAGGTTCGTCGCGTGAACGCCCTCTTTCTCGCGCTCCACGCCGCGTTGGCGGGCTTGGACGGCCCGGCGCGCGATGGCGAAGTCGTCCCCGAGCCGGGTGCCTTCCGCCGACCTGTCGCGCGCGCCGCGCGCATCGAAGTCGCGCCGCGCATCGACGGACGACTGGACGACGCGTGCTGGGCCGAGGTCGAGCCGATCGGCGAGCTCGTGCAGATGACGCCGCGCCTGTTCGCCGAACCGAGCGAGCGCACCGAGGTGCGCATCGCCCACGACGGGCGCATCCTCTACCTCGGCGTGCGCTGCTTCGATTCCGAGCCGGAGAAGATCGTCGCCACGCAGATGCAGCGCGATGCCGAACTGTCGCCCGACGATCGGCTGGAGATGTGGTTCGACACCTTCCGCGACCGGCGCAACGCGTACTACTTCCAGGTCTCGGCGGCCGGATCGCTGGGCGACGCGCTGCTCTCGCGCGGCGGAAACGGCTTCAACAAGCCGTGGGACGGCATCTGGGAGGCGCGCACCACCATCGACGAGCTGGGTTGGACGGCGGAGATCGCCATCCCGTTCGACACCATGGGCTTCGATCTCGGCACCGACGCCTGGGGCTTCAACATCAACCGCGTCATCCAGCGCAAGCTCGAGTACTGCCGCTACGGCTGCCTGCGCGCCGAGGACCGCCCCTTCACGCTCTCCTCCGGAGCCGATCTCGCCGGCATGGCTGGAGCCGAGCATGGCTTGGGCCTCGACTTCGTGCCCTTCCTCGCCGCCGAGCGCGTCGACAAGGACGGCGCCTCGCCCGAGGACGACCTGCAGCCCGGCTTCGACCTGTTCTGGCGGCCGTTTCCCGGCTGGTCGACCGCCCTGACGGTCAACACCGACTTCGCCGAGGTCGAGGTGGACGACCGTCAAGTAAATTTGACGCGGTTCCCGCTCTTCTTCCCCGAAAAGCGCGACTTCTTCCTGCAGGACGCCGGCATCTTCGAATTCGCCGACCTGGATCGGAGCCTCGTGCCGTTCTTCTCGCGCCGCATCGGCCTCGTAGCCGGGGCCGAGGTGCCCATCCTCGCCGGAGCCAAGATCACTGGACGCACGGACGAATGGAGCGTGGGGGTGCTCGACGTGCAGACCGAGTCCGCCACCCTCGACGGAGGCGACGAGCCGGACGAGGCGCTGGACTCGGCCAACCTCTTCGCCGCGCGCGTGGCGCGCAACTTCGGCGCCCAATCGAGCTTCGGCGTGGTGGCGACCGCCGGCGATCCGCTGGGGGCGCGCGACGACGCGCTCGTCGGGTTCGACCTCAACTTGCGCACCGACGACTTCCTCGACGGCAAGAACCTGCAAGGCTCGGTCTGGGCGCTCTTCAACTCGCAGGACGGTGGAGTCGACGATGGCGCCGCCTTTGGCGCTTCGATCTCCTATCCCAACGACGTGTGGGAATGGCGCGCCTCGGCGCGCGAAGTGCAGGAGGAATTCGATCCCGCGTTGGGCTTCGTGCCGCGCAACGGCGTGCGCCAGTACTCCGGCGGGTTCGTCTTCGAGCCGCGGCACGAGGGCTTGTTGCGTCGCAGCGAGCATTCCATCGAGGGCTCGCTCGTGACCGGACTCGACGACGAGTTGCAGACCGCGATGGTCGAAATCCAGCCAGTGGGCATCGTGTTCGATTCCGGCGACGCGTTGCGCCTGGAGCTCGTGCAGGAGCGCGATGTCGTCGACACGACGGACTTCGAACCGGCGGGCTTGAGCGTGCCTCCAGGCACCTACGACTTCCTGCGCGCGCGTCTCGAGTACGAGACCACGAACAAGCGCCCGGTCGACTTGTCGGGCCGGATCGAGGGCGGCGAGTACTACGGCGGCACGAGCTTCGAGACCGAGATCGAGCTGGGTTGGCGCCCCAACCGCTGGTTCCAAGGCTCGGCCAGCTGGACGCGCGCCGCGCTCGACCTCGACTCGGGCGAGGAGGTAGTGCATGTAGGGCGCCTGCGCACGCTCGTCTCGTTCACGCCGGACTTGTCGTGGGCGAACTTCCTGCAGTTCGACAACGAGTCGGACGTGGGTGGCATCAACAGCCGGCTGCGCTGGATCGCCGCGCCCGGCAGCGACGTGTACCTCGTTTGGACGCAGAACCTGCGGCGCGAGGACGATGGACTCGACACGTTGGACGCCGCCGTGGCGGCCAAGGTCGGCTGGACCTTCCGCTTCTGAGCGCTGGATCGAGCATGTACACGCCCTCCGCGAGCGATGGACGGCAGGGATTGCTGCTGGGAGCGATCATCGCCTCGCAGTTCGCGCCGGCCTTCATGTTCTCAGGGGTGGCGGTGGCGTTGCCCTCGCTGGCGGTGGATCTGGGCGCGAGCGCGCGGCAGGTGGGCCTGGTCGAGACCCTCTTCCTCGCCGGCTCGGCCTCGTTCCTGCTGCCTATCGGGCGCTGGGCCGACGCCACGGACGCGCGCACGCTCTATCGGGCCGGACTCCTGTGCTTCGCAGTGCTGACGGGCTTGCTCGCCCTGGCGCCGCGGGTCGAGGCGTTGCTGATCCTGCGCTTCCTCCAAGGCGGCTCCGCCGCCGTCGTGACCACGACCGGCGGTGCGCTCCTCGCGCAGCTGGCACCCGCCGAACGGCGCGGTCGGGTCTTCGGAGCGGCCATCGGCGCGACCTACGCGGGCTTGTCCGTCGGTCCGCTGTGCGCCGGTTGGTTGGTCGATCTGGGCGGCTGGCGCTTCGTCTTCCTCGGTGGCGCAGCGTTGCTCCTCGCCTTCGCCGCACCCGTGGTGGCGTTGCTGGCCTGCCGCTGGAGGAAGGCCGAGAAGGGCGCGGTGCACTGGCCCAGCAGCCTGCTCTTCGCCGCGGCGGTGCAATGCGCCGTGCTCGGCACCGCCTCGTGGCGCGAGGGGTGGCTCGGCATCGCGGGGGTGCTGCTGGCGCTGGCGCTCGGCGCGACCTTCGTCGCTTGGCAGTCGCGCCTCGCGCGTCCGTTGGTCGACTTGCGGCAGTTGCGCGGCAATGCGCCCCTGGAGTCGGCGCTGCTCGTGCAGGCGCTCTTGTACATGAACGCCTACGCCAACATCGTGCTGCTCAGCCTGCACTTGCAGATCGTGCTGCAACGGCCCGCCGCGGAAGCCGGGTTGATCCTCGCCAGCGGCGCCGCGTTCATGGCGCTGCTCGCGCCGTGCTCGGGTTGGCTCGCCGATCGCCTCGGGCCGCGGCGCATGGTCGCCGCGGGCGTGGCCGTCATCCTCGTCCTCGCCTGCTACGCGGCCAACTTGGAGGCCGAGCAGGGCGCGTGGCCGGTGCTGGTCGTGCTGCTGCTGCACGGATTGGGCTTCGCGCTGTTCTCGACTCCCAACATGATGGTCGTCATGTCCGCGTTGCCTCCTTCCCAGTACTCGATCGCCTCCGCGCTCTCGGCCCAGTCGCGTTCGCTGGGCATGTTGGGCGGCATGCTGGTGCTGGCGGTGCTGCTCTCGCTCGCCTTTGGCGCGGAGGGACTGGAGTCCGACCCCGCGCGCCTTCTTGCAGTCGAGCACCGGGCCTGGGCCTTGCTGGCCATCGCGGGGGCAGCGGCGCTCTACTTCGCGCTCGGCTCCGCGAGGCGCGCCCGTCGCGCCGCGTGAACCTGCAGCGCGTTGCAGTCCAGCTCGTTGCAGTTCAGGCCAATGGATCCACGCCCACGGCGAAGTCCTCGATCGTCATCTCGATCGTGGTCGTGCCGCGGAAGGTGTTGCGGTCCGGTCGCCACAGCACATGGATCGGCGTGCCCGGCGCGAGTTCGCCCATGCGCTCGGCCAAGCCGAAGGCCTTGGCCTTGAACACCGCGTCGCCGCTGCGCAGGCGCACGGAGAAGTGCTTGCGATCCTTGCCCATGATCGTCGGTTGCTCCGCGAGGCGCAGGTCGCGCGTGGCGAACACCGGACCTTGGAAGTCCTGGCCCCACGGCTCGAAGCGCTCGAGTTCGTCGAGCAGCAGCTCGCCGTAGGCCGAGAGCGGCAATTCGCAGTCGGCTTCGTGCACGCGCGGCGGCGGCGGCTCGCCTCGCAAGAGCTCCCGCGCGCGCGCCACGAGTCGCTCGCGCAACGCATCGAGGCGCTCGGCCTTGATCGTGCAGCCGGCCGCCTGGTGGTGTCCGCCCCAGGTCTCGTACAAGCCGTCGCCGGCCGACATGACATCCATGAGCGACAGGCCCGCGATGGTGCGCGCGCTGCCCTTGGCGACGCCGTCCTTCACGCCGAGCACCACGGCCGGTCGGCCCATGCGGCCCACGATGCGTCCGGCCACGATGCCGACGACGCCTGGATCCCATGCCTCGGAGGCGAGCACGAGCACCGGATGATGGCGCGCGTCGATCCAGCGCGCCGCCATGGCGACCGCCTCATCGACGACGACGCGCTCCTTGTCCTTGCGCGCCGTGTTCAACGCATCGACTTGCGCCGCCAGCCGTCGCGCCTCGTCCATGTCCTTCGACAGGAACAGCTCGACGGCGATCCGCGCGTTGGCGAGGCGGCCGGCCGCGTTGATGCGCGGTCCGATCTGGTAGCCGATGGTCGTGCTCGACAAGCGACCTTGCGGCAGATTGCAGGCGTCGACCAGCGCGCGCATGCCCGGCGTGCGACCCGCCTGGATCTCCCTCAAGCCGTAGTGCGCGATCAACCTGTTCTCGTCGCGCATCGGCACCACGTCGCACACGGTGGCGATGGCGGCGTAGCCGATGCACTCGACCAGCAGCGAGCGCCAAGCCTCGTCGACCTTGCCGCCGTCCGCGCGCGCCTGCGCCAAGGCCCACGCGAGCTTGAAGGCCACGCCGCCGCCGCACAACTCGCGGAAGGGGTAGGTCGAATCGGCGCGCTTGGCGTTGACCACCGCCACGCAGCGCGGCAAGGGACCGGGCTTGGCCTCGTGGTGGTCGGTCACGACCACGTCGACGCCCATTGCGCCGAGCTTCTCGATCCACTCGTGCGCGCTCGTGCCCGAGTCGACGCTGACGACGAGCGTCGCGCCGGTCTCCTTCGCTTTCTCCAGCGAATGCGGTCCGAAGGCGTAGCCGTCCTTGTGGCGGTCGGGGATGTGCCAGCGCACCTTGGCGCCCATGTGCTCGAGCACCTTGACGAGGATCGTCGTGCCCGTGACGCCATCGACGTCGTAGTCGCCGTGCACGAGGATCGTCTCCTTGGCGCGCACCGCGGCTAGCACGCGCGCCACCGCCGCCGGCATGTCCGGCAGGAGCAGCGGGTCGTGCAACTGGTGCAACGACGGCATGAGGAGGCGCTTGACCTCCTCGCTGGAGGTGCAGCCGCGGTTGGCGAGCACCGTGGCGGCGATGCGCGAGACTCCCGCGCGGCGCGCCAACTCGGCCACGATCGTCGGGTCGGAGCGGCGCAAGCGCCAGCGGATCGGGGCGTTGGAAGGCATGGTGCGTGGTCGCCCGCCGGGCTGCGCGCGGGCGTCGAGCCGCACAGCCTAGCCTCGCGCATGCGACTTGGCGCCTCCGACTTGCGCTCGGCCTCCATGGAGCGCGAATATGGGGGACGTGGACACGCGCGAAGCAGCTTCCGCCTACCGACTCCTGCCCGCCATGGACGCGGTGCTGGCCGATGCGCGTTGCGCCGGCGTCGTCGAGCTGGTCGGCCGCGAACTCGCCGCCGCCTTTTCCGCGCGGCTCTTCGAGCGCTGGCGCGACGCCATCAAGGCCGGCGAACTCGACGCCGCGCGCCTCGCGGCCCTGCTCGAGGCCGGCGAGCCGTGGAGGAGCCTGGAGCACGCGGCGCGGCACGAGCTGCGCAAGGGAGTGGTGCGCTGCGTCAACGCCACCGGCGTGGTGCTCAACACAGGGCTTGGTCGCGCCCCAGTGCATCCGGAAGTGGCGGAGGCGATGGCCGAGGCGGCGCGCAGCTACTGCGTGCTCGAGGTCGACCGCTCCACGAACGAGCGCAACCAGCGCGACGATCGCTTGAGCGAGCTCTTGGCGCGCTTGACGGGCGCCGAGGCGGGCATCGGCGTCAACAACTGCGCTGCGGCGGTGTACCTGGCCTTCCAGACCTTCGCCGGCGGACGCGAGGCGATCGTGTCGCGCGGCGACCTGGTCGAGATCGGCGGCAGCTTCCGCGTGCCCGACGTCATGGCGCGCGCCGGCGCGCGACTGATCGAGGTGGGCACCACCAATCGCACGCGCATCGCCGACTACGAGCGCGCCGTGGGCGAAGCGACGGGGCTCCTTGTCAAGGTCCACAGCAGCAACTTCAAGATGGTCGGCTTCGTCGAGGAGACCTCCGCGGCCGAGTTGGGCCGACTTGGACGGGAACGCGGCGTCACCACGGCCTTCGACCTGGGCTCGGGCTTGTTCGACTTCGACGACGAGGTCGAGTTGGCGCCCCTGCTCGGCGACGAGCCGATGGTGCGCGACGCGGTGGCGAGCGGCGTCGACCTCGTCATGTACTCGGGCGACAAGCTGTTCGGCGGTCCGCAGGCGGGGTTGATCGTCGGCCGGCGCGACAAGATCCGCGAGCTGCGCAAGAACCCGCTGTACCGCGCGCTGCGCCTCGACAAAGTGGCCATCGCCGGACTCGAGGCGACCATGCGGCTCCTGCTCGCGGGCCGCGCGCGGGAGATGCCTGCGCGCGCCATGCTGGCGGTCGGAGCCGACGATCTGCGCCCGCGCGCCGAGGCGCTGGCCGCGCGCCTCGTCGCGCTGGGCTTCGACGCGCGCGTGGTCGCGGGCCAGTCGCAACCCGGCTCCGGCGC
>SXXH01000125.1 GCA_005789645.1 Planctomycetia bacterium
GACAACGACGACGTGCAAAACGTCTACGCCAACTACGACATCCCCGCTGCTTGGCTGGCCGAGTTGGGCTGAGGCTTGCGAGGCTCGGTCGATTCCACGACCCCGATTCCACGACCCCGAGTTCACGACCCCGCGAGTCCACGCTCTGGCGGCCGCAAGCATCCCTCCTCGTTGCATGCCGTCCATGGTGTCCGCGCCAACCGTGAGGGGGCCGCTGTCAAGGGCGCGGTTCCCGTCCTCGGGCCGTCGCGTGACTTCCTTCCCGCGGACGGGTTGCATCGAGGGGTGGCGAACGCCGACAATCATCCCGGACGGGGCGGCTTCAACGGTCGCGCCCGCCGAGCCCCGCCGCGAGGCGGATCAACGAGCGACCGGCGAGAACCAGCTACCGGCAAGGACGAGTGAACCCAATGGGTGATGGATTGCGCGCGATTCGAGTCGTGTCCCACGACGACAGCTTGCTGGCCTCGGTGCGCCACGCTGCGACCTTGCTCGATGGCTTCGATGTCGTCGCCCATGCGACGGTCGATGAACTGGTCGCGGCGCCGCCGGTGGCCGGCGATGTGATCCTGCTCGACGCGTGGATGCGCGGCGGCAATGTCTACGAGCAATGCCGCCGACTCGTCGGCAAGACTCGTTGCCGCACCTGGCTGGTCGTCGACCACCAAAACCAGCTCGCCGAGCCGATCGCGCGCTTTTGCGGCGCCACGGGCGTGCTGCGCCGTCCGCTCGTGCCGAGCAAGCTCAGGGAGGCGCTGGAGTCCAGCTTCGGCCCGCGTCCGAATCTGCCCCAGGAGGCGCGCGGCTCCGACAAGCTCGCGGCGTTGCCCGAGCGCTTGTTGACCGACCTCGCAGGCAAGCGCGACGAGACGCTGGTCTCGGCCGCCACCGATCCCGAGACCAGCCTCTACAACTACGCGTTCCTCAATTACAAGCTCGACGAGGAATTCAAGCGCGCCAAGCGCTTTGGCACGCCGCTGTCGGTCGTCATGCTGGGCTTCGAAGGCGCGGCCGAGCCGAGCGTGCTGAAGGAGCTGGCGGCCATCTTCCTCGAGACTTCGCGCGACACCGACGTGCTCGGCCGCTTCGACGAGAACACCTTCTTGTTCTTCCTGCCGCACACCGGCCTCGACGGCGCCGGCATCATGGCGCGTCGCGTGGGTGAAATGGCGGCGCAGCGCGGCTTGTCCGACCTCGTCGGCGACGCGCTGCAGATCTCGGTCGGCATCGCCACCTGCCCCGCGCCCGACATCCAGCGACGCGAGGACTTGTTCTCGCGCGCCCGCGGGGCGTTGCTCGCCGCGCGCCAGCAAGGTGGCGGCGTGGTCGCCGTCTGAGCGCGCGCCGCTCGTGGAAGCGCCGGTCGACCTTGCGCGGCTCAAGGCCCGCGACGACGCCGAGTGGCGGCGCGTGGAGGCCTCGTACGCTCCGCGCCTGTACGCCTATGTCGCCCGACGCGTCAAGGATCGCGAGGCGCGCGAGGACATCGTGCAGGAGAGTTTCCTCGTCGCCGTGAGGAACATCGAGCGCGTCGATCCCGCGCTGGGCTTCGAGGCGTACTTGTTCAACATCCTCGGTTCGCGCGTCATCGATTGGCTGCGGCGCAAGAGGCCGGTGCAATTGACCGGGCTGGGCCTCGAGGAGAGCGCGGCGCACTTCGACTTCGTGGCCGCTCCACGCGAGACGCCGAGCCAAGTGGCGCGGCAAGCCGAGTTGGAGGAAGGCGCGCGCATCCTTTTGGGGGCGGCCGCGCGCGCTTGGTGCCGCGAGTGCTTCGAAGCGCAGGCCTTCGAGCGCGTGGCCGTGTTCGAAGCCGTCGTCGTGCGCGGCATCCGCAACAAGGACGCGGCGCGGCGCTTCGGCCACGCCGACGATGGCGCGGTGGCGGGCGTCAAGTTCCGCGGCCTGAAGCGCATCGCCGAGTTGGTGCACGAGTTGGACGCCTCCGGCGCGGTCAAGCAGGCGGTGTTGGCGCACTTGTCCCACGAGGATCGTCCGGTCGATCTGGACTTCGCGCAGGCGTGGAGCGAGGCGCGCGCCGCCTGTCCTCCCCGCGAATGGCTGTCCGCCTGCGCGCGCAAGGAGGACGGCGCCGAGCAGGTCCACGTCCGCCACCACGCGCCCGATTGCGCCTCGTGCTCGGCCGAGTTGGACCATCTGCGCGCCGATCCGGCCGGCAGCGAGGCCGCGTCCCTGCTCGAAGCCCTGCGCAGGCGCCGCGCGGCGGAGCACGACGAGCAGGCCTGAGGCCTCGCCGCTTCGCCGCCCCGGCTTGCGGCGGTCGTCCTCCGCGGTCTTTTTCCGCGGACTTGCGCGTCATGCAGCGCTGCTCGCGTCGAGCGCGGCGCGTCATCGGCTAACCTCTGGGGCATGCACTTGACCGCCCTCCTCCCGCTGTGCCTGGCGTTCTCCGCCGATGGCGCGACTTCCACCGCTCCGACCACGACGCCGGCGATGCTCAAGGCGTTGGAGACCGTGCAGACGCACGAGATCCAAGCCGATCTCGCCTTCATCGCCTCGGACGAGATGCAGGGCCGCGACACGCCGAGCGAAGGACTGGTCGTCACCGCGCGTTACTTGCGCGCGCGCCTGCAGCGCCTCGGGTGGCAGCCCGGCGCGAAGGACGGGTCCTACTTCCACCTGTACGACTTGACGAATCGTCGCCTCTTGCCGCAAGGCACGAAGGCCACGATCACCGGCACCGGCGCCAAGGCGGCGCAAAGCCTCGAGCTCGCTTTCGGCCGCGATGTTTGGCTGTCGGGCGGCATGTCGGTCGCGGGCGGCGAGTTGGAAGGCTCCGCGTTGTGGCTTGGCTCCGGCACCCAGGAAGCCTTCGACGCCGGCGACTGGAAGGAGCGCGTGGCCTTCGTGCGCGAACCCGCCGACCAGCGCGAGCGCCAACGGCTCTTCGGCCGCGCGCGGCGCGAGGAGCTGAAGGCCTTGGTGCTCGTGGGCGCCAAGGGCGAAGACCTCGCAGCGCGCATGGAGGGCGCGACGCGCCGGCTGGTCGAGGGATCGCCGCGCTACGAGGAACCCAAGCGCGCCGGCGAGGAGGACGGCAAGCAAGGCGACGGCGCGCAGCGCCGCGATCGGCGACCGTCGCTTTCGAGTTGGAGCATGTCGCACGACGCCTTCGAACGCGGCCTGGCCCTCGCCTCGGTCGTTCCCGACGAGCTCCTCGACAAGCCGCTGGACCTCGGCTTCGCGTGGCGCGAGGTGCGCGCCTTCGACGAGGACGGACGCGTGCAGGTCGAGAACGTCGTCGGCTTCTGGCCCGGCTCGGATCCGCAGCTCAAGTCGGAGACGATCATCGTCAGCGCGCACTACGACCACGTGGGCGTGTCCGACGGCCAGATCCACAACGGCGCCGACGACAATGGTTCCGGCACGGCCGGGATGCTGGCGCTGGCGGAGGCGCTGGCCGAGCACGGCCCGCTGCGGCGTTCCGTGGCGTTGATCTGGGTCTCGGGCGAGGAGAAGGGGCTGTGGGGCTCGCGCGCATGGTGCGCGGACCCGTGGCTGCCCGAGGGCGCCCGCGCGGCGTGCAACATCAACATGGACATGATCGGCCGCAACGCGCCCGACATGCTGCTCGTGACACCCACGAAGAAGCTGCCCGAGCACTACAACGCGGTGGGGGATCTGGCGCTGAAGTTGTCGCCTACGGAGGGCTTCCCCGAACTCGGCAGCGCCGACCAGTACTGGTCGCGCAGCGACCAAGCGAGCTTTGCCAAGCTCGGCATCCCCGTCATCTTCCTGTTCGCCGACGTGCACGAGGACTACCACCGCCCGGGGGACGACGTGGAGAAGGTCGACTGCGACAAGATCCGCCGCGTCGTGCGCCTGGTGGCGCGCGTCGTCGATGGCCTGCAAGGCGACACGCTGCCCGTCGCGGCGCGCTGAGCGAGCGTGGGCGTCGGGTGCCGCCTGCGCGTCGTGCTATGGGCTGGCACCGTGCGATGGGCTGGCACCGTGCTATGGGCGGGCACCGTGCGTTTCGCGAGCCGAGTGCGCCCAAGGCGCGTTGTGTAAAGTATACTTGACGGCCTCGCGCGTGGTCGCGCGTCAAGGTTGCAGCAGCCCGTCCAGCTTCCACTCGCGCGAGAGGCGCAACTCGTCGATGTCCGCGGGCAGCGCGGTCGTGGGCACTCGACCGAAGGCGTGCACCGCGCCGTCGATCTCCTGCGAGCCGACGGCCGTGCTCCAGTCGAGGTCCTCGTCGGCCACCAGCCTGCCGCGCGCCCAGGCGCGGCCGACCGATTCGCGCACGAAGGAGAGACGCAGTTCGCGCCCGAGGGAGCGCACGCGCAACTCGGCGCGATCGCCATCCAGCAAGGCGTCGCCCACGGGCTCCAGTCCATCGACGAAGAGCGCCACCAAGCCCGACGAGCGCAGCGCCTCCGCGCGTCCCTCGCGCCAGGCCAATTGCGACAGCGACAGGCGGCGCACCAGCTGCGCGGACAAGCAGCGGTACTCGAGACCAGGCTCGTCGCAGCGCGCAGCGATGCGGAAGGTCTCGAGCGTGGCCTCCGGCGTGCGGAAGGAGGCGTCGAGCAACTCGGCGTTGGTCGGCGTGGCGCAGCAAGCGCCCAGGAATGACGCGCAAGCCACGGCCAGGAGGGCGCGCGCCCTGCGTGCCGTCGACTCGAGTGGGGAAGCGGTGGGGGGCATCCGTGGGGTCGCTAGCGGTGGAACCGCCCGCGCGAACCCAGAAGTACTCCGCGCGCCCTGTGCCCCTCAAGGGCGAAATGCCTCGCTGGCGTGCCGAGATGCGCGCGTGGGGAGGTGTGGAGTCCGTTCCAATGTGCGCAACCGACGCAGGCCGTGTGCGGCGGCGTGGGCAAGTTGCAGCATCCTGAGACCAGCCGTTCGAGCCGGGTTGGACGAGCACCAATGCTCTGGTTGTGGTGCGCGCTGTGGGGCGCTGGTCGAGCGCCTCGGAGTTTCCCTGTGGCCGTGGTCGGCACCGGAGGCAGCCATGGAGGCTTGATCCAGAGCGCATTCCTGTCGATCAAGCCTGACTAGGTCCCGTCGCGGGGCGAGCAATCGCCGTTTTCCCCCAACGGCCCCGACCACCCCTCGTAGACACCATCCTTACAAGGCGGGCTGCTAGACTCCGCGCCCCCGACCCAAGCTTCGCACCCACACCGATCCACTCATGAAGACCACTCTCGCCCGCCTTTTGCCCTCGCTCGCGCTCGGGGCCTTCCTGCTTGCCGGTTGCGCGGACCAAGGCGCTCCAGTCGATACCAAGGCTCCGGCTCCCGCCCAGGCCACGCCGGCCGCCCAGCCGGCCGCCCAGCC
>SXXH01000126.1 GCA_005789645.1 Planctomycetia bacterium
CCATCTTGCCGCTGGTGTTCACCGTGCGCGACACGGCGAGCAAGGCACCGCCGCGCGCCGGACTCCAACGCTCTTCGATCGTCGAGCCTGAGCTGCGCGTCCCGATCCAATCGCCGGCGAGCCACGCGAGGTCGCCGATCACGGCCGGCTTGGGCACCGGCAGCGGGATGTCCTGGGCGTGGCGGTACAACCCGATCGAGGCCGAGCCCGCAGGCGGGTCCACCATGACCGTGACCACCAGGCCCTCGGGCGTCGGGCGGAACGATCGGCGGATCAGCTGGATGCCTGAACCCGTCGTGCCCTTCGGCCGCTCGAACGACACCTCGTACTCGAACGCGCCGTCCTTCCAGCAGCCGCGATAGCGCGCGATCTTGCCCTCGTCCGGACGCTCGGTGACGGAACCATCGAGCGCGACGCGCACATCCTTGTGCCCCGAGCCATGGCCGTTCAGCACGACCGCGCCGTCTTCGACGCGCAGCGAGAACTTCGAGGCCATCGGCGCGCCGAGCTGTTCGAGCGTGCGGCCCGCGGTGCGGTCCTCGACGAAGATCCACTCGCCGTCCACCGCGCGCAAGGTTGCTTGCGCGCCGGTGTCGAAGGCCAAGGCGAACGAGAGACTTGCGAGGATGGCCGCGGCCGCCGCCAACAAGAAGCGTGCTTGCATGATCATCTTGCTCCGTTGTCGCCCAAGCGACACGCGCATGGTAGCTGCGGTGCATCACGAACAGGGATCCATGTCGTTCGATTCGTGGTGCAGCCAGGATCGGAACTGCAGTGGTCAGTCGGGTGCCTTGGTGGCATGGCAGGCCGCGCAGGACAACACGCCAGCCTGCAGCGCGAAGGGCGGATCGTTCGCTGCTTCGTCGTCGGCGTACAAGGCAGCACGCTCTTGCAACGTTGAAAGCCGGTCGACGATCAACTGGCGGTGAGCCCAGTGCGCGGTCGATTCGCGCGCGTCGGCGACCACGAGCGCCAACTCGGCGCCAGCCACGTCCCCCGCCTTCAACCGGCAATCCGCCAAGGCGACGAGGAAACCCGCGACGTTGTGCGGCCAACGCGGACGATCTTGGCCTCCTCGTCGCTCTCCGCAGTCGAAGGCGGCGTTCATGGCGGCCAGCGCCTTGGTGAAGCTCGCGTTCGTGCGCGGCCGATCGAAGGAGACGATGGCGAGAGGGACCGAGTGGAAGCACGGATCCATCGCAGCCAGCGCTTCGAGGCGCGCGATTGCGGCCGCTTGCGCCGCTTCGTCGCGCAGGAGATCGGCAATCGCCTTGGCGGCGCTGGCTCGCCATCCGGCGATGCGCGAGTCGTCGGGTTCGGCCGATTCGGCGCGCGCGAGCCAATGTTCGGCGAGCACCGCGTGCGCATGGCGCCGCGTGGGATCGGTTTCACCCTCAGCCACGGCCCACAGGTGCGCGAGGCCCGTGTAGAGCACCTCCTTGGTGGTCGCGTCGTCGGCGAGGGCGCGTGCCGTCAAGCGAGCGATCGCCTCGTCTCGCCGCTCGGGATGGTGTTGGAAGCTGTCCCAAAAGTACGCCACCGCGTCGTCCTTGACGGGGCTCGCATGGTCGGTCGGAGCTTGGAAGGACAACGTCAGCAGGCAAGCGCCGGCGAACACGCTCGAGCCGAGCACGGTGGCGAGGCTCATTGGTTGGCCTCCACACCGCGCAAGCCTTCGATGCGCCACGCGCAATCGACCGCGGCCGCACCCATGAAGCCCGAGGTGTCGAGGATCGTCAGCATGCGCATGTCCGACCACTCGGGCGCCGCCGGGACTTGCTTGCCGCCGTTCTGGAATGGATCGGGCCGCGCGTCCTTGGCCGCCAAGACGAAGTCGGCCATGCCGGTGGTCGCTTGGATCGACGGGAAGGACCACACGATCCCCTGTCCGTCGGTCATGCAGACCCACAGGCGTTGCTTGGCCGCGACCGAGAGGCGCAGATGGATCGCATCGAGGCGTGCGCAAGCCTCGGGTGCTAGTTCGAAGGCGACGCCAGCCGCTTGTCCCCGATGGCGGTGGTAGGTCACGGCCATCGCGACACCGTCGTCGACCGGCGCCACGACGACGCCGTCGCGGATGGGGTGCCAACCCTTGTCGGTTGTCGCCGTCCGAGGCGAGAACGCCCAGCCGCGCTGCGCGGGACTCGGTTCCTTGGCGGCCGGCGCGTCGGGCACGGCGGTGCAAGGCTCGGTCTGTGCTTGCGTGGCGTGATGGGCAGGCTGCGTGCAAGCAGCGAGCAGCATCAGCGGGAGGAGGGTCGGAACGTTGTTGGATCGGGTAGTGCGTCGCATCGAGTGTGTCTCGCGAAGGGGTGCCGGAACCGACCGTGACACGCTTCCACGGCCGTCATGTCCCACATTCTTCGCCGCGAAGCTCGAGTGCCCAGTGCCGTTCGTCATGGACGGACCCATGACTTTCGGCAGGGGTGGCGCGCGCGATGCTTGCAGTAGAGTTGGACCGCGATGAAGTTCCGAAACGCGGAGTGGCAGGGCTTCGTGCCCGGGCTCGGGGCCATCGCGGTGGTATGCGCCCCCGTGTTGTGGGTCGCGGCGCGCGCCGACAGTCCCTTCACCACGCTGCGCGTGTGGTCCTTCCTCGCGACCATCGCCGCGTTCACGGTCGTCTTCGTGGCCTTGGCCGTGCGTGCACCATCCGAGCGCGCCTCGCACCTGTTGGTCGCCGTGCAATCGGTGCTGGGCCTGGCCGCCAACTGGCTGATTCCGATGGTCTTGCCGGGCGTTGCCTTGACCGGGATCCTGCTGGCCGTGGCCGCTGGTGCCTTTGCGCGCTGGCCGCGGCGCGCGGCGCTGGCCTGCATCGCGGCGCAAACCGTGCTGCTGTTGGCCATCTACGCCCTCGCGCATGGGTGGGCCGTGGGCATCGCCGTCCTAGCGGCGAGCGGCTACGGACTCATGCAGGTCGTGCTCGAATCGAATTGGCGCCATGTGCTGCTGGAGCGCGCGCGCAGCATCGAGCTCGAAGCGGCGATGCGGGACTTGCGTTCGACGCAGGCGATGTTGGCCGAGACGGCAAGAGCCGACCAGCGCTCCGAGATCGCGGGAGATCTGCACGATGCCGTCGGACACCAGCTCGTGGCCTTGGGTTTGCAACTAGATGCGGCAATCGACGATCCACCAGCGCAAGCACGGGCTCGCATCGCGGAGTCGCGCGAGTTGGTGCGCGAGGCGCTGGCCAGCGTGCGCGCGACCGTGGCTGGCTTGCACGACCGTGACGCGGTCGACCTGGCCATGGCGCTGCGCAGCCTTGCGACGGAAGGGCCCGGCCCGCGCGTCGAGGTGCAGATCGACGCAGCGGCGCCCTGCATGTCGCTGGATCTCGCGGAGACGCTGCTGCGGTGCGCGCAAGAGGCCTTGACGAACGCGCGCAAGCACGCCGGAGCAAGCCGAGTGGATATCGAGCTTCGATCCGACCGCATCGTCATCCGCGACGACGGGCGTGGACTCGGCGCGTCTCCCGCGGGGTTCGGCTTGCAAAGCATGAGTGCACGTTGCGCGGCCCGCGGTTGCCGGTTCCGGATCGACAGTTCGACTCGGGGCACGACCGTCGAGATCAGCTGGGACGCCGGAGGCCCGGCATGAGCGCGGCGCCCATCCGGGTCGCCATCGTCGACGACCATCAACTCGTGCGCGAAGGCTTGGCGGCCTTGGTGGGTTCGATGTCCGGCATCAACGTGGTCGGCGAAGCAGGCGATGGCATGGCGGGGGTGGCCCTGATTCGCGCCGTGGAGCCGGACGTGGCCCTGGTCGACTTGAGCATGCCGCTCCTGGATGGCTTGGGCGTGCTGTCTCGACTGCGCGAAGCCGGTATCGCGTCCAAGGTCATCGTGGTCACGACGTTCGACGACGAGCAAGCCATGCTCAAGGCCACCGCGCTTGGTGCCCACGGTTTCCTGCTCAAGGACTTGGGGCGTGGCGACCTCGAGTCGGCGATCCGCGCCGTGCATGCCGGCGAGCGCGTCTTTCGGCCGACGATCACCAGCACCATCCGCAACGTGGTGCGGCTGCGGCGCCGGGATGCCGACCGCGCCACCGTCATTCCGGCCCTGACCGGCCGCGAGCTCGACGTCTTGCGCCTCTTGGCGGGAGGCCTAGGCAACAAGCAGATCGCCTACGCGTTGCAGCTCAGCGAGGGCACCGTGAAGAACCATGTTTCGACCATCCTCGACAAGTTGCAGGCAACCGACCGCACACGTGCGGTCTTGAAGGCGATCGAGCGCGGCTTGGTCTAGGCCGAGGCCGATGCGGGGTGCAGCGGTGCTTCGGCCGGCTGCCGTCCTGGGCGCAAGCCCGATGGTGCCGCCGATGCAGGAGCTCGGCCTCTTGCGCGCCAGGCCATCGCTCGCGGTAGCGCTGCTCGATACGTCAAGGAATCCAGACAACCTCGACGCCGTTGGTGAGGTTGAAGGTGCTAGTGGTGCAGAACGAGGCGGAGTTCCTGTACCAGACCTGGTAGGTGCGGGTTCCCGGCATCGCGACCAGACCCCTGCTCGAGAGCGAAGGTTGGCCGGGGTTCGGATAGGTCGAGGATCCCGCGTTGTTCGTCGTGGTCCCGAGGCGCACGACCGATCCGCCGGCGCAACGCAGGCCGTCGCCGAACACCAAGCCGGCGCCACCCGACACGCGCTGGGTGCCTTGGAAGTACAGTGCCGAGCTGTTGGGCATGCCGCTGCCCGCCAAGACCACCGTGTCGGACGCGAGACTCGCGCGGCCGCAGCCACCAAGCGTCCCGGCGACGCCCAGCGAGTTCAGGCAGCCAGCGTCAGCACCGACGCTCGAGGCGTTGCCGCAAGGACAGGCGGTACCGAGTCCATCGCCATGGCAGAAACTGGCGAAGTTCCCGCAGGGATCGCAGGCCGGCGTGGGGGCCGTGGCTGGCGCGAAGAAGCGCGTCCAGATGAGCTCCGCCGCGCCGGGTTGGTACAGGTGCCCCGTCCCCTGCACTTCCGTGAACCACACGGGCGCGTCTCCGACGTACCGGGTGGTGATGTAGGTGCGCGTCAGCCCGTAGGTCAGGTCCTCGGACTGCGTCGATGCAAACAGCGCGTGGTCGTGGCTGGTCCAGAACGCTAGTTGCTCCTGGTCCTGCTGGTCGCGCGGTCGCGCATTGGCCCCGACTCCGGTGACGAAGGTTTCGTTGCTCCCGCGCCAGATCCATGCGGCGATGGGCAGCGCGGGCGACAGTTGCGTCTCGCTGCCGCCGTACGCCGTGATTCAACCGCCGGAGACCGGCGCGATGGCCGCGAGCTCGTCGGGATGCACGGCCGCGAAGCTGTTCGTCATCATCGCGCCGTTGGAGAAGCCGGTCATCGTCGTGCGGCACGGATCGGTGCCATGGTCCTGTCGGATGCGCGCGACGAGGGCGGAGAGGAACGAGATGTCGTTGGGCGCCGCGCCGCTGAAGTCCCAGCTGTTCCATGCGTACTTGCCGTTCGTGCCCACCGGGTTGCCACCCGTCGGGTACGCGACCACGCAGCCATGCAGGTCGCTGACGGCGTCCCAGCCGGATGTGGCCTTGAAGTCCGCGCCCGAGGAGACGGATGGATGCAGCGCCACGACCAGAGGCAGGCGTTGGTCTGGCGAGAATCCAGGCGGCAGGCGCACGATGTAGGAACGCGTCATGCCCTCGTGCTGGAGCGTGGAGCTGACATCGACTTGCGCGGTGGAGCTGGCGGCGATCGCGCAGAGGCAGATTGCTGCACGGAACCCGTGGCGCGTCTTGTGCATGGGTGCGAGATCGTCCCTTCGAGGCGCGCTGGTCCTTGGGCGCTGGCGACTTGCCACG
>SXXH01000127.1 GCA_005789645.1 Planctomycetia bacterium
GCCGGCGGCGCCGATTCCAATGCGCGCAGCTCATCGCGCAGGCGCGCCGCGCTCTCGTACGCTTCGGTGCGGATGGCCTCGGCGAGCTTGGCGCGCAACTGCGTCAAACGCGCCTCACGCGTGGCTTGCGCGGGAGCTTGCTCCGCCGGGACGGCAGCAGGCTCGCTCGCCGTCTCGCTCGCCGAGCCGGGCAAGCGTCCCACATGCAATCGCGCGCCGTGCACACGCTCGAGCAGTTCGGCGATGTGCGGCCCGAACACCTCGTAGTCCTTCGCGCAGCCCAAGCGCCCCTTGCGCCTGAACTCCTCCAAGGTCATGCCGCAGTGCGGACACGCGGGCCCACCCTTCTTGCGCGTGGCTTGCGCCGAGATCTGCAAGAGCTTCCAGATGTCGGCCACCGTCTTCTTGGGCTGCGCCATGTGCGGCAGGTCCAACGCCTGCGCGCACACCTCGCACAGGTGACGCTCCTGGACCGGGTTTTCCCCTTCAGCCGCGGCGGAGCCGCCGAGGTCGGTCACATGGACCGTGGCGGGGTTCTTGTGGCAGTTCTGGCAGTGCATGGCGCGAGTTGGACGGCGAGCTGAAAGGTACGACCGGAAGGCTGGCTGCGCCACCTCCGAGCCGTGACAGCTTCCCTTGGCTCAATTACTTAGCACCGCGCGCGGACGCTGCAACCTGCGTTGCCGCATCTGGCCGCGCGAGTCGCGCGGATTCGCGCGCCCTCACACGGGATCCGGACTTGTCCCGGACTAGCCCCGGACCGGCCGCGCGGCTTCAGGCGCCCGCAGGCGCGGAGGGTGCCGGCAAGGCTTGGCGGAAGTCCTCGGCCCGCTCCTTGAAGTTCTTGTAGGCGTCGTAGCTGGCGCAAGCCGGCGAGAACAACAGGTCTTCATCCGGCTGCATGCGCGCGTAGGCCTCGGCCACTGCAGCGCGCACCGTCGGCATCGCCACGGCTTCGATGCCCGCGGCGGAAAAGGCCTGTTGCAACTGCGGTCCGGCATGACCGAAGGCCACGACGCGCGCCACCTTGCCTCTGGCCGCGGCCACCATGGCGTCGAAGGGCAAGTCCTTCGACTTGCCGCCAACCAAGAGGCACACGGGCGCCGGCAGCGACTCGTAGACCGCCAAGGTCGAGTCGGGCGTCGTCGAGACGCCGTTGTCCCACACGCGATGACCTCCGCGTTGGCCGAGGTCCTCGAGACGATGGCTGGGCGCGGTCAAGCCGCCGACGAGCCGCGCCAAGCGCTCGGCGGGCACGCCGGCGAGTCGCGCCATGCCCAGCGCGACCAGCGCGTTCCTGCGCTGGAAGGTGCCGGGGATCTTCAAGTCCTCGACGCGCCCGAGCACCTCGCGATCGAGGCGGAACTCGCCGCCGCGCAGGTTCAGCCCGCGGTCGGTCGAGGCTTCGAACCACGCGTCGACGCGCTTGGCGTGCGGACGAGTCCAGCCGCGCGTCGTCGGATCCTCCGCCGGCAGCACTGCGTGCCCGCCCGTGGGTTCCACCAGGTCGAGGATCTTCTCCTTGGCCTTGGCGTAGTTCTCGAACGAGCCATGCCGGTCGAGGTGGTCGGGCAGCACGTTGACGCAAGCGACCGATTCCACGCGCGGCGGAGTCGACAGGTGCGCCAACTGCTCGGGCAGCGACTCGAGCTGGTAGCTCGACAATTCGAGCACGACCCGCTCGTCCTCGCCGATCTGCTCGGCGCTCTCGACCAGGGATCGGCCGATGTTGCCGCCGAGGTGCGCGACGAGCCCCGAGCCCGCGAGCAGCTGGTGCAGCATCGTCGAGGTCGAGCTCTTGCCTTGCGTGCCCGTGACGCAGTGCACGCGCGCCGTGCAGCGTTCGAGGAACAGCGCCACTTCGCTGGTGACGAGGCTGCCGCGCGAGCGCGCGTACTGCACCCATTCGTTCTTCGGGTCGACCGCGGGATTGAGCACCACCACGTCGGCGCCGTCGAAATGCGCCGCGGCGTGGCCCCCGAGCGCGAGCTGGATGGGCAGTCCATCGAGCTGCGCGATCGCCGGGGCCAGCTCCTCCTTCGTGCGCTTGTCGGTGATCGTGACGCGCGCGCCCGCGCGGGCGAGGTAGCGCGCCGCCGCCGCGCCGCCGCCGAACAGCCCGAGACCCATCACCGTAGCGCGACGGCCCTTCCACTCGTTCGCCATGTTGCCTGCTCCTTTGTCGCGCTGTTCAAGGTCCGCCGCCAGGTGGGGGCGGGGCTTCCCCGGCGCGCAACGCCGGGCGTGGTCCAGCTGGTTCGGCGAGGCGCAGCGACTCGGCGCGCAACAGCACAGCCTCGAGGTCGGGCGCGCTGATCTCGCCTTCGCGCACGGATTCGAGCGTGACGCGCTCTTCGCGCCAGTCGCGCCAACCGACGGGGATCAGCACTTCGCTGAACAAATCGAGCGGAAAGCGCGCGTACCAAGGCGGTTCGAGCACCAGAAGGCGCGAATGCGGCAGATAGCCGTCCTTGTACAAGGTCAGGCGTCGCGTGCCGTACGAATCGAAGGGCGCCTCGTAGGGAGTGGTGCCAACCAGTTGGTTGTCGAGGCGCACCAGCGCTCCCGGCGGTTCGGACAAGACCATCAAGCGCCGATCGGCCGCGCAGGAGGGGGCCAAGCAGGCGAGCAGCACGCCCAGCGCCGGCGTGGTGGCGATCGTTGCTGGCCGCGGATGACGCGGGACGCGCGTGCAGGCGCTGGGGCGCGGGTTGGCTTGATCCACCTTTTCGTTCTAGGCGGCGCCGCGGGTGCGAGCAAGGTGCCAGTTCCAGAGCACCTCGGAAGGTGCTGCGCAAAAGCGTAATCCACACCAAGGTGTGACCCGCGCGCCAGCAGCACCCACGCGCCTGGGCAGCACCCGCGCGTCTGGGAGGGCCCGCGCGCCTAGCCGGGGCCCAAGCCCAGCGTCAGGTTGGCGGCGAGAGAGGGATTCGAACCCTCGGTACCCTTGCGGGTACACCGCCTTAGCAAGGCGGCGCGATCGGCCACTCCGCCATCTCTCCGCACGAGTGGGCGGAAAATGATACCCGCAGCCGGCCGCGCGAGGCAAGTTCGCGCTCCCGCGCGGCCTTGCGAGCAGCGCTTCGAGGGGCCTGACCAGCTTGGGCTACGAGGCGCGAGCTGCTTGGTCCGCGACTGGACGGCTACAGCGCCGTCGCGCGGGCTTGGACGAAGGCGTAGAAGAACACCGCATCGGGGTCGTGGGCCACGATCTGCAGTTCCTTCTGCATGCCCTCGACCGTGGTCCGATCGACGCGGCCGGCCTTCTGCAGGCTTTGGGCGCCCGAGAGCAGCAGGTCGGTCCAGTAGGCCAGGAACTCGGCTCGCTCGCCGGGCTCGCGATTGTCGAGGTGGATCGGCTTGACCTCGCAGGCGATGTCGCGGAAGCCCACGGCCTGCAGCAGGTTGCCCAACTTGGCGCCCACGAAGGGATCGCCGAAAAGCTCGATCTGGTGCTCGTTGAAGGCCTTCCAATAGTCGAGCGTGCGCGGGCTGTACGGCTCCAGGAAGAAGGTGGCGTTGAGCACCTCGGTCACTACGATCGGCGAACCGGGCCGCAATACGCGCCGCGCTTCCGACAGCACCTGCATCGGGTCGGCGACGTGCTCGAGGATCCAGCACAAGAACGCCGAGTCGAAGCTGTCGGCCCCGAAGGCGAGCTTGGCCGCGTCGCCACGGACCAGGTCCCAGCGCCCGCGCGCCCAGGGCAGCGACTTCAAATGCGCCGCGGCACGCGCGAGATTGGTGGGCGAAGCGTCGAGGCCCGTGACATGCAGGTCAGGGTGGCGACGCAGCAGGATGTCCGTCTGCGCTCCCACGCCGCAGCCGATCTCCAGCAAGCGCCGCGCGCGGCGCAGCGGCAGGCCCTCGTGCACGCGCGGCTCCAAGAAGCGCGCTTGATGGTAGAGGCGGTCTTGTTCCGCGCCCGTGAAGCCGTGCAGGTAGCCGGCGGCCCCTGTCTTGTTCGAGCGCTGGGCCTCGCCGCGCTTCGAGGTGGCGGCCTTGGCGGCGCTGGTCTTGGTGACGTTGGTCTTGCTGCTCGCCATGGTCGTCCTCGTGCGTGCGCTGGTCGTCGTTCGAAGGCGGCGCCGCCTCAGATGGCGTGTGCTTGCAAGGCGGCGAGCGGCACGAGGTCCAGCGTCGCCTCGTGCGTAGCGCCCAGATCCACGCGCGGCGCGCAGCCACTTTCGTAGGCTTCCAGCCAGCGGTTCGCGCACAAGCACCAGCGGTCGCCGGGCTTCAGGCCGGGGAAGCCGTAGTGCGGAGCCGGAGTCGAGAGGTCGTTGCCGCGGCGCCGCGAAAACTCGAGGAACTCAGCGGTCACGACGGCGCACACGCTATGCACGCCCAGATCCTCGGGGCCGGTCTCGCAGCAGCCGTCGCGGAAGAAGCCCGTCAACGGAGCACGCGAACATTCGGCCAGGGCTTGGCCCAGCACGTTGCGGCCCTTGCGCCGGAATTCGGTGTCGAGCTTCTGGATCATCGTCGCGCCTGGTCCTTGCTTGATGGGCTTGTACGAGCAGTCTGTGCCGCGCGGCGCAGTTGGCGGAGGCGAGAGGATTCGAACCCCTGATGCCTTGCGGCATGGCGGTTTTCAAAACCGCTGCAATCGGCCACTCTGCCACGCCTCCAAGCCGCGCCGTCCGGGCCAAGCCCGGCGTGGCGCGCGCAGAGGATAGTCGAAGCCGAGCGGGCCTCCAAACCTCGCGTCGCGCGCGAGCCCTCCCGTCTAAGGACCGGGCGGCAGGGGATCGGGGCCGGACAGGTCGCTGCGCGCCGCATCCAGCACGCTCTCGGCCACGCGCAGTGGAGCCTTGGCGCGCAGCGCCAAAGCGAGGGCGTCCGAGGGCCGCGCGTCGACCGGCCGCAGGTCCGCGCCATCCTGCGCCTGGAGGCGGATGCGGGCGAAGAAC
Source organism: Planctomycetia bacterium (assembly GCA_005789645.1). Lineage (GTDB taxonomy): Bacteria > Planctomycetota > UBA1135 > UBA1135 > SXXH01. Next base: position 4,917 of record SXXH01000127.1, read on the forward strand.
GTGTTGTTGCGCAGGTCGACGATGTCGACGCCGGCGATGCGCGCGCCGGCGGCGAGCACCAACTCGTGCGCCAGTTGGTGCGTCAACGGTCGTTCCGGCGCGATGCCCGTCACGACGCGCCGGATCTCGGCCGCCTCGGACGAGCCGATCACGATCGGGAAGCCGCGCTCGCCGCGCGCCTCCTTCAGGTAGATGTGCTGCAACTCGCTGCCGTCGCGGATGACGATGCGGCCGAGCACCATGTCGACCATCGCTTCCGGCACGTCCGCATCCTCGTCCCCGTTCCCATCCGTCGTCTCTTCGCGCGCCATCGCCGTCACTATTCGGCCTTGGCGTGGCTTCTTGCAAGGGGCACGCGCGCCGATCGCTACACTTCGTCCGCGTACGCCAGCCGAGGACGACCATGCCGCACGACGATGCACGACCCGCCGGTGCCGGCTATCCGGACAATCCGCCCCTCGTGCGCCTGTGGCGCGGCGACGCGGTCGAGTCCCAGCACCGCGGTGCATGGTGCCTGGTCGACACGGAGGGGCGCGTGGTGGCGGGAGCCGGCAGCTTCCGCGCGCCGATCCACGCGCGTTCGTCCGTCAAGTGCCTGCAGGCGCTGCCTCTGCTCGAGAGTGGTGCCGCCGACCGCCACGGGTATCGCGAGGACGAGCTGGCGCTGGCGCTTGCCTCGCACGACGCGGAAGAACAACACACGCGCCGCGTGGACGAGCTCCTGGCGCGCCTGGGATTGACGGTCGCCCATCTGCGTTGCGGACCGCAGCCGCCGGGCAACTCCGAGGCGCGCATGGCGCTCAAGGCGCTCGGGTTGCGGCCCACCGCGTTGCACAACAACTGCTCGGGCACGCACGCCGGCTTCCTCGCCGTGGCGCTGCACCTCGGCGTGGCGCCGGAGCGCTACCTCGAGCCGGACTCGGCCGGCCAGCGCCTCGTGCGCGAGGCCGTGCTCGACATGGCGCGCCTCGAGGAACGCGAGCTTTCCACTGCCATCGACGGTTGCAGCGCGCCGACCTTCCGCCTGCCGCTGGTGGGCCTCGCCACCGCCTTCGCGCGCGTCTCGAACCCCATCGGGCTCGCCCCGGCGCGGCGCGCGGCCTGCGAGCGCATGCTGGCCGCCGTCGAGCGCCACCCGGAGTTGATCGCCGGTTCGCGGAAGCGCTTGTGCACGGACATCGCGCGCGCCACCGGCGGTCGCCTGTTCCCCAAGGTGGGCGGTGAAGCGGTCTACGCGCTGGGTGCGCGCGGCCGCGGCCTGGCCTTGGCCGCCAAGATCGACGATGGAGGCAACCGCGCGCTGCACGCCCTCGTGGTGGCGCTGCTCGAGCGCTTCGCGCTCGCCACACCCGACGAACTGGCGCGCCTCGAGCCTTGGCGCGAGCGCGTGCTTGTGAATTGGGCGGGCCTCGAAGTCGGGCGCACCGAGGTGCTGGCGTGAGCGCGCTCGTCCGGCCGACGCCGCTGCCGCTCGACGCGCACAAGGGCCTCGCCGGTCGCGTCGCGATCCTCGCCGGCAGTCGCTGGATGCGCGGCGCGGCCACGCTAGCTTGCCGAGCGGCGGGCCGCGGCGGGGCGGGACTCGTCGCGCTCATGGCGCGCGACGAGGAGGTCGCCAGTCAAGTTTTCTTGACAGCGCC
>SXXH01000128.1 GCA_005789645.1 Planctomycetia bacterium
AGGTCGAGCTCCAGCGCCTCGCGCCAGCGCCGCGCGGCGTCCGGGCCGGGCGCCGTCTCGGCCGCGGGAGCACCGTCAAAACAACTTGACAGAACCGCCGCGCAGGCCGCCAATGTCCAGGCGCGCGCGCGGAAGAGCCGCATAGCGGGGCGCGCGCGCTTCATCGGCGCAGCTCCGTGCTCGAGACGACGCCGCGTCCCTCGACGACGACGAGGCTCCTGTCCACGGGCCCGCCGGGGAGCGTCTCGACCGCGCCCGAGGGCCACAGCACGACGATGCGCTCGTAGGAACGCGCCTTGAAGAGCCCGTAGTGCAGCCAAGGGGTCGACGACGACTGGTAGCCGCTGGCGCGGCGCACGCTGGCGATGGCGGCTTGCTCGGCGCCGCCCTCCTTCCACACCACCACGGCGCTGGCGCCGCTGCCGTCGCGCGGCGTGCGGCGACTCGCGTCCGCGCCCTTGTTCGCGCCACCGGGCGCGCCCAGGAGCCGCAGCGCCAAGCGCGCGTTCCCGGGCTCCAAGCGGTTCAATCCCAGCGCGAGCGGCGCGTCGATGCGCACGACCACGAGGTCCGGCCGGCCGTCGCCGTCGAGGTCGCCCACCGCGCTGCCGCGACCGCCACCGTGCGCAGCGGAGAACATCGAGTCCGCGCCCAGCGGAGGCAACGCGCGCGCGCGGCCCTCGGGATGGAGGCTCCAGCGCGTCGTCGGCTGCGCGTAGCGCGTGCCCATGTCGGGCAGGTCGGCTTGCGGGTAGACGTGGCCGTTGGCGCTGACGAGCTCGAGCCAGCCGTCGCCGTCGAAGTCGACCATGTGCACGCCCCAGGACAACAACGCGCGCGTCTCGCGCAACAAGCCCAACTTGTGCGTCTGGCGCACGAAGCCCTGCGGCGCGCCGACGTGCAACTCGGTCGGCTCGTCGGAGAAGTTCGTCACCACGAGGTCCATGCGTCCATCGCGGTCGACGTCGCCCGAGGCGACGCCCATGCCCGCTTGCGCGCGGCCCTCGGCGCCGTAGGCGACGCCCAGGGCCAGCGCGCCGTCCACGAAGCGGCCTCGTCCATCGTTCAGCCAGAGCATGTTCGGCTGCGAATCGTTGGCCACGTACAGGTCGTCGTCGCGATCGCCATCGGCGTCGAAGGCGTGCACGCCCAAGCCGTACGACGCCTGCAATCCTTCGAGGCGCGTGCTCTCGTCGCGGAAGCGCCCGTCGCCGAGCCCCATGTACAACTGGTCCGCCTGGGGCGCGAGACCGTGGGGCCCGCAGTAGACCTCGACGCCCTTCCATTGGCAGGGCACGTCGAGCGGAGGCTTGCCGAGCGAGCCGCGCGGCGGCTGGTCGGGATCGAGATCGAGGTAGTTCGTCGCGTACAGGTCCAGCACGCCGTCGCCGTCGGCGTCGAGCACGGCGAGGCTCGTGGTCCAGCGCGGCGGCCGTGCTCCGCTCGGGCGCGGCGCGCCCGGCGCCAGACGGAGTTCGGTTGGCGGCTCCACGCCCGCGTCCACGCGGCGCGCCAGGGTGCCGTCTTTCGCCTGCAGCAGGATCGCCAAGTCGCCGAAGCCGCCCGCGGCCAGGTCGTCGTCGCCGTCGTTGTCAAAATCACCTGACACAAGTCCGGTCCACCAACCTGACAGTCCCGGTCCCGCTCGGCGCGTGAAATGCCCGCTACCGTCGTTCTCCCACACTTCGAGGTCCGCGCCCGGGCCCGCGCGCAACGCCTCCAGGCGATCGAGCCCCTGGGCCAGCACCAGGTCGAGGTCGCCATCCGAGCCCAAGTCGAGCAGGGCCACGCCGGCGCCGTTGGCGTCGAGGATGCAGGCCTTCTCCGGCGAGCCCGAGCGGTTGATGTAGTCGATCCCGCGCGCGGACGCGCACTCCACGAGGTCGAGGGCCGCTGCGGGCTCGTCGGCCGGCGAGTCCCAGCGCCCGCAGGCTCCGGCGCAGGCCCATGCCAAGATCGCGACCAGCGCACGCCTCGCGCGGCGCAAGCCGGCGCGTTCCTCGGTGGCGCGGGCCTCCTTGGCTCGGGCCAGGGCAGCCAGAGCCCGCGTGGCTGGACGCAAGTGCATATGGACATGATCGGACATGAAGCGCCGTCGCGCCACGGTCCTGTGCGGCGGCGCGCGTTCCTTGGTGCCGCGCCCTGCGCGACTTGCGCCGCGCTGCCACGCGCGCGCGGCCTGCGCCTTGTCGTGGCCGCGGCGCGCGCGCTAGGCTCCGCGCAGGCCTGCTTCCGGGCCGAACGCCCCATCATGCCGCTGCGCAAGAAGAGCCTGCTCGACGCGTTCCGCAATGCGCCCCACGGCGCCTCGCCCACGAGGCCCGTGCTGGAACCCACGCGCGCCAATGGCACGGTCAAGCTGGCGCCCGCAAGCCGCGAAGGGCTGCCCGCGGCACCCTCTCGCCAACGCAGCTTGCTGCTGGGCTTGTTGTTCCTCTTGTGCGCCGCCACGGCGGGCGTGTGGTGGTGGAGGCTGGAGAAGGCCTCGCGGGTGGAGGCGGGCGGGGGTGATGGGCGTTCGGCTGCAAGCGTGGAGGCTCCCGCCGCGCAACGCCCTCTCGTGGAGACTCCGCCACCGGCGAAGCCCGTGCAGGGCCGCGGTGGCACGGAGCACGACCGCGCCTTCCTCGACAAGGAGAACCGCGTGACGGTGCGCGTCGGTCAATATGGCGACGATCCGCGTGGTCGTGCCGAAGCGCTGTCGCACTACGACTACTTGGCCGGAGAGGGAATGCCGTGCGTGATGCCCGTGCGCTCGGGCAAGTTCCTGATCTTGTGCGTTGGCTACGCGAAGAAGCCCGACGCCGACTTGAAGGCCTTGCGCGACCAAGTCGCGGCGTTGCGCGGTCCGAGGGGCGCCAAGAAGCCCCCGTTCGCGACCGCCTGGATCGACAACATCGACAACGTCGTCAAGCGCTGAGCGACGACTGCAGCGGCGAGCGCTCAGCTCTGGGCGAGCGGCCTCCGAGCATGCTGCGGTTGGTCTGCAGGTGGTCGCCAGCAGCAGGTTGGGGTCCACAGCGCCTGGCTCGGGAGGGGGCTGGCGTGGCCGTCCGCCTGCCGGGGACGCAGGGCCGCCGTTGGCTTCCCGGACGGCCCTTCACCAGCCCTCCAGGCCCCTTGGGTGCGCTTCCGCGCCAGCGGTCTGGCACCCCACGAGGTCCCACGCTATGCTGTTTGGCCCTCGCGAGGGCGCGACCCGTATCGGGTCGCCCCGTACCTGCGCGCAGCGGAACACGACATGTCGATCCACTCCAGCCTCAAGATCAAGGGCATCGCCGCGGGCAACCGCTCGGTGTTCACGCGCGTCGAGCGCATCGCCATCCTGAAGAAGGCGGGCAAGTTCGACGAAGCCGGCAGCTCGCCCTGCGGCCTCCCGAAGGTTCGCACCAGCTTCAAGACCATCGGCGCCAAGAAGAAGGACGCCGCGCCTGCCGCCGATGCCAAGGCCGGCGACAAGAAGGGTGCTGCGGCCGCCGGCGCCAAGGCCGGCGCCCCGGCGAAGAAGTGACCGACGCCGCCGCGCGAGTCGCGGTTCGAGGATCGTCCGCCACGTCGGATCGTTCCTCGGCGCTGCTCCCGGTCGGCGATCCCGTCCGCGCGGCTTGATCGCGCGCCATGCGCATGCGTCCGACGCGCCACAGCGCCCTCGCACCCGTCATGGAGGTCTTCGCCTCCGTGCAAGGCGAGGGCGCCTTCGTGGGCGAACCGCAGGTCTTCGTGCGCTTGCGCGGTTGCCCCTTGCGCTGTCGCTGGTGCGACACGCCCGCGTCGTGGAGCTTGGATGCATCGCAGGCCGCGCGCATCGACGCCAAGGATGGCGCGCGGCGCGAGCCCGCCGTGGCCAGCGCGTTCCAAGCCGCCATCTGGGTCTCGCAGTGCGAGCCCGGCGCGCCGCGCACGGTCAGCCTGACCGGCGGAGAGCCCTTGATGTGGCCGGAGTTCGCGTCGGCCTTGAAGCGCATGATCGCGCCGCGCCGCCTGCATCTCGAGACCGCGGGCGCCCACCCCCGCGCGCTCGAGCGCGTGCTCGCCGCCATCGACCACGTCAGCCTCGACCTCAAGCCGCACTTCGACATGCTGGCCCCGGTGCCGCTGGCGACTACCGCGTCGGAGCATGCGTCGCGCTCGTTCGACGAGCTGGAGCACGACGACGGCTCGAGGCCCGACGGCGAACTGAGGCCCGACGACGAACCCAGCCCGACCACGCACGAGCAATGGAGCGCCGCGCGGCGCGCTTGCCTCGCGCTGGTGGCCGGACGCGACGCCGCCGGCAAGATCGTCGTGTGCGGCGATCGCGCCGCCGGCGACTACGCCCAACTCTTCGACGAGATCGAGGAGATCGCGCCCGGCCTGCCAGTCTACTTGACACCCGCCACGCCCATGGGCGGCGCGCAGGCGCCCTCGCACGCGCTCGTCGACGAGGTGGCGGAGATGGCGCGCGACCGGGAGCTGCGCGTGCGCATCGTTCCGCAGCTGCACAGGCTGGTGCGGCGACCCTGAGCCGACTGGGCGCTGGATGCCCTGGGCGGCAGCGTCAACGACCAGCCGCGACCAGGTGGTCGGAACTCGCGAGCTGGCGTTCGACGAACAGCTCGATCACCAGTTCAGGTCGTTCGTCCAGCACGCGTTCGCGATCGAAGCGTTTCTGCCACACGAAGGTCGCCTCAGGGAAGGACTCCGCCAGCGCGCCTTGCAAATAGGGGCCGAAGGAGTCGTGGAAGACCATCAGGCGTGGACCGGGTCGACCGTGCTTTCGCGTGCGAGTGAGGCCAGTTCGTTCGTTTCCCGAGGTCAGCACCTCGTGCCGTGGTCCACCTTCATGGACCATGAACCATTCGCGTTGGAACAGCAGGTCGGCCAAGTACAGGTGCGCGCCCCACGTGTCCCCGCGCCCCTGGTTGTACAAGCGCGCCAGCTCCGACTCGAGCAGGGGCCGAGTCTCTGGAAAGCGCGCCTGGACGCGATCCATGATGGCCGTGTACGCGGCGCGCGCCCCGTTGCCGTTCCAATGCGAGCCGTGACGCGTGTAGAGCTCGTCGCCGGGCCGATCCAGCGCGCGTGCAGCTCGCAGCGACGGCCGAAGATCGAGCATGTCGATCGCGCCGCCCTGTGCGGCCGCCATCAACTGATCGAGTCGCGAGCGCGCGGCCGAGGCGATCTTGCGCCAGTCTTCGGGCAGGTGCTCGGGGTAGATCGTCTCCTTGTTGGGCGCCACCACGTGCAGGTAGTGGATGTCCAGCGATTCGAGCCACGCGCGCCGCTCCTCGAGTGTCCTGGTCCAAAGCTCCAATTCGGTCGCGGTCATCGGCAGGGTGCCGCGCCACGCCTCGCGTGAACGGTCGACGCGCGTGTAGATCCAGCCGTCCTTTCCCTTGGCGATGTTCATGCCAGGCGACAGTCCGAGGCCGAACCAGTGGAGACGATTGCGCGCGCGGAGCAGATGGTCGCGCAAGCCGAAAGTGTCCTTGTGGTGCGCCTCCCATGTCGCCGGCAGACGCACCAACGCCTTGAGGCTCCGCGGCGGGAGTTGCGGTGGCGAGGCGGCCTTGCGTAGTTCCGGTGCCGGGCCGCGCGCCTTGTCGCCTCGCACCATCTGGTCCACGGCAGGGCCGAGGACCGCCAGCAGGAAGCCTGCCGCCAGCGACGCGTCGCGCACTGTCGTCCACTGCATGGCGGCGGCCTAGAAGCGGAAGTAGATGAACGGGTTGTAGGCGCCGCCGGCCATCTCCAGCGCGCACAGGAAGAACACCACGAGCAGCAGCAACGTGCCCAGGATGTCGAGCAACCGGGCGAGCGCCGACCGGCCGTTCGCCTCCAATCCCGCGTGCCAAGCCGCGACGATCGGCAGCCACGGAGTCGAGCCGATGCAGCCCGCCGCCAGGGCGAACCAGGTGAGGATGTCGGCGTGCAGAGCCAACGGATTGGCGGCCGCCGTGGACACCGCCAGATCGCCGTAGCGCACCAGTCCATCGCCCACGGGCGCGAAGGCCATTGCGCGCAGGATGCCGAAGGCCTCCTCGATGCCGCCGGCGCGGAAGTACACCCAGCCGACCATGACGGCGAGCATGACGTACAGGTGGCGCAAGGCGCGCGGCGCGCGCACGAGCAGGTCTCCGAGGGCCACGCGCTCAAGCACGAGGAACGCGCCATGCCACAGGCCCCACACCACGAAGGTCGAGTTGGCGCCGTGCCACAGGCCGCACAGCAGGAACACCAGCACCAGGTTGAAGTAGGTGCGCGCCTTGCCTGCGCGATTGCCGCCCAGCGGGATGTACAGGTAGTCGCGGAACCAGCTGGAGAGCGAGATGTGCCAGCGCCTCCAGAACTCGGTGATGGACTGCGAGGAGTAGGGATGCTGGAAGTTCTCGAGGAACTCGAAGCCGAACATGCGGCCGAGTCCGATCGCCATGCACGAGTAGCCCGAGAAGTCGAAGTAGATCTGGACGGTGTAGCAGGCGACGCCGAGCCATGCGAGTTGCGGAGTCAACTGGTCGGTCGGCAGGGCGAAGATGGAGTCGCAGCACTTGGCCGCGAAGTTCGCCACCAGCATCTTCTTGCCGAGGCCGATCAGGAAGCGCCGCACGCCCGAGGCGAAGCGCTCGAGGCCGACCGTGCGCTCGACGATTTGCTCGGCCACATCCTTGTAGCGCACGATGGGTCCCGCGATCAGTTGCGGGAACAGGGCCACGTACAAGGCGATGTCGGCTGGGTTCCGCGCCACCCGTCCTTGGCGCCGCGCCACGTCGACGACGTAGCTCATCGCTTGGAAGGTGAAGAACGAGATGCCGATGGGCAGGCGCACGCTGCCGTCGGGGTTCAGCAGCGCGGAGGCGAGGCGTCCACCCTCCGGCAGCAGGCTGCCGACGGACGCCAGCGGCGCGTCGAGCAGTCCCAAGCCCTGCAGCAGCGCCGACAAGCCGTTCCAAGTCCAGTCCGCGTACTTGAAGACGAACAGGATCGCGAGGTTCAGCGCGATCGCCCAACCAAGGATCCAGCTCGTCGGGCGTGCCTGCTCCTGAGCCCGCTCCACGAGCAGCCCGAAGGCCCAGTTGAGAAGGATGGACACGACCATCAGCGCCGAGGCCACGGGTTCGCCCCACCAGTAGAAGAGCAGGCTGGCGACGAGGAGCAGCGCGTTGCGCGCCGCCCGCGGAACGAGGGCGTGCAGCGCCAGGAGCAGCGGCAGGAAGGCGAAGACGAAGATGGGCGAGCTGAACAGCATCGTCTGCGCTAGTGGTGTTCCATGGCCTCTACGAGTCTCGCCGTCGCGGCCCGCCGCGGCGGACGCAGCCTATCACCGCGTCGGCGCGCGTTTCAGCCGGATCCCCGCCGGGCCGGGTCCGCCTCGGGACGCGGCAGGCGCACCAAGGTCGCTAGCCCGAGCAGGCCGAGCACGTTGACCAGCCAGAAGAAGTGCTCGAAGCCGATGGCCTCGACGAGGTCTCCGCTCCATCTTCCACCTAGCCACGCCGAGAGGCCCATCAAGCCGGTCGACAGCGCGTAGTGGGTCGTGGCCCAGCGCGAGCCGCGCGCGAACTGCAGCAGGTAGACCATGTAGGCGGAGAAGCCGAAGCCGTAGCCCAGTTGTTCGACGAAGACCACCAGTGCGGCTCCGAAGGCGTCCGGGCGCGCGTGCGCCGCCCAGGCGTAGAGCAGGTTGGGCAGGTGCATCGCGAGCGCCATCGGCCACAGCACGCGCCACAGTCCGACCTTCGACACGAGCCATCCGCCCAGCACGCCGCCGACGAGGAGCGCCGCCACGCCGAAGGTGCCGTAGATCCAACCCACCTGCACTTCGTCGAGCCCCAGTCCCCCTTGCTCGGCGGCGCGCATCAAGAACGGAGAGATCATGGGGACGAGCATCGACTCGGCCAGGCGGTAGAACAGGATGAAGAACAAGACGAGCGCGAAGCCGGGGCGACCGAAGTACTCGGCCAGGATGCGCGCGATGGGCGCGCGCGAGCCGCTCGCGGAGTCGCGCTGGGGTTGATCGGCGCTCGGCCGCGGCGCGAGCAACGCCACCAGCGCCAAGAGCACGCCGTAGGCCAGCGCTCCCGCGAGGATCGCCCAGCTCCACGCCTCGGGTCGCGGCAATCCGCGGGCGACGAAGTCCGCGCCCGGTGCCTTCTGCAACGCTCCCGCCAGGACCACCACGCCGCCGGTGACGAGGATGCGGCCGATCCTGTAGCAGGCGTTGCGCACGCCGACGTACAGCTCCTGGCGGCGCTTGTCGAGCGCGAGCATGTAGTAGCCGTCGCAAGCCACGTCGTAGGTGGCCGAGGCGAAGGCCAGCGCCACGCAAGCGCCAACGGTCCACTCGAGCCACAGCTCCTGCCTCGTCGCCAGCGCCAACGCCACGACGGCGCAGAGGACCGCCAGCGCGGCGCCGAGCAACCAGCGGCGCTTGGTGCCGACGAGGTCGACCAGCGGGCTCCACAGCGGCTTGAGCATCCAAGGCAGCGTGAGGTCGCTGGAGATGCGTCCCACGACCGAGGGCGCCGCTCCCATGGCCGTGAAGTAGGTGTTGGACGCCGCCTGCACGAGGAAGTAGGGCATGCCCTGCAGCGCGTACAAGAGCGGCACCACCGCCGCGCCGCGCGAGCCGGACTCTTCGCCACCTTGCGCGGGCGTTCCGCGCGACTCGCTCGTGCCAGCGTCGGCCATGCGGCCACCTTACGAACCCGGGTCGTCGTTGTCGCCTTGGAGCCTGTCCGGGTATCCTGTTCCGTTCGCCGAGGCCCACTTGGATTCCACCGCACCCCGCCTGCCCAGGATCGCCATCGTCGGCCGCCCCAACGTGGGCACGTCGACGCTCACCAACCGCATGTGCGGAAGCCTCGTCTCCATCGTCGAGCCCACGGCCGGCGTGACGCGCGACCGCGTCGCCGTGCCGGCCCGCCTGCGCGGTCGCCGTCGGCGCCGCTGGATCGAAGTCGTCGACACGGGTGGCATCGGCGTCGTGGACCGCGACGACTTGGGGCCGCTCGTCGAGCGGCAGATCGAGTACGCGCTGGCGACCGCCGACCTGATCTTGTGGCTGGTCGATTCGAAGGAGGGCGTGACGCCCCTCGACGAGCTTGTCGCGCGCCGCATGCGCGGCATCAAGAAGCCCGTGGTGCTGGTGGCCAACAAGACCGAGGGTCGCGACGCCGCCTGGGCGGTGGGGGAGTTCCACAAGCTCGGCGCCGCGCGCGAGCCGATCGCGATCAGCGCCCAGAACGGCGAGGGCGTCGAGGAGCTCTACGACGAGATCCTGGCGCACTTCGACGAGGAGGGCGACGAAGCGAGCGACGAGGTCCCGCCGGTCAAGACGATGATGCGCCTCGCCGTCGTCGGCCAGCGCAATGCCGGCAAGTCGAGCTTCATCAACGCGCTCGCGCAGGAAGATCGCATGATCGTGTCCGAGGTTCCGGGCACGACGCGCGACTCGGTCGACGTGGTGTTCGAACGCGACGGCCAGAGCTTCGTCGCCATCGACACCGCCGGCGTGCGTCGGAAGAAGAGCATGCAGGACGCGATCGAGTTCTACGCCGATTCGCGCTCGCACCGCTCGGTCCGCCGCGCCGACGTGGTCGTGCTCCTGTTCGATGTGACGAGGAAGTTGTCTTCGATCGACAAGGACCTGGCGCGCTACGCCATCGACCACCACAAGCCGACCATCCTCGGCGCCAACAAGTGGGATTTGGTGACGGAACTGACGCCCGAGGACTTCCGCGAATACATCGACGACCAGCTCCCGAGCCTCGACTACGCGCCCGTCAGCTTCTTGTCGGCCAAGACCGGCAAGGGCGTCGACGGGACGATGAGGCTCGCGCTCGAGTTGTTCGAGCAGGCGCGACTGCGCATCTCCACGGGTGAGCTGAACCGCGTGCTCCAGCGCGCCTTGTCCGCCCGGCCGCCCAGCTCCGGCGGCCACGCGGCGCGCGTGCGCTACGCCACGCAGGCCGACACGCGACCGCCCACCTTCGTGTTGTTCGTCAACGACAAGAAGAACTTCAACAAGGACTACATCCGCTACCTCGAGAACCGCTTGCGCGAGGAGTTCCCCTTCAAGGAGATCCCGGTGCGCATCGTGCTCAAGGACCGCGAGATGACCGAGGCCGAGAAGGCCGAGGAGGAGTCGTGATCCGCGACTTGGCCAGAAGGCTCCGGGGCGCCGCCGCGTGGTCGTGCCTGTGCGTCGTCCTCGCCGCTGGTTGCTCCAGCACGCCCGACGAGGGCTGGCACGAAGGTTCGGTGAGCGCGCCCACCGAGCGCGTCTTGTGGCAAGTCACGGTGCTGGCGCTCGAGCGCAACGACTTCCCGGTCGGCTCGGGCGTCAACCCCTCGACGCTCAAGGCAGTCTCGGGCTGGCGCGTGTCGCTGGCGCCCTTCAAGGGCGACGGCTATCGCGAGCAGGCGCACATCGAATGGACGCGCGACGAGGCGCAAGCGGGGCGCTGGAACGGGCGCGTGCGCGTCCATCGCCAGCGCAACGAGAACTTGTCCAAGCCGCTTGACATCTCCTACGCCGAGTGGGAGGACGAGGCCGACGACGCGGATCGCGCCAGACTCTTGTTCAACACGGTCCGGGCCTTGCTCGGCGGCGAGTTCAAGGTCGAGCCGCGCCAGCAGCGCACGCCCGGCGGCTGAATCGGGCCGGCCGGAACGGATTTCCGGGCCGCTCCGCACCCAGGAAGGGACTTCCGCGCCCTCGGCCGCGGCCTTCGCCGTGGATCGGCTTTGCTTGCAGTCGCGGCGCGCGCGCGGTCGATGGACGGGATGCAGACGACTGCGTCCCCATGCAGACAGGCCCCGCCCATGCCGGAGCCGAGCGCCACGCGTTCGACTCCAGCCTCCATTCCACGCGCGCCTCGGCACGCGGCGGCACGTCATGTGGCGGGAGAGCATGCAGCGTGGGCGCATGCGGCGAAGTGGCGGCCCACGGCGCCGATGGTCTGGGCGAAGCCCCCTGGATCGAAGCTCCTCCGCGCTGGACGCTGCGCGTGCTGGACGAGTGCCGCAGGCTGCCCGCGCGCTTGCTCGCCGCGCTGCCGCTGGCCGCGCGCCTCGCGTGGCGCGAGTGGCGCTTGCGCGCTTCGCCTTGGCTGCTGTGCGCGCCCGTGCTGCTCGTGTTCGCGCACGCCGCCGTGTTGGCGCTGGTCTTCGGAGCCGGCGACCTCGTGTCGCGACCGGCGTTGGCCGCGCAGCGCCTCGCCGCCGGCGCGCTGCTCTTCTCGATCCTCCAGCATGGACTGGCGCGCGGCGCGACCGCGCTCGTCGACGAGCGCGCCCTCGTGTCGCGGCGCGCCTTTCCGCTGGAGGCGCTGATCCTGCGGCCGGTGCTGGCGCAAGCCGCCTCGGCTGGCCTCGGCCTGGCGTTGTTGGCCGGTTGGTCGGCTTTCGATGGAGTGCTCGGGCCGCGAGCACTGTGGCTCGTCCTCGTCGTCGCCGGCTTCGCGCTCTTCGTGTCCGCGCTCGCGCTCCTGCTCGCCATCCTGCACGCTCGCCGCCGAGCCGCGGCCGAGGCGCTGGCTTGGGGCTTGCCGCTCGCCACCTTGGCCACACCCGTGTGGTGGGATCCCGCCTGGATCGGAGCAGGTGCTTGGCTGCGCGAGGCCATGGCGGTCAATCCGCTGGCCGCCTACTTGGGCCTCGCGCGTTCCAGCTTGGGCCTCGCGCACTTCGAGGCTGGAGCGTTGGCATGCGCCTGCGCATGGACAGCGTGCATCGCGGGCGCCGCGCTCCTCGTCCTCGCTTGGCGCAGGCCGCACCTGTGCGACGAGGTTTGATCCGTGCGCCACGCCATCGAAGTCCAAGGACTGACGAAGCTGCATCGCCGCGCCGATGGCGCCTGGCGCGCGGCGCTGTCGGAGGTGTCCTTCGTCCTGCCTGCCGGAGCTTCGTTGGGCTTGTGCGGCGCCACCGGCGCGGGCAAGTCGACCTTGCTGCGCATCCTCGCCGGAGCGACGCCCCAGACGAGCGGACGTTGGCGCGCGGCCGGCCCGCTGCGCTCGGTGGTGGAGCTGGGTGCAGGCTTCCATCCTGATCTTTCGGGGCGCGAGAACGCGCTGCAGCTCGCGGCGCTCGACGGCTTGCGCGGTCGCGCGGCGCGGCACCACGCGCAAGGCGCCCTGGAGTTCGCCGAGCTCGTCGAGAGCGCCGACGAACCGCTCTACGCCTGGTCGAGCGGCATGCAGCTGCGCCTCGCCTTTGCCTGCGCGCTGGCCCACGATGCGCGCGTCTTGCTGCTCGACGAGGTCTTCGCGGTGGGTGATGCCGGCTTCCAGGGCCGCTGCGTCGAACGCCTGCGCGCGTTGCAGAAGGACGGCGCTTCGATCGTCTTGTGCAGCCACAGCCTCTACGACTTGCGGCAACTGTGCGATCGAGGCTTGTGGCTCGACGGCGGTCGCGTCCGCCACGATGGCGCGTGCGCCGAGGCGACCGCGCGCTACGCCGCCGAGACGCGCACGCGCGGCCTCGCGCCGGAACGCACCGCTCCCGCGCCGGAGGGACCGCGGATCGAATCGGTCGAGCTCCTGCCCGGCCACGAGGTGGCGAGTGGTTCCGAGCTCCGCGTGCGGATCGCCTGGTCCAGTCCGACCACCGCCGAGGTGCACTGCGGCGTGGGCTTGCTGGACACGTCCATGGAGATCGTCGCCGCTTGCGGCACGCACTTGTCGGGGCGGGAACCCGAGCGCGGCCGCGCCGGGACCTTCGAACTGCGCTTGCCGTCCTTGGCGCTGCTTTCCGGTTCGCTGCGCGTCGCCGCGTGGCTGTTCGACCGCCACGGCCTGCAGCGCCACGACGAGACCGTGCACGAGCGACCCTTGACTGTCTACTCGCGTGGCGGTGAGGTGGGACGCGTGATGCTGGAGCACCAATGGTCCCATGTCGAACCCGTCCTGCGCGCCCCGCTGCCCGGAGCGCGCGATCTGGATGCGACGCACGGGCCCGCGACGACGCGCTCCGCGCTCGAGGCGTGAAGCTCGCGGCGCTGGTCGTCAACCACGACTCGGGCGAGCATGCACTGGCATGCGTGCGCTCGTTGCACGGCGAGGCGCGCGCGGCTGGCCTCGCCGCCCCCAGGACCGTGGTGGTCGACTGCGGCTCCACCCAGGACCAGCGCCAGGCCTTCGTCGGCTTGCGCGCGCTCGGAGCCGAGGTCGTGCCCACCGCCAACCTCGGCTACGCGGGCGGGATGCAGCTGGCCCTCTCGCGCGCCGCGGGAGCCGAGGCGTTGCTGGCGTTGAATCCCGACCTGGTCTTCACGCCTGGTTCGTTGGGGCGTTTGCTCGAGACTTCGCGCGCGGCGCCGCGCGCCATCGTGGCTCCGCGCACGAGCATCGACGAGCGCGGAGCGTTGCTCCTGCCGCCGATCACCTTGCCCACGGCGTGGAGCGAACTGCGCCAAGCGTTGGCGGGAGTCGATGTCTCCGTCGCTCGCGCGGTCGCCCACGACTCCGCGAGACGCAGGTTGGCGGCGTGGACGGCTCGCTCCGCGCACGCCGCCGACATGGTCTCCGGCGCCTGCTTGCTGGTGCCGCGCCCCACGCTGCTCGAACTCGGCTTGCTGCTCGACGAACGCTACCCGCTCTACTACGAGGACGCGGACTTGTGCCGACGCGCGCGCGCGCACGGCGTGCCGCTCGTCGTCGAGCCGCGCGCGCTGGTGGTCCACCGCTGGTCGCGGTCCGCCGGCCACGGGGAGCGCTACGCCGGCGAGCCGCTGCGGCGCATGCGCTTGTCGCGCGAGTTGTACCTGCGCGAACACCACGGCTTGCGCGGACTGCTCGCCGCGCGTCTCGTGGCGCTGCTCGAGGAGCACGCGATCCCGTGCGTGGTCGACGACTGTCGCGAACTCGGCCCGCGCGCGGAGCCTCCCGAGGCGGAGATGCTCGCAGACGCGCGCCGCGCCGCGGGCGAGGAGTTGCTGTTCGAGGTGGCCGTCTCGCCGGGCTTCGGCCTGTGCGCCGGTCGCGTGCTCGCGCCACTCGAGGCGCCCGGCTTCGGGGACGCCTGGCCCTGGTTGCCGGAAGGCCGCTACTGGTTGCGTTGCCTCGCGACGGTCGACCTGCGGTTGGTCGCGGCTTGGACCTTGCGCAAGACGACCGCGTCGATCGAACCGTCGCGGCACCCAGTCGACCGCGAGGAAGCCGCATGAGTGCGCGCGCGACCTTGTGGGACTTCCCGCCGGCCGCGCGCGTGCTGGTCGTGGCGCCGCATCCCGACGACGAAGTGCTCGCCTGCGGCGGCGCCATCGCGCTCCATCGCCTGCAAGGCGACGAGGTGCTCGTGCTGGTGGTGTTCGACGGAGCGCTGGGCGCCAGCGGCGCCGAACGGCGCGAGGCCGAGTGCCGCGCCGCCGCGCGCGAGCTGCTCGAGCCGCGCCTCGAGTTCTGGAGGTTGCCCGAAGGCCACGCGCCATCCGACCACGACCACGAGCATGCCGTGCGACGCCTCGCCGCGTCGCTGGCCGAATACGGCCCCGACCTCGTCTACGCGCCATGGGAGGGGGACGACCATCCCGACCACCGCGCCGTGGCGCGCGTGGCCCGCGAGGCGGTGGCGCGGCATGTGGAACGCTCGCGCGCCGACTGCACGCTGTTGGGTTGCGAGGTGTGGACCGACCTCCAGCCCGACTTCGTGCTCGACACCAGCGCCGTGCACGAACACAAGGCGCGGGCGCTCGCCTGCCACGCCAGCCAATTGGAGGATGGGGCGCTCGAGGCCTCGTGTCGCGCGCGCATGGAACGACGCGCGCGCGCCTTCGGTGGCCGGGCGCTTTCCGCCGAAGCGTTCGCGCGCATCCTGCCGGAGCGCGCGTGACGCCGCGACGCATCGCGATCATCGCGCCGACCGAGCAGGATGGCGTCGTGGGCGGCAGCGAGCGCTTCGGCCGGAGCCTCGCCATGGCCTTCGCGCGCGCCGGTCGCGAGGTGGTCCATGTGCGCGTGGGCTTGGGCGCCGATCTGCTCGAACACGGCGTGCGCTGGCTCTCCCTCGCGGTCGAGCCCGACGAGGTCGATCCTTGGATGCTCGCGAAGCCGCGCCTCGCGCACGCCGTGCTCGACGTGCTGCGCGGCTGCGACGAGGTGCATGTGCTGCGCTTCGACGCGCCCTCGATCGACCTCGTGCCGCGTCTGGCCGAGGCCATGCGCACCCGCCTGTGGCTGCACGACCATGGTGCTTCCTGCGCGCGCGCCTTTCGCCACGAACCTCCGTCCGGATCGTCGTGCCCGAGCGATGCGACGGCCCGCGTCGCGGGTGAGGGGACTTGCGCGCGCTGCATCGAGCCATGGATCGAACGGCGCGACGAGTCGTCGCTCGCGCGCCTGCGCGGGGCGTTGGCGAGTCGCCGCGCCGCGGCCGCGCTGGCTCTCTCTCGCGCGCACGAGCTGCTCGCGCCTTCGCGGGCGCATGCGCGCGCCCTGATGGCGGTGCATGGCGACCTGCGATTGCGCGTGGTCGAACCGGGCGTGGAGTCTTGCTTCCTCGATGCAGGGCGCGCCGCGGCGAAGGCTCCGGCGGCCTCGGCCAGCTCGGCTTCCCAAGCTGGCCTGCGCATCCTGCACGCGGGCAACCATGGATGGTGGAAGGGCAGTTGCGATCTGCTCGACGCCCTCGACGCGGACCTCGAAGCGGGCCTCGGCGCGGACGCCACGCTCGTGCTCGCCGGGTGCAGCGTCGATGCGCGTTGGACCGAACGCTTGGCGCGCGGATCCAGCCGCGCGCGGATCGAGCGGCACGGCGCCTACTCGCCGACGGAACTGGCGCGTCTCGCGGCCTCGTGCGATGTCGCCGTGTTTCCTTCGCGCCTCGCCGAGTCCTACGGCTTGGCGGCCGCGGAGTGCGGCGCCGCGGGGCTGGAGCTGGTCGTGTCCGACCAAGGCGACCTGCCGAGTCGCGTGGGGGACGATGTCTCGCTCGTCGTCGCGTCCGGCGATGTGCGCACCCTGGCGCGCATGCTCGCGCGCCTCGCCGCCGACAAGCGCGCTGGACGGTTGCGTCGGGGCGCCCAGCGTCGCGCGCGCGGCATCGACGACTGCGCACGAGAACTGCTCGACTGAAGGGCAAGGGAGCATCGAACATGCCGCCGCCCCGCCGGGCGAACCACGGCAGGGCGGCGGATGGTCATCGAACGCCCGGTCCTCAGTTGCGGTGCTTGGCGTGGCAGTCCTTGCAGTTCTGCGCGATGGCCTTGAAGCGCACCGACATCTCTTCCCGCGTCTGCGTGCCGGCGAGGAAGGCGTTCTCGAGGTCGGCCACTTGCTGGTAGCTCCTCTTCATCCATTCGGCCAGTTCGCGCTGCTCGTCCGCAGGCAGCGTCTCTCCGCCGTTCTTGAAGTGGTCGGCCATGCGGCCAAGCTCGGCCGCCGGCACCAAGTCGGGGTGGTCCTTGGGCGTGGTCCAACCTGCCTTTTCGATGTGCTGGACGTTCTCGAAGGCGAAGTCGATCTCGACCATCGCCTCGACCATGTCCGACACCTTGGCGTGCGCGGGGAACGAGTCGTCGGCGGTCTTCAAGGTCGCCTCGTCGACCGGCTGGCTGTCGCGCACGGCTTGGAACAAGCCCGTGTACTGCGCGGCGATGCCCGAGACATGCATGCGCGCCTCGGCCTCGTCGTGCTTCAAGTAGCCCAGCGCCACGCAAGTCGAGGCCACCGCGGCGGCGCTCCTGTGCTTGCCATGGTGGCAGTGGATGTAGACAGGCTTCTGCAGATCGTGCACTGCGCGCGCGATCTCGAGGCGGCGCAGCATGTCGATCCCGTCGTAGCCGTGGGGCAGGTGCACGTAGCGCAGTCCGTGCGCCTCGGCCGTCGCCACGTCGGTGGCGCCACCGTCGACGGAGATGATGGTCTTGATCCCGAGGCGCGCCAGCGAGGCGAAGCCTTCTTCACCCTCGGGCAGGGCTCCGCTCCAGATGTCGGCCGTGTACGCCACGACCTGGTGCAGGCCGGGGTAGTCGTGCGGCTTGGAGTCCGTGACCTTGGGCGGCTCGAGCGGCGGACCCACTTCCTTGCGGGTCTCGGTCTGCGCGCAGGCGCCAAGGACGGCCAGGAGCAAGGCGGCGAGGACGGTCGACTTCATGATCGGATGATGGATCATAGCCCTTCATAGCCGCCGACCGGGCGCAGGTCACGCTCCGGACCGGCGGCGGCGTCGCCATGGAGCTGGATCGGGATGTGTAACGCCCTCGTTCTGGTCTACTAGCGCCGGCCCGAGCCGGAAAAGCCCCCATGCGCTCCCTGCATCATCGCCTCGCGGCGCTCTGCGCCACCCTCGGACTCGCTCTCGCCTCCTGCGGCTCGGATCCGGATCTCGTCGTCTACTGCTCCTTGGACCAGGAGTTCGCCGAGCCGTTGATCCGCGAGTACCAGGAGCGCAGCGGGCTCGACATCCGCGTCGAGTACGACGTCGAAGCCAACAAGAACGTGGGGCTTGCGCTGCGCGTGCGCGAGGAGGTCGCGCGGCCACGCTGCGACGTCTTCTGGAGCAACGAGTTCGCCATGGTCGTGGCGCTCGCCGAGGACGGGCTGCTCGAGGCCTACGAATCGCCCTCGGCGGCCAGCCTGCCGGCCGAGATGAAGGATCCCGACCATCGCTGGCACGGCTTCGCGGCGCGCGGGCGCGTCTTCATCGTCAACACCAACCTCGTCGATCCGGGGCAGATCGACAGCTGGGACGACCTGCTCGATCCGCGCCACGCCGGCAAGGTGGCCATGGCGCGGCCCTTGGCGGGCACGACGCTGACGCACATGGCGGCGCTCCACGAAGTCTTGCCGCCGGGCGAGGCGCGCCGCTTCCTCGAGTCGGTCGACCGGCTCTCGCGCGAGGGCCGACTCAACCTCGCCAACGGCAACGCGCATGTCATGCGCCTCGTCAGCGAAGGGCAGTGCGCCTTCGGCTGGACCGACACCGACGACTTCCACGTGGCGCTGGAGAAGGGCGCGCCGGTGCAAGCGGTGTACCCCGACCAGGGCGGCATCGGCACCATGCTCATCCCCAACACGATTTGCATCCCTGCGGGCGCTCCACGCACGGAAGCCGCGCGTCGCTTCATCGACTGGGCGCTTTCGGAGGAGGTCGAGGCGCGCCTCGCCGCCTCGCGCTCGGCGCAGATCCCCGTGCGGCCCAGCGTCGCGCGCCCCGCGCACGTCAAGGCGCCGGGCGAGTTCCAACCCATGCGCTACGACTTGCGCACGGTGGGCCTTTCGATCCGCGCGCGCGCGGCGGAATTCCAGGAGCTGTTCCTCAAGTGAGTCGCGGTTTGGTCGCCTTCGCCGCGCTGGCCTTCGCGTTCGTGGCATTGGGTCCGATCGCGGCCATGGCCTCGCGCGTCGATGTCGCCGACCTCGCCGCGCTCGATCTGGCGCGCGGCGCCGGACTCTTGTGGCGCACCGCGCAACTGGGCCTCGGTGCCGCGGCCATCGCGCTCCTGGTCGGTGCGCCGATGGGGTGGCTGCTCGCGCGCGCGCAGCTCGTTGGAGCGCAGGCTCTGCGTGCACTGGTGCTCGTGCCGCTGTTGCTGCCGCCCTTGGTGCTGGCGATGGCCTGCATGGGCTGGACCTCGTGGCGCGGTGGGCTCGCCACGGCCGCGATCATGGGGGTGGGGACATATCCGCTGGTCGCCTTGTACGTGGCGCGCGCCGCCGAACGCATCGACGGACGACGCTCGGATGCGGCGCGCTTGGCGGGCGGACTCGCCGCCATGGCGCGCGTCGAGTGGGAGCTGGTGCGGCCCGTCGCGTTGGCGAGCGCGGGCTTCGCCTTCGCCTTCGCGGTCAACGACTTCGCCGTGGTCGACTACGTCAGCTCGCTCGGGCCCAAGTACCCGGTCTACGCAGACGACATCTTCGCTTCATGGCGCAGCGGCAACGACACGAGCAAGGCGGTCGCGTCGGCGTGGCCCCTCGTGGCCTTGACCTTGCTGGTGGTCGTGCCCGCCTTGCTGGTCGTGCGCCGCTCGCCGCTCTTCTCCTACGAGGGCGATTTCCGTCCGCCGTCGCGCGTGGAGCTGGGTGCGTGGCGCTGGCCGCTCTCCATCCTCGCGTGGGCCGTGGTGGGAGCGACTGCGCTCGCGCCGCTCCTGCGCTTGGCCTTCGAGGCGGGTGGCGGCGCGCGCGGCTTCGAACCGGCGACGCTGGGCCGGAGCCTCGTCGCGGCGCTCGCGAACGGCCGCCCGAACCTGCAGGCGAGCCTGCTGCACGCCGTGGGCGCCGCCTGCCTGTGCGTGCCGGTGGCGCTGGTCCTCGGGCACGCGTTGGCGCGCAGTCGGCGCTGGCTCGTCTTCGGCACGGCGCTCGTCGTGCTGCCGCTGTGCGTGCCGCCGATCCTCTTCGGCGTCGGCAATCTGGCCTTGTGGAACCGGCCCGAGACCGCCGCGCTGTACGACTCGGCTTGGATGGCGGTGTTGCTGCAGGCCGGTCGCTACGCGCCGCTCTTCGTGCTCGGCGTGGCGGCCGCGACCGCCGCCACCGACCAGCGCATCGAGGACTCGGCGCGCCTCGCCGGGGCCGGGCCGGCGCGCACTCTGTGCGGGATCGTCGCTCCGCTGCTGGCCTCGCCGCTCGCCGGCGGCGCGATGGTGGTGTTCGTCTTCGCCCTGCGTGAACTGGATGCGGCGATCCTCGTTCCGGCCGCCAACGGCACGGCGCTCTTCCGGCTTTACAACGCGGTGCACTTCGGGCGGGACGAGATGGTGGCGGCGCTCGCCTTGTGGATTTGCTTCTTCGTCTTGCTGCCGGGCGCCGTGTGGAGCCTGCACTCGAGGCGGAACATGGGGGCTCTGCCATGACACATGCCATCGAGGCCGTCGGGCTGGTCGTCGAACACGGAGGACGCCGCGTGCTCGACCAAGCTTCGTTGCGCGTCGAGCGCGGCGCGTGGTGCGTCGTGGTCGGACCTTCGGGCAGCGGCAAGACCACCTTGTTGCGCGCCTTGGCAGGATTGCAACCGCTCGTCGCTGGCAGGATCGAGGTGTGCGGACGCCTCGCCAGCGATGGCGCGCGTCTCGTGCTGCCGCCCGAGAGGCGCGGCATCGGGTTGGTGTTCCAAGGCGGCGGCGCGGGACTGTGGCCGCACTTGCGCGCGCAGGCGACGATCGAGTTCGTGCTTGCCTGCCGCGGCGTGCCGCGCAAGCAGCGCGCCGCGACCGCGCTGCGTTGGCTCGAGCTGGTCGAACTCGGACCGCTCGCGGCGCGCAAGCCCGGCGAGTTGTCGGGCGGCGAGGCGCAGCGCTTGGCGCTGGCGCGCGCCTTGGCGGGCGAGCCCGCCGTGCTCTTGCTCGACGAGCCGCTCGGACCGCTCGACGCTCCGCTGCGCGCCGAACTCGTGGCGCGCCTCGAGGCCTTGCGCCGCGAACGCGAGCTGACGCTCGTGCATGTCACCCACGATCCCGCCGAGGTGGGAGCCCACGGCACCGCGCTCGTGCGCTTGGAGCACGGCGCGGTGGTCGCCGCCTGAAACGCCATGCTGAACGCCAAGCAGATCTTTGGAGCCGCGCTGGTCCTGTCGGGGCTCGGCGCCGTCGCGCTCGTCTTCCACAAGCCGACCGAGGCCGCGCCGACGCGCAGCTTCACCTCGTCGCAGCAGTGCAAGGAGTGCCATCCCGCGGTCTTCGAGGAATGGGCCGGCTCGCAGCACGCGCACTCCTGGCTCAATCCCGACGTGCGCGCCTTGTCGAACGACTTCGCCAACACCGATTGCATCGACTGCCACGCGCCGCAGGAGATCTACTCGACCGGCATCGGCGCGCGTGTCCTTCCGCGCACCGCGCGGCGCGCCGAGGGGGTCGACTGCATTGCTTGCCATGCGTTGCCTGATGGCGGCGTGGCCGGCACGACGGACGCGCCTTCCGCGCCTTGCCGTCCCGTGGCGATGGCTTCGTTGCGCAGCGTGGATCATTGCGCGGGCTGCCACGACCAGCACAAGACCGTCTCGCAATGGCGCGAGACCAAGTACGCCCAGGAAGGCATCGGTTGCGTGGAGTGCCACATGCCCATGCGCGCCGATGGTTCCGGCCGCGACCACGCCATGCACGGCGGGCACTCGCTCGAGATGGTGCGCCAAGCCACGACGCTCTTCGCCGAGCGCGTCGCCGGGGGTCTGCGCGTGGCCTTGACGAACACCGGCGCGGGTCACCACTTCCCGACCGACGAGCGTTCGCGCGCTGCGGACTTGTGGTGGCGTCCGCTCGCGGCCGCGGGCGAGCCCGCGCGTCCCTGGCGCCACTTGTGGCGCTTCCGCAGTCCCTACCGCCACGAGGTTGATCTCGTCGACACTCTGCTGCCAAGCGACGCGACCAAGGAAGTCCTCGTCGACGACCTGGACAGCCGTGGTCCGGTCGAGGTGGCGTTGACCTACAAGCGCACGCCGTATTGGAAGGACCCGTTGCGCCCGGATCCCGAGCTCGAAGCGGAGTTCGTGCACCGCGCCGTGGTGCAGCCGTGACGAGGCGCCGCGACGCCGCCGGACGCCTGGTCCTGCTCGGGTTGCTGATCGCTTGCGCTGGCGAGGACTCCGCCGTTTCGTCGAACGCGCTCGTCGCCTCGATCCACGAGCCGGTGGTCGCGCGCGCCTTGGCGCAGTGTCCGCCACTCGCCTTGCCGCTGGTCGGCGCCATGGAGCCGCCCGCGCCGCCTGCCGCGCCGGCGGACGCGGAGGAGTATCTGGAAGCCGCGCTGTCGGCCTACTCCGGCAACGATTTGCGCACGCGCGAGTTGGCGCTCGCCGATCTCGCCGCGCTGGGCGATGGCCTCGTTCCGCCCTTGGCGGCCGTCGTCCAGGCGGCCAAGGACTCCCCCGAACGCGCCGCGGCCGCCATCGCCGTGCTGGGTGCGATGGGGGGGCCGTTCGCCAAGGACGCCTTGTGCCGCGCGCTCGAGTCGCACCCCGTGCCTTGGGTGCGCGCGCGGTGCGCCTTCGAACTCGGGCGCCTCGAGGATCCGCGGTTGCTCGGGCGCCTCTTGCTGCGACTCAAGTACGAGGTCGATGGCGAGAGCGTGTTGTGGATCGCCGACGCCTTGGCGCAGCAAGGGAACCTCGCGGGCCTCGAAGGGCTGCTCGTAGTCGCGGGCCGCCGGGACGATGCATGGCTCGCCGACACCGCCCGCGCCAAGGCCGACGAATGGGCCCTCGCGCGTGGCGTCGGCTTCGGTGGCGAGCTCTTGCGTCGACATGCCAACGGCCTCGTGCCGGATGCGGCGTCGGACGGCGTCGATGCTTGCCTCGCGTGGACCTTGGTGAGCCGATTGGGGCAGTTCGACCTGCGCCAGGTCGACGATGCGCGCTTCGTGCTGGCGCGCCTCGATGATTCCGTCGTGCCGCTCCTCGCGCGCAGCTTGCGCGACGAAGATCGCTACATCCGCCTGCATGCCGCCCAGTGCCTCGAACGCCGCGGACCGCGGGCCCGTGCGGCCATCCCCGCGCGGGTCGAGGCGCTAGGCGATCCAACGGTGGCGGCTGTCGCGGCCGCCGCGCTGGCCG
>SXXH01000129.1 GCA_005789645.1 Planctomycetia bacterium
AGCCGGAGGGCCCGATCAAGGCCGTGACCTTGCCGCGCGGCACCGGCATGGAGATCGCGTGCAGCGCCTGCTTCTGGCCGTACCACAGGCGGAAGTCGGCGATGCGCAGCACCGCCTCGTCCTTGTGCACGGTCTCGTGCATCTCGGTGCGATAGGGTTCGCCGCGCGAGATCTGCTCGAACAACCCGCCCTGCTTGTTGGAGGAAGGGGCGGTCGGCGACCCGGGATTGGCAGGCTTGGTGTCGGCGCTCATCGGTCGAATCGCTTGGGGCTTGGGCGACGCGCTGGTTTCTTGCATGACGGCGATCCTCGCGGCGAGGGTCAGACGACGCTCGCCGTGTAGCGGCGCCGCAGGCGGTTGCGCACCCAGATCGCGGCCACGTTGAGCAGCACGATCAGGAGGATCAGGAGCAGCGTGGTGGTGTAGACCATCGGCTTGGCCGCCTCGCTGTTGGGGCTCTGGAAGCCGAGATCGTAGATGTGGAACCCCAGATGCATGAAGCTGCGCTCTGGGTGGAGGTACGGGAAGGTCCCGTCGATCGACATCTCGGGCGCGACCTTGACCGCGCCGACCAGCATCAAGGGCGCCACTTCGCCGGCGCCGCGCGCGATGGCCAGGATCATGCCGGTCATGATGCCCGGCATCGCGCGCGGCAGGACGATGCGCTGGATGGTCTGCCACTTGGTCGCGCCGCAGGCGTAGCTGCCCTCGCGCATCGAGCCGGGCACGGCGGCGAGCGCTTCTTCCGTGGCGACGATGACGACCGGCAAGGTCAGCAGCGCCAGCGTGAACGACGCCCACAGCACGCCACCTTTGCCGAAGGTCGGGTTGGGCAGGCGCTCCTCGTACAAGAGCTGGTCGATGGACGCGCCGCAGATGTAGCAGAAGAAGCCGAGGCCGAAGACGCCGAAGACGATGCTCGGCACGCCGGCCAAATTGTTGACGGCGATCCTCACGGTGCTGACGAGCGGGCCGGGCTTGGCGTACTCGCGCAGGTAGAGCGCGGCCAGCACTCCAAACGGCACGACGGCCAAGGACATCAGCAAGGTCATGACGACCGTGCCGAAGATGGCGGGCCACACGCCACCTTCGCTGTTGGCTTCGCGCGGCTGATCGAACAGGAACTCGCTCCAGCGCTCGGCGTACACGACCAACTTGTCGACGAAGCCCAGCTGGTTCGCCGGGTAGGCCAGCACGATGTCCGAGAGCTGGGTGCGCGTGAGCTTGCCGTCGGCCGTCTCCAGCACCAGGACGCGACGCGCGAGCTCGCGCGACAACGCGGAGGCCTCGCGCTCGACTTCGGCGAAGCGACGGCGCAGAGCACGGTCCTCGTCGGCGGCCTCCTCCTTGGCGGCGAGGTGCGCGGGGCTTCCAGCGCCCTGGCGCATCTCGACCGAACGCACGGCCAAGCGCAGCGCCTCGAGCTGGGAGTTGATGGCGCCGAGTTCCTCGGACTGCAGGTGCTCGAGGCGCGCGTGCTCCGACCGCGCTCGCGCGTGCTCGGCCTCGAAGGCGCGCCAACTGGCCTCGGGACCTTCGGCCTGCGGCACGCCGTCGAGCTCGAAGGCGCGCGGCTCGCCGTAGAAGCGGCCCGCCGCCGTGCCGCGCGCCAGGCGCTCGACGACGAGCATCCACGCGGGTCCGGACTCGCGCACGACCTCGAAGTCGGAGACCCACTGGTAGTGCTGGCCGGTGTGCTCGTAGTTGCCGACGCGCACCATGCGCCGACGCGTCTCGCCGCCCGCCTCGGCCACCGACCGCCGAGCGGCCTCGCGGGACTCGGCGGGGATCTTGGCGAAGGCCTGCTCGGCGGGCGCGTAGTCCTCTTCGACGTTGACCTCGCCGGAGAGGCGCGTGCCGTCGAGCAGCTCGAGCACGACCACGCGACCGGGCCAGAAGGTGCCGCCACCCTGCCACAAGACCAGCGCCAACAGGCCGACGATCATGGCGAGGCAGATGGCCATGGCCCCACCCGCCAACCACACGAAGGGCTCGCCGTGAGACGAGAGCGAAGTCGGCTGGCGTTCCTTGCGCTGGCGCTTGGCCACGACGCGCGAGTTGGGTTGCGTCTCGACGGCGCTCACAGCTGGTACGACCTCCGACGCACGCGCTGGCGCACAACTTCGGCCAAGGTGTTCAGCACGAAGGTCATGGCGAACAAGCACAGGCCCGCCAGGAACAAGGTGCGGTAGTGCGTGCTGTCGCGCACGGCCTCCGGCAGCTCGACGGCGATGTTCGCCGACAGCGTGCGGAAGCCGTCGAAGATGTTCCAGCTCATCAGCGGCGTGTTGCCGGCGGCCATGAGAACGATCATCGTCTCCCCCACCGCGCGACCCAGTCCGATCATGAGGGCCGAGAACAACCCGCTCATGGCGGTGGGCACGACCACGCGCGAAGCGGTCTGCCACTGCGTCGCCCCCGCGCCCAGCGACGCCAGGCGCAGGTGCGCCGGCACGCTCGACAAGGCGTCCTCGGCGAGCGTGTAGATGATCGGGATGACCGCGAAGCCCATCACGAAGCCGACGATCAGCGCGTTGCGCTGGTCGTAGGTGTCGAGCACGCCGCCGCGCGCATCGAAGCCGGAGCCGGAGAGCACCCAACCACCGAAGGACGCGAGCGCCAGCACAGCCAGCGTGCAGGCGAGGAACTTGCCCAAGTCGGCGGCCGCGATGCGTTGGCGGCTCCAGCCCTTCGAGCGGCGTCGCAGCCATGGAGCGACATGGCGCGCCAAGAGCCAACCGACGACCAGCACGCTGACGGGCAGCAACAGCACGAAGAAGCCTCCGACCGCGCCTCCAGGGCCGCCCGAGAGCCAAGCCACGAGATCGCCGCCGAAGAGCAGGTCCTCGAACAACCCGCCGAACAGGAGCCCCAGCAACGCGCCCGCCGGCAGCATCGCGGCGGTGGCGGCGAAACGCGGCAGGCCCGACCAGCGCACGATGCGGTCGGCGCGCTGCATCTGCCACATGTGCGCGCCGAGGAGCAGCATGAACGGCACGGTCACGAGCATCGCCAAGAGCGCCGGCAGGATGTCCTTGACGAGCGGCGCGATGACCAGCGCGGCGATGAAGCCCAGCACGACGCTCGGCAGGCTCGCCATCATCTCGGTCATCGACTTGAGCGGTGCGCGCAATCGCGGCGAGAGGAACTCGCTGGTGTAGATCGCTGCGAGCAGCGCCAACGGCACGCCGAAGAGCATCGAGTAGAAGGTCGCCTTGAGCGTGCCGAACACCAACGGCAAGAGGCCGAACTTGGCCTCGAAGTCGTCGGATCCGGACGAGCTCTGCCAGGTGTGGTCGGCGCGCGGGTAGCCTTCGTACCACACCGGCGCGAACAAGGCGGCGAGCGTCGCCTCGGGATGGCCCAGGTCCACGCTCCAACTCGACAAGCCGGCGCGGTGCGAAGCGACGATGGCGTCGTCCTTGGGCGCGATGGCCAGCGAGTCGATCGCGCCTGCGTCGCGCAGGGCGACTTCGGCCACCAACTTGCCGCTGGTCGCGTAGCCGAGGCGCAGTGTGCCGTCCTCGGTTCCCGCGAGGAAGCTGCGATTGCGCGCCGAGGCGGCCAGCGCCACCACGGGCGAGTCGCCGAAGTCGAACTCGTGCGCGCGCACGAACACCACGCCGTCGAGCGGACGCGGTCCCGAGTCGGGCTTGGTGCCGAACCAGGCGCCGACCTTGCCGGTGGACTCGCCCACGAGCAGCGTGTTGCGCCCGACCAGGAAGTCGAGCGCTCGCACCTCGCCGTCGCCATCGACCAGATCGAGGCGCTCGGCCGCCTTGGCTTCGGAGGGATCGCGCGCGTCGAACCGCACCGCGTCGCCATCGGCCCACACGGCCATGAGGCGGTCGCCTTCGCCCAGCACGAGCACGCGCGCGGGCGCATCGGCGCGCGTCGACTCGAAGGGCACCGGATGGACTTCGAGGCTGCTCTCGACCTCGCCCGTGAAGGGGTTCTCCGAGCGCTCCAAGCGCGCCAGCGCGAGCGTGCCATCGGCATGGCGCGCGAACACGATGCCACCATCGTCGTGGATGGAGGCGTCGATGGCCTCGATGGCCACGCCGGACTTCAACTCGAGCGGTTCGGACGCGCTGGGGGCGAAGCGCTGGCGCCGCAGCGAACCGTCGCGCGTGCGCTGGACGAGGGCGCCGTCGATGGTCGCCAGCTCGCCCTGCCCCATGCGCGCCAACACGGCCTCGCGCTCGGAGGCGGGCACGAACTCGCTGGAGAAGGCGGGCGTGTAGAGGCGCGCGGTGCCATCGGCGAAGCCGAAGGCGAGCGTGTCGCCGCGCGCGCCATGGCAGGCGGGGCGAGCGTCGCCGAAGGGCCGCGACTCCGACACGAGCTCGCCGTTGTCCAACCGCCAGGCGCGGGCCACGCCGGCCGCGTCGATCTCCGCGGCGAGCACGAGGTACTCGTCGACGACGACATGCGCCACAGGTTCGCGCCGATCGCCGCGCGCGATCGAATCGCGCGCCGAAGGCTCGCCGCCCATGAAGAGCGGCGCCACCACCCACACGAGGAACACGAAGATCAGCGTGACGGCGAGGATGGTCCCCACCCCGCCGATCGTGATCAGCCCCTTGGCCACGCGCTCCGCCACGCGCACGCCGCGGCGCGTGCGTCGGCGCGGACCGCGGCCGGTGAGGGACTTTTGGTTCATCGCGGGCTGTCGGGGAGGGGCGGTGGGACGGTCGCGCGGGATGCTCGGCTGGAAGCTCGGCATCCAGCCGTCTTGGCGCCCGCCGGAAGGGCGGGCTCGAACCGCGCACGGCGACGGAAGGGGGCGCCGCGCGCCCGGATCACTTGGCGGCGCCGGCTTCGACCGCGGCTTCCGCGGCCACGCCGATCCTCTTCAGCGTATCGAACGCGATCTTGGAAGGCAGCGGGTAGTAGCCGTCCTTGACCACATCCTCCTGGCCCTGCTTGCTGAGGACGTACTTGAGGAACTCGCGGCGCAAGGGATCGATCTCGCTGCCCGGCTTGTAGTTGATGTAGACCAAGAGGAAGCGCGCCAGCGGGTACTTGCCGCTGTAGGCGTTCTCCGGCGTCGCTTCGACGGCGGCCGACTTGGCGTCCTTCATCAACGGCACGGCGCGCACGTCGGCGGTCATGTAGCCGATGCCCGAGTAGCCCATGGCGTACTTGTCGGTGGCGATGCCTTGCACGACCGAGCTCGAGCCCGGCTGCTCCTTGACGCTGTCCTTGAAGTCGCCCTTGACCCGCGCGTGTTCCTTGCAGGACCCGTAGGTGCCGGACGCGGAGTTGCGGCCGTAGAGGCTGATGGGCTTGTCGGCCCACTCGCCGACGAGGCCCAGTTGGCCCCAAGTGGCGATGTCCGACTCGTGGTTGCCCTTGCGCGTCTTGGAGAAGATCGCGTCGACTTGGGCCATCGTCAGCGACTGGATCGGGTTGTCCTTGTGGACGTAGACCGCGAGCATGTCGACGGCGGTCGGGATGGCGGTCGGCTTGTAGCCGAACTTCTTCTCGAAGTCGTCGATTTCCTGCTTCTTCATCTCGCGCG
>SXXH01000130.1 GCA_005789645.1 Planctomycetia bacterium
GCCGCGCCCAGTCCGACCAGTTCGAGCATGCGCTGCACGAGCTCGGCTCGCCCGCGCGCGGGGACGCGACGCGCGGCGAGCGCGATGTTCGCGCTCGCCGACATCCACGGCAGCAGTCCATGCTGCTGGAAGACCACGCCGCGCTCCGATCCCGGTCCGGCGACCGGCGTGCCTTCGACCAGCACGGCGCCGGCGGAGGGCGTCAGCAACCCGGCGAGCGCCGCGACCATGGTGCTCTTGCCGGCGCCCGAGCGACCCAGCACGGCCACGACGTCGCCCGCGCCGACCTCGAGCTCGAGTCCGCGCAGGACTTCCACGCCGCCTTGCAGGCAGCGCAGGCCGCTCGCCTGCAATGCGGGCTTCATCGCTCTCCGCTCACCCCAGCGCGGCGCGCACGCGCGACTCGACCCACATCATCGCCCGGTCGAGCACGAGCCCGATCACGCCGATGGCGACGATGCACATGATGATGTGCTCGAAGACCAGCGAGTTGTACTCCTGCCACAGGAAGCCGCCCAGGCCCCCGGCTCCGGTCAGCATCTCCGCGGCGACGATGGTCAGCCACGCGATGCCCAGGCTGACGCGGAAGCCGGTGAACATGTAGGGCATCGTGGCCGGCACCAGCACCCGCAGGAACGTCGTGGTCCTCGACAGGCGCAGCACCTTGGCCACGTTGTGGTACTCCTGCGGCACGCTCTTCACGCCGGCGGCGATGTTCAGCACGGTCGGCCACATGGCGCACAACGCGATGGTGAAGAGCGCCGCCGGGCGCGAACGTTCCAGCAGCACCAGGCCCAGCGGCAGCCAAGCCAGCGGCGACACCGGGCGCAGGATCTGCACCAGCGGATCGCTCAGCTGGCTGAAGCGCCGCGACATGCCGATGGCGAAGCCGAGCGGCACCCCGACGAGGAGCGCCAGCGCGTAGCCTTGCAGCAGCAGCTTCAGCGAGGTCCAGGCCAGGAGCAGGATGCCCTGGTCCATCTCGCTGCGGCGCGTCAGCGGCTCGAGGATGTAGGGCTTGCTCTTCTCCCAGGTCTGGATCGGGCCCGGCAGCTGGGTCTCCGCGTTGGAGCAGTACAGCTGCCAGACGCCCAGGACGAGCAGGACGCCGAGCAGGGGGTAGGCGATCGAGAGGAGTCTCGACGATCGTGCCATGGACGTCGAGTGCCTCCTGTATCAACCCTTGAGGCCGTGGATGGCGAAGGACTTGGCGTAGTCCTCCGCCTTGGCGGCGTCGAAGCTCGTGCCATCCCACAGCCGGATCTCGCCCTCCGGTTGGGGCTCGGCCGGCAGTCCCAGTTCGCGCATCGCCTCCTCGTGGAAGCGCGCGCTGCAGACCTTGCGCGCCACGGCGGCGTGGTCCTGCGGGCCTTCGACCATGCCCCAGCGCCGGAAGTTCGCCATGAACCACGCGGCCTGGCGCTCGTCGGGGTGGGTGGCGCGGCTGTAGCTGATCGCCGCCTCGGGCATGGTCTTCGCGCGGCCGTCGCCCCAGTCGAAGCGTCCCTCGAGGGGCGGGAGGATGTAGGACTCGGCCACGTTGAGATAGGTGGGCGTCGACAGCATCTTCGCCAGCTCGGGACGGTTCTTCGGGTCGTCGCACCACAGTGCGCCCTCGTGCAGGCCGCGCAGCAGCGCGCGCACCGTGCGCGGGTTGGCCTCGGCCCAGCCTTCCATGAAGGCGAAGCTCTTGACCGGATGGTCCTTCCACATCTCGTGCCCGTACATGGCGATGGCGCTGACCTTGTCGCCGACTCCGCGCGCGCCCCACGGTTCCACCAGGGAGCAGGCCTCCATCGTCCCGACGCGCATGTTCTGCACCATCTGCGCGGGCGGCAGGGCGATGAACTTGAGCTCCTTGTCCGCGTTCACTCCGCCGTTGGCGAGGAAGTGGCGGTACATCCTGCCGTGGAAGCCGTAGGGCAAGGGCAGGGCGATGGTCAGCGTCTCGCCGGCGGCCTTGCGCTCGTCCAGCGCCGTGCGCCAGGACTTGGGGTCGAAGGTCAGCTTGCCGGCGAACTTCCTGGCCACCATGAACACCGAGCCGTTGCGGGCCAGCGTGTAGGGCGCGACCATCGCCGTCTTCGGCGAACCCGACACGCCCACCGTGCAGCCCACGGGTTGCCCGTACTTGAGGTGGCTGGCGAGGTTCTCGCCCGAGACCAGCTTGTCGCGCGCCGCCGCCCAGCCGTTCTCCTTGGCCAGCGTGGTCGTCACGCCATGCTTCTTGAAGAAGCCCTTCTCGTGCGCGGCGACGATCGAGGCGCAGCTCTGGACGGCCACGATGCCGATGCGCAGCTCGCCCACTTCCGGCGCGCTCGAGCCTTGGCGCGAGCGCGCGGTGGCGGTGCCGGCGAGCGCGGCGGCGGCGCCCGCGAGCGCCGTGGTTTGCAGGAAGCGACGGCGCGAGGGTTGGGGCAACTTCATGGGCGGCATCCGTTGTGGGGGAAATGGTTTGTCGGGCGCGGTCCGCGCGTTCTTCATAAGAACGCATGATACTATTATAACTTCCGATGCTGGTTTTTGCTGGGTGTATCGTAAGTCATTTGCCAGAAATATTTTACACGATACCTCTGGCTCACTCTTGCTGGTGGACTCCGCACGGGGAACAGCGGAAACTACGATCTGAGGCCTTGTTGGACCGAGCCAAATCCCCCCGCCGGATTGTCTGGTTGCTGGCCTTGGCGGCCCTGTTGGTCGCCGCCGCCGTCTGGATGCGCTCGTGGCCCGCTCCGCGCTGGAGCGCGCCCGAGCTGGCCGGCGAAGGGGCGCGCGAGTTCCCGCAGCCCTTGCAGATGGTGTCGCCGTCCGCGCAGGCGCGCGCGAGCGAGCTGGCGGCCTTGATGCCGCCGCCGCGCGCCGAGGCCTACCTCGCGGCGTGGGGCAAGCTGCCCGACGATTGCCCGCGCGCGTCGACGTGGCTGGATGGCGAGGACGGCCAATCCGTCTCGCTCGCGGTGGCGCAGTTGACCACCGGCACGGATCCCGAGGCGCTGGGCGCGCTGAGCCTGCTCGTCGCGCTCGCGCGCCGCCTGGAGTGGGAGCCCGATGGCCTCGGCGCGTCGCGCGGGGTCGACGCGGAGAAGCTCGCCACGTTGCACGAATCGTGGATCGGCATGCGCGCCGAGCTCGGCGCGGATCGGCCGATGCTGGCCGAGGCGAGCATCGTGGCCGTGCTGGCGTGGGCGCGCCTGATGCGCGAGAGCGAGCAGGCGCCACTGGCCTTCGCCGATCGCGCCGTGGCCGCTCGGGCGCAGGCGCGGCTCGAGGCGTGGTTCGCGCCGCGCTCGGAACGACGCACGCGCTTGTCGGCTTCGCTCGCGGCGCGCCAGCCCTTGGCGCACGAAGCCTTGGTGGCGCGCGAGGGCGCCTTGCAGGCGCTCGACGCGGCGGCGCGTCGGATGCTGCCCGACCTCGACGGGGAGTGCGGTCGTTGAGCGCCAAGGACGCCATCGGGCTCGGCTGCCTGCTCGCCGGGCTGTGCGGCCTGTGCGGGGCCGTGTGGATCGATCCCGATCTCGCCCTCGCGGGGACCGGGCACGCGGCGCTGGCGGCGGGCGTGGTGGTCGCCCTGGTGGCGACCCTCGCCAGCGGCAAGAGTCCGCTCGGCTTGCCGCAGGACGCCATCGGCGCCGTGGCGCGCGTCGGTTGGTTCGCGGCGCAAGCCTTCCTGGTGGCACTGGTCTTGGCGCCGGGCGGCGCCTGGCTCTTCGTCGAACTGCTGCTCCTGCTCGTGCTGCTCGCGCGCCGCGACGCGACCCGCGCGTGGCTGGGCTTCGGCGGCGCGGCCTTCGCGACCCTGGTGGCGGCGCTGGCGTTCAAGCTGTGGATCCTGCACCAAGGATCCGAGGGCCGCTGGCAAGTGGCGAGCGTGCCGGTGCCGATCGTCGCTTCGTTGCCCTTCGAGGCGCTCGCGCCGCTGCGCGCGGTGGAGCTCGGTTTGTTCACCGCGGACGAGCTGGGCTTGCCGCCAGCGGGCTTGCACTACGGCTTCGTGGCCTTGCTGCTAGTCGTGGGCTTCGCCTGCGGCGTCGCGGGGACGGCGCTACTCGCGCATGGCGCGCGCGAGCACGAGGACGATCGCATCGACGCCTTGCTGTCAACGCTGCCGGCGCCCTTGGCGCAGTCCGTCGAGGCGTTGGTGCCCGAGCGCGAATGGGCCCAACTCGGGCTGCACGGCCTGCCCCAGCGCAAGTTGGCGCGGCGCTTGGAGGAACTCGTGCGCGAACGAGCGCGCGCGCTCGAGCAAGCGCGGCTCGCCACGCGC
>SXXH01000131.1 GCA_005789645.1 Planctomycetia bacterium
CGCCTCGGCGTGCTGCTCGTCACCCTCGGCACGCCCGACGCGCCGACCACCAGCGCCGTGCGGCGCTACCTGAGGCAGTTCCTTTCCGACCGACGCGTGGTCGATGTGAATCGACTGCTGTGGTGGCCGCTCCTGCACGGGGTCATCTTGCCGCTGCGCTCGCCCAAGTCTGCGCATGCCTACAAGGAGGTGTGGACGGAGCGCGGCTCGCCGCTCATGTCGCATTCGCTCGACCTGCGCGACGCCTTGCGCGCGCGCTTCGCCGGCTCGCGCCTGCAGGTCGAACTGGCCCTGCGCTACGGCACTCCCTCGATCGAGTCGGGCGTCGCGGCTCTGCGCGCGTGCGAGCGCGTGCTGGTGCTGCCGATGTTCCCGCAGTACTCCGACGCGACCAATGGTTCGGTGCACGCCGAGGCGGCGCGCGCGGCCCTCGCGCGGCGGGATGCTCCGGCGCTGTGCTTGCTGCCGCCATTCCCCGACGACGAGGGCTACATCGAGGCCTTGGCCGAGGGCGTGCGCTTGGTCGAAGAGTCGCGCCGCATCGACCACCGCTTCGTCAGCTTCCACGGCATCCCGCAACGCTATGCGCGCTTGGGCGATCCCTATCCGTCGCAGTGCCAGCGCACGGCCGAGGCGCTGGCGCGACGGCGCGGCTGGCGAGACGGCGAGTGGAGCATGTGCTTCCAATCGCGCTTCGGTCGCGAGCCGTGGCTGCAACCCTACGCCGACGAGCACGTGACGGCGCTCGCCAAGCGACACCCGTACGCCTTGGTGGTGACTCCAGGCTTCGTGGCCGACTGCCTCGAGACGATCGAGGAGATCGGCATTCGCCTCGTCGAGGACTTCAAGGCCGCCGGTGGCGAGGAGCTGCACCGGGTCGAGTGCTTGAACAGCTCGGCCATCTGGGTCGACGCGCTCGAGCGCATCCTGCGCGGGGCCTGCGAAGCGGAACTGGCCTGACGCTGCGCAGCCCGCGCATCAGGCGCCTGCGGGTGCCGACGCGAAGTGCCCGACGACGTGCGACGCGAACCACGCCGGCCGCCAAGGCAGGATGGTAGCGGTGGAGGGATTTGAACCCCCGACACGTGGCTTATGAAGCCACTGCTCTAACCCCTGAGCTACACCGCCCCGTGGATGTCCCGTCGCGTAGCCCTTCGGCGCCACATCGGGCCGAAGATGCTAGCGGCTGGGGGTGGCCGGGGTCAACCCCGCGCGCGTGGCGCGGGGTCGCGTTCGTCGCTTCCGAAGGCCTTGGCGAGCACTGCCAGCTTGCGGAGCCCGGCCGCCGCGCCCGATCCCGTGGCCGCCGCAGGTCGCCCGCGCTTCAGGACGCGCTCGGAACCCCGCGCACCGAGTGATAACGCAGCGTGCGCTGGCTGACGACTCCCGTATCGGGGTCGTAGATGCCGCACGTCTCGATGGGGCGCGAGTAGAGATGCAACGAACAACCCGCCGTGCCCGGCACCGGGCGCACGACATGCAAGGCGATGTCGTCGTCGATGTACGCCACCTTGCCGCGCGCGCACGTGCGCGTGGAAGTGCGCTTGAGCGGACCGGCGTGGCCGGCGCGCGGCTCCTCGAACTGGATCTCCTCGATCTCGCCCTCGAGGATCGCCATCCAACATTGCTGGCCGGCGTGGTTGTGCACGGGACTCTGCTGGCCCTCTTGCCAGCACAAGACGATCAGCTCGAAGCTCTCGGCGCGCGCGACGAGGTTGCGCGTGTACGCCTCGGGCGCGGCCAGCGCGAAGGCACGCCAGTCCTCGTGCGCCGAGGCGTAGTTCGCCAGCAACTTCGCGACTCCCTTGCCGCGCGCATCGCGGGCGAACTCCGACTCGAGCGCGGACACCAGCTGGTCGAGATGCAAGGTGGACGCGGTGTTCATGCTCGTGCTCGTGCTCCTCTTGCTCAATGCGCCGCTCCTTGGACGAAGGCCGTGGACGACGGCGTGCGCACGCAGAGCGACAAGGCTTGCAGCGTGGCCTCGATCGTGCGCTCGTCGCTGTGGCGGCCGAGCGAGAAGCGCAAGGAAGCGCGCGCGCGCGCCGGCGGGAGGCCCATGGCGGTCAACACGTGCGAAGGCGCGCCGGTGTTGGCCGCGGCTCCGGCGGCGACGCACACGCCGTGCGCACCGAGCTTCTTCAGGAGTTCGATGCCGAGTTCGCCCTCGAAGGCCACGTTGAGCGTGTTCGGCAGGAACGCGCCCGCGCCATTGCGCCGCGCGTCCGGGAAGCGCTGGCGGATCCCTTCCCAAAGGCTGTCGCGCAACTGCGCGAGGCGCGCGTGCGCGGGCAAGGCGCCGGCGGCCAGCATGGACAAGGTCTTGGCGAACGCCACGGCGCCGAAGGCGTTCTCGGTGCCTCCGCGCGCGCCATCCTGCTGGCCGCAGCCGTGGATCAAGGGCCCCACCGCCGAGCCGCGGCGGATGTAGGCCAGGCCGATCCCCTTCGGTCCGTACAACTTGTGCGCGCCGATCGAAAGCAAGTCGATCGTCGAGCGCGACAAGTCGAGGTCGAGCTTGCCGAGCGCGCAAACCCAGTCGCAGTGGTACAAGACGCCGCGCGCGCGACACAACGCGCCGATCTCCTCGTAGGGCTGCACCACGCCGGTCTCGTTGTTCGCACCCATGACGGACACGAGCGCCGTGTCGGAACGCAGCGCCGAGGCGATGTCGGCGCTGCTCACGGCGCCATCCTCGCGCGGCAGGACGCGCGTCACCGGGTGACCGCGGCGCTCCAGCTCGGCCACGGTGGAGAGCACGCTCTTGTGCTCGATGGCCGAGACGACGAAGTGGCCGCGAGGTCGCAAGGCGGCGGCGCCCAGCAGCGCGTGGTTGTTGGCCTCCGAACCGCCCGAGGTATGGACCAGCTCGCCCGCGCCGCAACCGAGCACGGCCGCCGATTCGGCCTTGGCGCGTTCGATGGCGGCCTTGGGCACGGCACCCAAGGGATGCGAAGCCGAGGGGTTGCCATAGTGCTCGACCAGATGTGGGAATGCGACTTCCAAGGCCTCGGGCGCCAAGGGAGTCGAGCCGTTATAGTCGAGGTAGAGATCGACTGCGGATGAAGTCGCGCGCTGCATGCCAAGCCCATTGTGCGGGAAGCTCCCCCGCCTCGTCAGCCTCCGTGCCCCGAATCGTGTGCTTCTGGGAAGCCGCCCTGGGAAGACTCGCCCACCTCCAGGTTCCTGACTCCGCCGCGCGCGTGTGCCCACAGCAGGCAAGCAGGATTGTCGGGGCCGCTCGGACGCGACGGGTCGCCCAAGGCCACGGGCGAGTGGCGACTGCCTCGTTCGTAGCGCAGCCACTGGCCCGCGCGGTGCTCGCCCAGCTCGGCCCGGTAGCCGCCGGCGAGCACCAGCACGTCTTCGGAGTCGAGGTGTTCGTGAGGCGGGTAGCCGCGCCCCGGAGCCATGCGGATCACGGCCAAGGTCTCGCGCGGGCCCGCGCCGGGCGCTTCGTGCACCGGGCACCACTCGATGCCCTCGTGGCGCGTCGCGCGCCACGCCACGCGCGCTTCGTCGAGGCGCCCGTCCTTCCACGGCAACTGCATGGGAACGGAGCGTAGCGCCATGGACGAGCGTCTGCACGCCTCGCCGTCGAGCACGCTGGTCGAGCTCTTGGCGGAGACGCCCGATCCCGAGTTGCGCGAGCGCCTGTGCGTCGAGTGCCTGCACTCGATGCAGCTCGCGGAAGGCGTCGCTTTGTGCGCGCGCGGCGCGGCCGGATGGCTGGTGCGCGTGGCGCGCGGTCGCGCGGACGACGCGCTGCTCGCGCGCATCCTGCTCGCCGACGATGACGAGCAAGCGGCGTGGATGGAGTCCTCGGCGCGCTGCTCGGCGGGCGTGGGCGAGGATGCGCGCGTGCTCGTGCTGCTGCGCCGTCGCGACATGGACGAAGCGCGGCTCGCCGAGGTGCAGGCGCTGCTCTTCCTGCTGGTCGTGCTCGGACGCGGCGGCGAGCCCTTGGCGCCGCTGCCCGCGCCCAAGGACGACGACGAGCGCATGCGCCGCCACGACCTGCGCAACTCGCTGCACGCGCTCGCCAGCACGCACGAGCTGCTCAAGCACTTCGGCGCGGACTTGCCCGCCGACGAGCGCGAACGCTTCGAGGCCTCGCTCGACGAGGAGTGCCGCCGCGCGTCGCGCCTCGCGCTGTCCTGCGTCGACGGCGCGGCCGGGTTGCACGCCACGTTGGACAGCGTGGCGCGCGCGGAACGAGCACCCTGCGCGCTGGCCGGCATCGAGTTCGCCATGCACCTGCCCACGCCCGGCGAGTGCCGCTCCAGCGCCCTCGCGCCCGACGCGGCGGCGCGCGCGCTGCAGAACCTGCTGGTCAACGCGCGCGAGGCGCTGGCTGGACGCGGCGGCCGCATCGTGGCGAGCCTGGCGCGCGAGGGCGAGGCCTGGCGCCTGGTGGTCGAGGACGACGGTCCCGGCGTCGATCCGGACTTGGCGACGCGCCTCTTCTCCGACGGAGCCAGCAGCAAGGGCGATGGACGCGGCAGCGGCCTGGCTTCGATCGCCGCGGCCTTGCGGACGCTCGGCGGCAGCGCAGTGGCCGGTCGCTCGAGGTTGGGTGGCGCGCGCTTCGCGCTTCGTTGGCCCGTCCAAGCCTGAGCACGTCCGCGCGCGGGCGCTCAACGTCAAGCAAACTTGACGGCAAGGGCGCGACGGCCGCGCGCGCGAGGCGAGCTCGATCGAGCCCGGCTCAATTCAGCAGGAAGGTCCACTCGTGCAGGCCGGCGTCGCCCTCCTGCAGCAACAGCGTCTGGGCCTGGGCGTCGTGGATCCAGCTGCCCGCCAGCACGAAGTTGCCATCCCGCAGCAGGAAGGCCGGCGGATTGGGCACGCCCGTCAGCAGCAGGTGGTGCGCCTGTCCGTCGGCGGCCGACAGCCGCACGACCATGGAACCCTGGAAC
The DNA here is from genome assembly GCA_005789645.1 of Planctomycetia bacterium. Taxonomy (GTDB): domain Bacteria; phylum Planctomycetota; class UBA1135; order UBA1135; genus SXXH01. The sequence goes on from SXXH01000131.1 coordinate 4,920, forward strand.
GCGAAGCCGGCTTGTTCGGGCGAGATCTGCGTGCGCGCGAGGTTGTGCGTGTCGAGCACCTCGATCAACTTGCCGGCCGGGTTCTGGCCGTCGACGCGCCAACGCAGGCGCGTGAAGGCGCCCTGCTGGACTTGCGCCAGCACGAAACGGAACCACACGCCATCCTCGTCGGCCAGCGTGTCGCCCGCGGTGGGCACGGACAGCGTGTGCTGCGCGAGGAAGTTGCAGGCCGCGGCCGCGTCGAGCGTGTTCCAGCGATGCAGGCTGCCGGGCGCGACGACCTCCGAGTTGGCCGGGTTGCGCGGCGCCTGGTGCTGGTGGAACAGCCCCACGCCGTTGGCGAGGTACTGCGTGTCGAGCGGTTCGTTGGCCACGCGCCAGTTGAGCAACGGCACGTGCGCCAAGTTGCGCGCGAAGTCGAAGGTGGGCAGCACTTGCGTCGTGGCGGCGTCGATCTCGACCGTGCTGCAGCGCGCGTAGCCGAACGGGCTCTGCAGCGGCGTGCCGCCGAAGTACGACTCGAGGAGGTCGGGCGCCTCGAGGTTCTCGCCGACGTTGGGCGTGTTGTCGTCGCCGTCCTGATCGTCGTAGGCGTTGGCCCACACGTTCTCCAACGACATGCCGCCCGTGTGGTTGACGAAGGCCGCGAACATGGCGCGCGACGGATCGACATGGCGCGCCGCGTAGTTGGCGCCGGCGCCGCCGCCCATCGAGAAGCCCACGCCGTAGATGCGCTGGCGATCGACGGGCCACAACGACATGACCAGGTCGATGGCGACCTGCGTGTTGATCTGGCTCTCGAGATTTCCGAAGTGCTTGCCCCGCGCGCCCAAGGGCGACATGACGTGCCAGTTGCGCGCCGCCGCCTCGCTCGGGAAGGTCGTGTTCAGCAAGTCGGCATGCGAGGCGCTGTACTTGTGGAACACCACGAGCAGCGGCGCGGGCTGGGAGCCGGTCGCGGGTTGCACGAGGAAGCGCTCGACATAGCCCGAGCCGGTGTTGTTCACCACGAACTCGAGGATGCTCGGGTACCCGGGCACGAAGCGCACGCGGTAGCGCCAACCCGGCAGCGTGGCCGAGGCTTGCATGTCGAGCTCGGCCCAGTCTTGTTCGTCGGGGGCATCGCCCTCCACGGGGGCCGGAGACTCGTCGGCCTCGTCCGGAAGTCCGGACTGGTCGTCACTGCCACCGTCACTGCCACCGTCGCCGGGACCAGCAATGGGACCCTCGATGGGCGCTTGGCCGTCGTTCGCGGGAACGGCCTCTCCCCCGCCGCCGCAGGAGGCGAACAATGCGCCCAAGGCCAGGGCCGCCAGCAGGCTGTCTCGGAGGGAGCGGACCATGGAGGTGAGGTGTCCCGACGGGTCCAAAGCTACCATCAAGTGCGATTTCTCGGGGGTCATTCGACCCTCCCCCGAGCGGATTAAGCGCGCCAAACGAACGCCCACCGAAGGAATCTCCATTTCATCCCCCGGGAAGAGCATGCGCGATTTCCAGGGCCAGCCCGTGCCGCAGGCCCCTAGTCGTGGTGCGGATGGTCTGGGCGGCAAGTCTTTCCAGCACGGCGGCCAAGCAAGCAAGGCCTGCCGGGAGGATTTCCGCCCGCTCCGATTCAATGGGACGCAACCGACGTGCCTGCAAGGACTCGGCCGCCAAAACTCGCCCCAGACGCCCAGCTGCCTCGACCGGGATGCGGCACCCCTCGGCCAAGAGCGGGTCGAAACGCGTCAGGCCGAGGTGGAGGCTGGCGAGGTTCACGCCAGTGCCACCGACGGCCACGACCTCGCGACCGCGCGCCACACCCTGCGGCAAGGACGAGCACTCGCCGCGCGCGTGCTGTTCCAAGGCGGGGTATCCGCCTGGCGCGTGGGGCGCGGCGCCCAAGTACGTCTCCGACAAGAGCACGGCCCCGATGGGACGCGACCAGCGCAGCCCGAGTTCCTCGCACGCCACCTCGGTGCTGCCGCCGCCTACATCGACGACCAGGCAACGCTCGTCGACGCCCGCACCACGCACCGCCAAGGCCGACAAGCGCGCCTCGTCCTCCGCCGAGAGCACCTCGAGCGGCAAGCCCAGGCGCGCCCGCACCTCGGCCGCGAACTCGGCCCCGTCGCGCGCCTGGCGCAAGCAAGCAGTCCCCACGGCACGCACCCGTGTCGCCGGCACGCCAAGTTGCTCGATGCGCCGCGCGTATGCGCCTAGCACCTCCATGGCCCGCCCGCGCGCCGCATGGTCGAGCGCGCCGCTATGCGCCAAGCCGGCGCCGAGGCGCGGGGTGCGGCAAATGTCCTCGACCACCTCGAGTCGACCGTCTGGCGCCAGACGAGCGATGTGGAGCAGAATTGTGTTGGTGCCGAGGTCGATGGCGGCGAGGAGCGTCGACATGGATGCTGGCCCCCTTCTGTGTGCGCAATCTGACCCTCCAGCGCCTGCTTTGGAACGAAAATTCGCGCCAAGCTGCTGCCCACGATTCGAGTTCGATCGTCCAACACAATGGAGGGCTTGTTGAGCCCGCGCCAGGCCTCGGCCTGCTTGCGCGCGCCGGGCCAGGTTGGCGCACGCGCCAAGGCGGATCGCGGATGCGCGGCGCGATTGCCACCACGCACGGACCACGCACAACGCAGGCGCCATGCGCGCTCAGGCAATCAAACTCAGGCAATCAAGCTCAGGCCTCCAAGCTCAGGCAAGCACGCGCGACTGGCCACGTCCTGCAGTGCGCCACGAGCCCGCCTGAGGGTGCCAGTCGCCGCCCGGGCCGCCGCACGATCCCGCTCCCTCGCACGTGGAAAGTCCATGCGACCAGCGACTGGCGGTCGAATGCTCGCACAAAGGGTTCCGTCCGGGATCACGCCCCATGGCGCGCACAATGAGAGGGACCAGCATCGGATTCAGCCGTCCTCCAGGAACTCCCCGAGCATCCGCCCCTCCAGCGTGTGCACCGCCACCCGACTCCCATCCTTGTCGAGCACGATGACGCGCGTGCGCGGCGTCGTGCCGCCCTCCTCGACCACCAGATCGACCGGGTCCTCGATGGCCTCGCCCTCAGCCAGCACGCTTTCGAGCGCCCCGGCGCGGCCTAGTCGCAGGAGGTGGGAACCGCGCGGACCGCGCAGGGCGGCGACGAAGCCGCCGTCCTCGAGTGGTTCGATCGCCACCAGCGCGGCAGGTGCACGCCGATCGACGGGCACGCCGAAGGCGTAGTGGAACTCGCCGTCGCGGAAGACCTGCACGCGGTCCTTGGCGCGCTCGAGGGCGACGACCCAGCGGCCGCGGGCGCCAACGCGCCCGAGGTGGTGGAAGACCCCCATCGGATCGCCGAGTGGACGCAGCGATTGGAGCAAGCGGCAGTCGCGATCGTGGATCTTGAGGGCGTGGCGTCGTTCGCCGCCACAGGCCACGACCACGCGCTCGTCGCCCTCGATGCCGTCGACGGCCACATCCACCGGCGCCGCTAGTCGCTCGAGGGAATCTTGGAGTTCGGACTCGCAGCGCAGGACTTCTTCCTGTTCGACGCCGAAGGCGTTGAAGCGGCGCACGCTCCGCGCGGAGGAGTCGACCAAGAACAAGCGTCGATCGGCGTCGACCGCGAGGCCCACGATCGTCGTGCGCGTGGCGCGCAGCGGCTGCACGACGAACTCGTCGGCCACGGGCCGGCCGTCGAAGTCGAAGGCGCGCACGCCGCCCGCGCGACGCTCGCGCGCGACCCACACGACCCCGCCGTGCGCCGCGAGCCTGCCGCTCAAGCGCGCTCCAGTCGCAGCAGCACGACCTCGGCCGGCGCGCCCACCCGCAACGGCGCGCCGACGACGCCGAGGCCGCGCGAGACGAGCAGCGTGGTCGGCCCCAATTGCAGCCTCGTGCCCGGGTGCTTGGGGCCGAGGGTGCGCAGGAACGGCCAGTCGATCTGCGTGCCGTGCGTGTGGCCGGCGAGGATGGCCGCGCAACCCTCGCGCGCCAGCCAGCGCGCGCCGGCCGGGTTGTGGCACAGGCACAGCTCGACGTCGCCCGGCCGCACGTCCGCGCGCGCCGCCGCGAGGTCGATGCGCTTGCCCTCCTCGAGGTCCTCGAGGCCGGTGAAGGCGAGCCACGCGCGACCTGCCGCGCCACCATCGACCTCGACGCGCGCGCACTCGTTGCGCAGGAAGCGCACGCCGCGCTCGGCTAGCCGCGCCACGAGTTCGCCCTCGCGCCGCGCCTTGTAGTCGTGGTTGCCGAAGACCGCCCACACGCCGTGGCGCGCGCGCAGGCGCGCGAGATCCTCGACCAGCGGAAAGGCATCCTCGATGGCGTGCGTGATGTAGTCTCCGGTCAACGCCACCGCATGCGGATCCAACGCGTTGACCGCCTCGACGACATGGAGGAGGTCGCCGCCGCCGAGGAAGCTGCCGCCATGCAGGTCGGACAATTGCGCGACGCGCAAGCCGTCGAGCGCGCGCGGCAGCCCGGGCACGCGCACGCGCTCCTCGCGCACGCGGAAGCGTCCCGGCGCGAGGTGGCGCGCACGATAGAAGGCGCGACCACCCAGCAACGCGCTGGCGCGCTCGATGGCGCGGAACGCCGCGAGTCGCGCGCGCGAGAAGCGCCGCGGCGCCACGCGCACGTCCGGCTGCTTCTCGTGGGCGGCCACGTGCATGTGCGGCAGTCTAGCAGCGTTCAGCGCAGCGGCACGGCCGAGGCGCGGACGAAGCGCAGGTGCGCCCCGGGGACGAGCTGGTGCGTCTCGTGCGCGGCGAGCCGAGCCACGCCTTCCGCGCAGCGCAATTCGAAGCCTGCGGCCGACTCGACGAGGTCGACCACGGCCTCGTCGCAAGTCAAAGCGCCGCGCGAAGTGCCGATCGTCCCCTCTCCAACGACTCGCGCGGTGCCGGAAAGCAGATCAAAGCCACGTCGTGCGGCGCGCACGCGCGCGGGCCCCTCGACCTCGAAGCGCAAGGCGCCCCGGGCGAAGGTGGCGCGCGCCTCCCGAGGGACGCCGACGATGGCGCCCTCGGAGAGCTCGTCGCCCGCGGCGATCTGTCGTCCCTCGCAGTGCACCGCGCCCGTCGTGGACTGCAGCCGCGACGCGCGCCGCGACTGGTCGAAGCTCGCCAAGAGCACGGCGCCGACGCACGCGAGGAGCAACGCACCGCGGAACCTGCCGAACCCGCGCACGCCAGTGGCGAAGGGACCGCGCGCGCGCGCGCCGGTCGACGGTTCGCTCGACGCCAAGCCCGCGCGCGCGGCAAGGCGCGCGCGCAAGTCCGCGTCGCAGTCGCTGCACGCGGCGAGGTGCGCCACGAGGAGCCTGCGCTCGTCCGTCGAAAGCGCGCCCGCGAGCCACGACCCCGCCAAGGCGCTGGCGCGCTCGCAGGGCAAGTCGGATCCCGGCGCGGAAGAGTCCATCGCCAACGGTGATCGGCAGGAAAGCCACGGCGCTGTAGCCGCGGCGTGGAGACCACGACGGCTTGGAGACCACGGCGCCGTCGCCTCGGCGCGACGGCGCCGAAAGCGCTCGCTCTTGGCGCTCAGAGGAGTCGGCGCGCTGCGTCGGCGATGCGCGCGAGCGAGCGCTCCACGCCCAACCAGCCGATCATGTCGAACACGTCCGGGCCGCCCATCTGGCCGCTCAAGGCGAGGCGCAGCGGCTGGAACAACTGCGGGATCTTCCAACCCTGCGCGGCGACCCATTGCTTGGCTTCGTCGCGCACCTTGACCGGGTCGTAGCCCGCCTTGGCGCGCTCGGCGAGCCAAGCTTGGAAACCCGACAGCGTCGCCACGCGGTTCTCGTGCTTCCTTGCCGCCGCTTCGCCCGCCGCATCCCAGGCGAGATCCACGTCGGGCGCGAACAAGTACTGCATGCGGCCGACGAGATCGGCGTAGGTGCGCAGGCGTTCGCGCTCCGCCGCCACGATCGACAACCACCATTCGCGCCGCGCGTCGATGTCGGCGACGGACATGAGCCCCGCCTGCAGGACGAAGGGCGCGCAGTTGGCGGCCAGCGTCTCGAGCGGCTCGTGGCGGATGTACTCGCCCGCCAGCCAGACGAACTTGTCGAGGTCGAAGATCGCGCCGGCCTTCTGCACGTCCTTGATGTCGAAGCGCTGCACGAGTTCGTCGACGCTGAACACGACGCGCTCGCCGTCGATCGCCCAGCCCTGCAGGCAGAGGAAGTTGACGATGGCCGCCTTGGGGTAGCCCTTGTCGCGGTAGTCCTGCAGCGCCGTGTCGCCGGTGCGCTTGGAGAGCTTCTTCTTGTCCGTGCCGAGCATCAGCGGCAAGTGGCCGAACTCGGGCACCTTGGCCTCGAAGGCCTTGTAGAGCAGCACCTGCTTGGGCGTGTTGACGAGGTGCTCCTCGCCGCGGAACACGTGCGTGATCTCCATGTCGATGTCGTCGCACACGACGACGAAGTTGTAGGTCGGGTTGCCGTCGCTGCGGACCATCACCCAATCCTCCACCTCGGCGTTCTGGAAGACGCACTCGCCGCGCACATGGTCGAAGAAGCGCGTCTCGCCTTCGGGCACGGCGAAACGCGTCACGAACGGCTCGTCCGCCGCGCGGCGGTCGCTCTCGGCTTGCGGAAGTCGCCGGCACAGCCCGTCGTAGGCGAGGCGCTGCTTGGCGGCCTCTTGCGCCTTCGACAGTTCATCCAAGCGCTCGCGGCTGCAGAAGCAGCGGTAGGAGCGACCCAGCACGTGGAGCCTCGTCGCGTACTCGCGGTGGCGCTCGATGCGCAGTCGTTGATGGTAGGGCGCGTGCGGACCACCCACATCCGGGCCCTCGTCCCAGTCGATGCCCAGCCAACGCAGGCCTTCGAGGATCGCCGTCTCGAACTCCTTGGTCGAACGCTCGGGATCGGTGTCTTCGATGCGCAGCAGGAATTGGCCGCCGCGGCCGCGGGCGTAGGCCCAGTTGAACAGCGCCGTGCGGGCGCCGCCCACATGCAGCTTGCCGGTCGGGGACGGTGCGAAACGGACGCGGATCGGGCTCTTCATCGGGGCGCAGAGGATAGTCGAGGTGCGCGGCCGGCTCCACCGCGCGGACGCCGCGTCCCGCCGCGGCTCGATTTCCAACCGCAGAAGCCCTAGATTCGACCCATGGAGAGCCGTTCGACCCCCGCGAACCCTTGCCGTCCCGCTCAACTCACGCGTGCACTCCTCCTGCGCGCGCCGAAGGTGCTGCTGCACGAGCACCTCGACGGCGGCCTGCGCCCGCGCACGGTGCTCGACCTGGCCGCCAAGTCGGGCTACGCCGAACTGCCGCATGCGGACGAGGAGCGCTTGGCCGAGTGGTTCGCCGCCGGCGCGGCGCGCGGTTCGCTGGCTCTCTACCTCGAAGGCTTCCGGCACACGATCGCCTTGCTGCAAACCGCGGAGGCGCTCGAACGCGTGGCCTTCGAGTTCGTCGAGGACATGCGGCTCGACGGCGTCGCCTACGCCGAAGTGCGCTTCGCGCCCCACTTCCACACGCAACAAGGACTGGGACTCGACGGCGTCATGGCCGCCGTGTGTCGCGGCCTGGAACGAGGGCGCGTCGAGTTCGGCGTGCGGGTCGGCTTGATCGTGTGCGCCATGCGCAACATGTCGTCGCTCCTCAGCTACCAGATGGCGGAACTCGCCGTGGCATGGCGCTCGCGCGGCTGCGTGGGCTTCGACCTCGCCGGCGAGGAAGCCGGACACCCCGCCAAGCACCACGAGGACGCGTTCCAGTTCGCCAAGCGCGCGAACTTCTCCATCACGATCCACGCCGGCGAGAGCTTCGGCCCGGAGAGCATCTGGCAGGCGCTGCAGTACTGCGGCGCGCACAGGATCGGCCATGGCACGCGCCTCGTCGAGGACATGGTCGTGCACAAGGGCGAGGTCGTCTCGCTCGGACCCTTGGCCCAATACGTGCTCGACCACCGCGTGCCGATCGAGATCTGCCTCTCTTCGAACATCCACACCGGCGCCGCGAAGAGCCTCGCCGAGCACCCCTTCCCGCACTACTTCAAGAAGGGCTTCCGCGTCGTCCTCAACACGGACAACCGGTTGATGAGCCGCACGAGCTTGACCGACGAGTACTTGCTGGCGCACCTGCACTACGGCTTGTCGCTCCTCGACCTCGAGAAGCTCGCCATCAACGGCATGAAGAGCGCCTTCGCGCACTACGACGAGCGCGTCGAGTTGATCTTCGGCGCGATCAAGCCTGGCTGGGCTGCGCTGCGCGACGAATTGGCGCGCAGCTAGGGCGGAGCGGACGAAGACGAAGCGGACTCGGGGCGCCTGCGACCCGAGCCTGCCGCATCACCAGACGATGGACTTGTGGAACTCGGCGTCCAGCGCCTTGATCCAAGGCTGCGTGCCCGTGGGCGGCCGCACTTCGCGCACGACGAACCAAGTCGTGCCCGAGCCGACTTGCGTGTTGGGCAGCGCCACCGTGAAGTTGGCGTTGCCCGAGGCGTCGGTCATGGTGCTGGTGGCGCCGATGACGGTCGTCGGCAAGCTGGTGCCGATGCGCCGGTAGACCGCGCCGACCACCATCGTGCCGGGAACCGCGCGCACGCTGCCGCGGCGCAGGGAAACCGAGGCGTGCAGCAGCGGCGTGGAGCCCGTCGTCGTGCCGAGCGTGATGGACTCGACATGCAAAGCGTCGGGCACGCGCGGCGCGGCCGTGCGGAAGACCGTGGAGGTGTCGAGGCGGATGTTGCCTTCAGGGTCGCGCAACTCGAGCCCGATGGTGTAGTCGGTGTCGGGCTCGAGGTTCCCGAGGACGACCCAGTGGCGGGTGTCGACGTAGTGGTCGAGCGGGATGCGCTGGATCGCCGAGCCCCCGTTGACGGACACATGGCAGCGCGAAAGCTCGTCGACGTCGAACTCGAACTTCAGCGTGTTCGTCGTGCGGTACACGAGGCGCGCCGGACCCACGAGGCTCGGAGCCGTGGTGTCGGGCGAGACTTGGTCGAAGACCAGGGGATCGGTGCCCCGCGGCAGCTCCCAACCGTCGGGCAACTTGTCGCCGTCGGTGTCGACATCCTCCGGATCGGAGCCAAGCGCCAACTCGTCGGCGTCGTAGAGGTGGTCGAAATCGCGGTCGACGCCCATCGTCGGCCCCATGCCCAGCGGCACGCCCAGCAAGGTCACGGGCTGGCCGGCGCGCGCTTCGGCCGCGAGGGCCTCGGGCGTCAGCCACACGCCCGCGGCAGACATGCGGAACTGCCCGGTCGCAGGATCGTAGAGACCCGTGCGCGGCATGCTGGGCGTCTGCACCGAGCGATAGGCGACGAGTTCGCAGTGGCCTGCGGTGGCTTGCGCGCGCAGGAAGGCGAACTCGTTCGCCAGCACGGCATCGACATTCTCCGGCCGCATGGTCGCCTGCCAAGTCGTCGCGGGCGCGAGTCCGGTGTCGAAGGCGCGCAGGAAGTCGGCGATGCGGTCCGCTTCCGCGGGAGAGAGATCGAAGGAGTGGGTTGAGGTGGTGAACGGGCCCCGCGAGTACGAGTCCTGCAGACGCGCCGCGTACCCGCCATGCAGCAGGCCGGTGCCCGACTCGGGGCGATGCCCGAAGGAGCTGCCCACGTTGAACGACGGTTGTTCCTTGTCGGCCACGCCGCGCAGCGAGGGCACATCGGCCGAACGCAGCGGGCCCTCGGCCGCGGACGCCACGACCTCGCCGCTGCTGCCTAGCGGCAGCATGTGGCAGGAGGCGCAGGTCTGGCCGCTGGCGTCGAGCGGACGACCGGCGAACAAGCGCGCTCCTTCGAGTTGGTCGGCGGTGAAGCCGCGATCGGCCTGCTGCAGAGGATTGGCCGGGATGGCCAGCCGGTTGATGTAGTGGCGCAGGTATTGGAAGTCGCCGGCGATGTGGGCAGGTTGGCCGTTCACCTTGCGATCGAGCAGGCTGATGAACGAGGCGTTGAACTCGTTGATGTGCCGCTTCTCTCCGCGCCAGTGGTAAGGAGCCGACTCCTCCATCCGTCGCGTGCTCTGCGTGACGAGCGGTCCCTTGTGGTCGAGCGCGAGGGTGGCGCCCCCGGCGGGCGTGCCCTCGGGCGTGAGATACTCGGACAAGTCCCACAACAGGCCGTCCGTGTGCCCGTCCACATGGCAGCTGGCGCACGAAGTGGTCTTGGAATCCGACAGGCGCGCGTCGGTGAACAGGTGCCGCCCGAGCGACTCCTCGGTCGAGCGCGCGCCCATGCCGTAGGCCACGGGCGGATTGGCGTCCAGATGGAAGACGGCGGACGGCAGTGCCGCCGTGTCGATCTTCGACACGGCGCTGTCGTTCTTGCAGTAGACCCACAAGGTCTGGTCGACAGCGTCGAAGAGCAAGGCGCGCGGACCCGAGCCGCGTGGATAGCTCTGCTTGGCCGGTTGGCGCAGCGAACCCTCCCACGCGACCGAGCCGTCCTGCGCGAGGCGCAGCACGGCGATCAGATCGGAACCGTAGCCCGCGACGTACACGCGACCGCTGGCGGAGTCGAACGCGAGGCCGGTGGGCTGCGCGCAACGCACGTCGGCCGAGGGTGCGAGCGCATCGAGGTCGATGGTGCGCGTCGGGCTCGAACCGGCGAGATCGACGATCTTCACGAGGTTGCGCACGACTTGGCCACCGGCGAAGGTGCCCTCGCCGAGGAAGTCCGCGTTCAACGCATCCGTGCACGGGATCCAAAGCTCGCTGGTGCCCGGGCGCACATGCGCGTTGAAGAGCGTGGTGCCGAGGCCGGTGCGGGTGCTCGCGAGATCCAAAGACTCGGCGCCGGGCGTGGGGCCGGGAACGATGGCGAACAAGTCGCGATCGGGCAACGGAGTGGCGGGTGCCGCGACGCGGCGGACCTCGACGATGTTGTCGGCGTCGGCGCTGGACACGCCGCGACCGGTCGTGTTGTTGCCGGATTGGAACGAGCTCACCCACAAGCGATCGGCCGCCCAGGCCATGGCGCGCGGCTCGAGCGCGGGAATGCGCACATGGCCCACGACCGCGTAGCTGGCGGTCGAGATGGTCTCCACTCGACGCGCCGCGGCGCACGACACCCAAGCTCGATCGCCGGCGGGAGAGAAGACGACATGGTGAGGCTCGGCACCGACGCGGATCGTGCGCACGATGGCCTGGCGCGTCGTGTCGACGATGGAGATGCTCGATTGCACGCGATCGACGACCCACAACTCCGTCGTTCCCGGTCGCGCCACCACGGAAGCGGCGCCGAGGCCGATGGGCGCTTCCCAAGCCACTTGGCGGGTCGAGGCATCCAAGGCCGCAAGGCGCCACCCGTGCGTGTTCACGACATAGAGCAGCGACCTGTCGGCGGACAAGGCCATCGGCTGCACATGCCCGACCTCGAAGTTGAGGTAGCGTCCGACCTGGTTGTCGAAGGGCACCAGCGGCCGCGGAACGGCTCGCGCCTGCGACGAGGTCCCCTGCGCAGCGGTTCCCTGCGCGGAAGCGAGACCCGCGAGCGCGAGGGCGACCCAGGTGGCTGCGAGGAGTCGAGTCATGGCGGTGGAAGGTGGAGAGGGGGAAGCTGGCGAGCGCCCCTGTGCGAGCTTTGAGAAGTGTAGCACCCCTTCGAAAGGGCCGCCCGTTCAGCGCACGGCCGGATCGGGGGTCCCGGAAGAAGATTCGTTCAGCCGCGCCCAAGCCTCGCCGAAGCACCATTGGAAGGGTGTCGCTGGCCCCTCGGTGACCAGCCGCAAGGCCTCGCGAGAGCGGTCCTTGCGATCGATGGCCTCGTCTTGGTTGTGCAACCCCTCCGGCACGGGAGTCGCGGCCACCCACGCCACGCCTCGCGCGAGCGACCCCGCCAAGGCGCGACTGCGGTCCTGCTCCGCCACCGAGCGCTCGCCACGCTCGCCGAGGCGTTCGAGGGCCGCCACGGCGAGCTCGCGCGTGTCGGGATTGGCGGTGATCTGCAGCGCGAGGAAGCGCTCGAGGACCCGGTCGTCGCTGCCTGGCGCGGCGATGGACGCGGCGCGGCGCTCGGGCACCAACTGCATCCCGGCGTGCAGGGCGAAGCACGGTGGAACCCACAAGAGCGCGATGCCCGACCAGCGCGGCAAGCATCTCGGCGCAGCGAGCCAGCGCGAGCACGCCACCGCCAGGATGATAGCGCTCCACGGCCACAGCGGCATCAAGTAGCGCCAATCGAACACCCATGCTCGGGTGCCGAGGCCGAAGTCCGACACGGCGTAGGACAGCGTCCACGCCAAGCAACACAAGAGCGCGAAGCGCCCAGGATCGCTCCAACGAGCGCGCGGAGCGCCGGATCGGCTTCCGTCAAGCAAGTTTGACAGTGCGGCGGCCAGCACCAGCACCACCAGCGCCACTCCGCCCCAGTAGGGCAGGAAGGTCGACTGCGCCAGTTCGCCGCTCCACAAGAGCAGCCACTTCTCCAACGGGCCATGCACGAGCGCGCCGTCGAGGCCGCGCGGAGTGCCGTGGAACAGGCCGCGCTCCAAGTGGTGCAGCAACCCGCCGTCGTAGACGCCCACGACTCCGCCGCTGTAGGCGAGGCGTGCGAAGAGCGGCGACACTCCCACCACGGCGCCGACCAGCCACGGCAGCATGGTGGCGCCCAACCACGCGCGCGTCGGTCGGACGCGGTCGAGCCACGACGCGAGGGCCACGACCACGAGCACCACGACGGTCGAATAGCCGAACCAGGTGGCGAAGCCCGCCAAGGCCCCCTTGGCGATCCATCCAAGCCGCCCGCCCCCGCCGCGCAAGTGCGTCCACGCCACGAGCACCTGCAAGGCGCACAGCTCCAGATGCGTCCCGTACACCATCAACGAGGACGCCAAGTAGCCCCACGGCGGCGCGGCAAGCAGGAGCACCGCGACGAGGGCCGCGACCCGCGAGACGCGCTCGGAGAGCCAGCACCAGGCGAACACGGCCAGCAGCAGTTGGAGCAGCACGCCCACCGCGCGCAAGCACAGCAAGTGGTCGCCGAAGAGCTGGTACAGCGGCGCCGCCAGCAGCGACACGACGAGCGAGCCGCCCCAGAAGTCGTTCACCTGCCAGCCTATCCACGGCAGCAGGCTGCCCTCGGCGATGTCGCGCGCGGCGACGCCGCGCAAGAGCTCCTCGTGGTAGATGCGGCCGCTCGCGCCATCGCCCGCGTCGTGGAGCTGGTCCGGCGCCCCCAACAGGAGGGCCGCGCGCAGGCAGGCCGCCGCCAACAGCAGCGCCGCGCACAAGAGCCACCAGCGCGCGCGAGTCACGGGTGGCTGGCTTCGACCACGGTCTTGATGCCGCCACGCACCCAGAAGTCGCCCTCGACCACCATCGCGGCAGGCGCGGTCGCCGCCACGAGATCGTCGAGGATCTGGTTGGTCACGGCTTCGTGGAAGGCGCCCTTGTCGCGGAAGCTCCACAAGTACAGCTTGAGGCTCTTGAGTTCGACGCAGCGTTCAGCCGGCGTGTAGCGGATGCGGATCGTGGCGAAGTCGGGTTGTCCAGTCTTCGGGCAGAGGCAGGTGAACTCCGGGCAGTCGAAGCGGATCTCGTAGGCGCGGCCGGGACGCGGATTCGGGAAGGTGTCGAGAGCGCTGGAAGGCTTGGTGCTCATGGCGGGCAACACTCTAGTCAGCGTTCCAAGCGTCCGGAACCCTCGGCCACCACCCGTTCGCCGACCATCCGCTCGATCCACCACCAAGCCGCCTCGCCGGGCGCGAGCCGGCGGCGCACTTCGGCCTCCAGGCCGGACGCGCGCCAGGCGCCATCCGACGACGCCAAGTCGCGCTCGATCCACGCCAGCCCTTGCTCGCCGAGCACGCGCACCACGAGGCGCGGCGCTCCGGACAATGGTCGCCATGATTGGTCCACATGGTCGAGCACCCAGTCGTCCCCCTCTACGCGCGGGGCGTCGATGCGCCAAGGGGACTCGGCGCGCAGCTCCGCGCTCTTGATGCTGGCGAGCGGCATCTCGAACCACACGCGCCGCACGACCCCGGCGCGGTTCCAAGCCTCGTCGCGGCGCAAGTCGAACAAGGCCACCAGTTCGCCCTCGACCAGCCCCCACACGCCCGCGACGCGCCCGGCGCTCCCGCCATCCTCCGCCGCGCGCCAGCCCATCCACGGTTCCTCCGTTGGACTCGTGCCCGGCAGGGGCAGCACGCGCACGCTGTGCAACGAGCGCGGGTCGAGATCCACGAGCGGCGAGCGACCTTCGCCTCGCCACACCAACGCCTCGCCGCGCGCTGGCGGCGGCACGAGGGCGCGGCCTGTTCCATCGAGCCGCACTACGCGCGCCCCCTCGCGCGCCAACTCTTGCGCCAATGCTCCGCGCTCGAGCCACGGCAGGCAGCGCTCGTCGATCGAACGCACGCGCGCGGACAGTCCGCGCGCACGCTCGGCGAAGTCGTCCTGCCACAAGGCGAAGCCATGCGTCTCGCGCCGAGGCGGCACGCACAACAGCTCGGCCACGCCGCGTGCTTCCTGCGCGAGACGCCGCTCCAAGTCGTCGGCTGCGCGCGCGGCGGCCGCCATGTCGGAGGTCGCGGCGCGCGCCAGCAAGCCAAGGCAGGCGCCGCCGATCAGCGGCAACAACGTGCGCCGCAAGCCGCCGATCGCCGTGGTGGCGATGGAGAGCGCCAGCGCGGCGGCAGCGGCCGCGGGCGCCAAGGCCTCGACCCCGTCGAGGGCGCCGGGGCGTGGAGGACCGTCCTTGAACGGCAAGGTGGCGACTACGGCGATCAACGCGGCCAAGGCGAGGCGCCCCCACAAGCGCGGCGCCGAACGCGCGGCGCGCAAGAGCGGTTCCAGCGCCACGAGCCAGACGAGCGCCGCGAGCACCGCGTGCGCGGCGGACTTGCCGGCCAGCACGGGGAACAAGGCTTGCCCGGCGGCCGCGAACCAAGCGAGCATCGTCGCATCGGCCTTGGTGTCGTGGCTGGCGGGCGCCACCAGCGCGGCTCCAAGCTGCTCGCCCACCTGGACGGCGAGGATCGACGCGCCGACCACGAGCAGGGTGGCGCTCCAACGCCGCGCGCCGGTGCGCGGGCGCGGCCCCGCTCCGTACTCGAGCAGGCCGGCGAGCAGAGGCACGGCCCGCGCGGCGGGCGAGATGGCCGCGGCGACGATGACGCACGCAGCGGCAAAGGCGAGCCGGCCGCGCGTGCGCGCTTGTCGAGCGAGCAGTAGTTGACCCAACGCGAGCGCGGCGAGCGTCATGGCGAACAACAAGTCATGCCCGCCGGGTCGCGCAGCGGCCGAGACGACGAAGGGATGCGCCGCGATGTAGATCGTGGTGGCGTCGCCCGCTGCTTGCGCCACCTCTTCGCTGGCGAATGGACGCAAGATGCGCCGTGCGACGCTGGCGCAGGCGAGCGCCAGCACCCAGACGAGCAGCAATCCCACGCAGCGCAGGAACACGAGGTGCGCGGCAGGCCCGGCGCCGAGCTCCAGCCAGGCCGAGTGCAGCACGGAACCACCCGACGGGTCGAGTCGGTCGCCGGGCAGCAGGCCGCTCGTCCACAGCGGCGACTGCGTCAGCGCGAGGCTGGCGCAGATGGCCAGCCAGACGAGCGAGGCGCGCCAACGGACTTGCATGCCGGCAAGATACTGGCGCGCAGTCGCGTCCCCAACAGCGCCATCGGCACGACGGTGCTCGAGGGCATGGCGGTGGGCAGACGCGCGGCCAGCGACCGCCACGCATGGACTGGCAGCAGATCCACCGCGCAGGAGCGCTCGCGGCCGACTCGGCGCCCTCAGGCGAGCTGCAGCCGAATGGCCATCCGCACCAAGTCCGCCAGGCTCGCGGCGCCCATCTGCTTCAGCACGGTCGCGCGGTGCTTCTTCACCGTGCGTTCGGCTATGCGCAGCTCCAACGCCAGCTGCTTGTTCAAGATGCCAGCCACCATCGCGGCCATCGTCTTGCGTTCGATGTCGCGCAGCGCGGCGTGCCGTCTACGCAACTCGAGGAGCTGGATCCGCTCTTGCACCGCCGCGCGGCGCTGGTCAGCCGCCAGCGCGAAGGCCGATCCGATGCGCGAGCTGGCCGCGCGCCCTTCGACCTCGTCGCTGGCCGCGGCCTGCCCGGGAAGGCCGAGCCCGAGCTCGACCGCTTCGAAGGCGCCGTTGCGCAAGGCCTGCACGGTGGCGGACACGGCACCGGGGGCGACGACGGCGAGGTGCGGCAGGCGGTAATGGCGACTGGCGAGCCAAGACGCCACTTCAGGGGCGCCGGCGCTCGGTTGGCGCCAATCCAGCACGAGCAGGTGGTCGTCGGGCGAGCCCAGCGCGCCCTCGAGCTCCGCGGCACCCTCGCCGACCTTGAGCGGGAGCGCAAGGTCCTCCGCGAGCGAGTCGAGGATGCGCAAGAGCCGGGCATCCTGCGTGGCGGCGACGAGCACCCCCGCACTGGGCATCGGGAGGGACTCAAGCGTGGGGATGGCGGGTTGCCGGCGCATGCGATGTCGCATGAACGACCGACCGCCTTGGATCGCACAAGAATTCGTCCAGCCCGGCACCGAGCGCCGCTGCGCGCGCGAATCAGGCCAGCAGCGGCAGCAACCCAACCTCAAGCGCAAGCCCATGCCCGGGGACGGTTTGGGAAAGCCCCGCTGACGACTGCGGGGCGCTGGGCGCAGGCGCTATCCTCGCTGCGCATGGGATCCAGCCCCGAGGCCACCGCCTGCAACGGCCAACCGATCGGCCGCCTGCCGCCGTGGGTGGGGTTCGCGCTCGCGACCGTCTATCTAGCGCACGCGGCGAGTTGGTGGTTCGTCTGCGACGACGCCTACATCAGCTTCCGCTACGCGCGCAACTTGGCTGAGGGACTGGGGCTCGTCTACAACCCGCACGAGTCGCCACCGGTCGAGGGTTACACGAACCTCTTGTGGGTCTTGTGGAGCGCGATCTGGCAGGTGCTGGGCTTCCAGCCGGAGTTGCCCGCGCTGCTGAGCTCGCTGGTCGCGGGTGCGTGGTTGTGCCTGGCGGCCACGCGCCTCGCCACGCGCCGCTTGAGCTTGTCCCCCTTGCAGGCCTTGGCGAGCGGCAGCCTATTGGCGAGCCTGCCGATGGCGGCGGTGTGGGCCACGAGCGGCTTGGAGACGATGGCCTGCGCTGCGTGCGCCTTCTTGTGCGCCGAGAGGTTGCTGGCGAATCCCGACCGACCTGCGCTGGCGCCGTCCATGCTCGCGGCCGCGGCCACGATCGCGTTGCGCGCGGATGGCCTCGTCACCGTGGCCATCGCCTTGGGCTTCGTGCTGTTCCTCGAGCGCCGACTGCTCGTGCCCGTCCTGCAGTGCGCCGCCATCGCGTTGGCGGCCTGGCTGGCCTGCCTCTGCGCGCGCCACATGCTGCACGAGGCTTGGTGGCCGCACACTGCCAAGGCCAAGACGGGCTTCGAAGCGTGGCGCTTCCAGCGTGGACTGGACTACGCGGGTTCGATGCTCGCCGCCATGCCCGCGCTCCTGGCACTGCTCGCGGCGCCGCTCGTGGCCCCGCGCTCGGCGCGGCGCTGCGCGTGGGCGGGAGCACTCGTGCTCGCGGCCCTGCTCGGCTGGAGCGTGCTGGTGGGTGGCGACTTCATGGCCTACGGGCGCTTCCTCGCGCCAGCCTCGGGGTTCCTCGTGCTGGCTGCCGGAACGCTCGCCTTGCGCGGCGCGTGGCTCGCGTTCGGCCTCGCGGCCCTGTCGCTCTTGCCGGCCTTCGGCATCGAGCTGGCGCCGACGAGCCTGCGCCAAGCCCTGCACTTCCGCTGGAACGAAGCGCAGGCGCGCGGCGAACTCGCGATGTGGCGCGGGATGAAGGCCCGCGCGCAGGAGTGGGTGGCGCTGGGCGCGGCGCTCGAGAAGCGCGCGCAACCCGGCGACTCGATCGTGCTCGGGGCGATCGGCGCCACGGGCTTCGCGTCGCGCCTCTTCGTCCACGACCAGCACGGCCTCGTGAGTCCCGAGGTCTTGCAAGCACCCAACGCTCGGCAGCGCGGCTCGCCCGGCCACGACTTGCGCGTGGAGGCGGAACACTTCGCGCCGCTGAAGCCGACCTGGTACGGGGCGTGGTTCGCGCGCGAGGACGAGCCCGCCACGGCGCGGCTGCCCGACAGTTGGAAGCTGCTCGTGGCGCAGGGGAACGCCGTGGTCGAGCGACGCACGCTGGCCGACGACGAACAGCCCTTCGAGCAGGCGGAACTGCGCCTCTTGAAGCCCATCTGGCGCTGAAGCACCCAGCAGCGAGTCGCTAGACTGCGCGCGCCATGCTCGACACCTTCCAACCTCTGCTCGCGGCCGCCGACGGCGTCGACTTGTCGGATCCCGTCGCCGCGGTCGCCACCCTCACCACGCGCCTCGATCCCTCCAGCCCCGCGGGCCGCAAGGTCAGCGCGGAGCTCAAGGCCTTGCTCGCCGCCGGCAAGATCTGCGACAGGGGCGCGCCGCCGGTGCGCTACGGGCGCGTCTCCAAGGCGGTGGACGCGACGCGCCACTTCTCGATCGACACGGTCCACATGGACGGACCAGGTCCGCATCATGTGCACCCCCTGGGCGAGGCCAACTGGTGCATCGCCTTGGAGGGCGAGCCGCGTTTCGATGGCCGCCCGGAGGGCTGGGTCGTCATGCCGCCTGGCTCGGCGCACGTGCCGACCGTCTCGGGTGGAACGATGTTGATCGTGTACCTGCTGCCGCAGGGCCAGATCCAATTCACCGGCGCCTGAGATCCAGCGAACAAGAGCCTGCGCCTGCAAGGCGCGCGGGCGGAAGTCCTTTCCTACTCCGCGCCGCGAATCCCGGACGCGCAGGAGCGGAAATCCAAGCGCACTTCGAGGCCTTCCCCTACTCTTGTACGGTCGCATGGCGCGCACCATGAACGCGCGCGCCGCCCCACCCTGGAGCTCCACCATGCATCCGACCAGGTCCCTCGGCCTCCTCGCCCTGTTGTTCCTCTCTTCCCCGGCGTTCGCCGGCATCCGCCATGTCGACGCCGGCCTCGCGACCGGCGCCAACGACGGCTCGAGTTGGGCCAACGCCCACCGCGGCGTCGATGCCATCTCGGTGGCGGTGGCGGCCGCCGTCTCCGGCGACGAGATCTGGGTCAAGGGCGGCACCTACCGCCCGACGGCGACGGCGACGCGCACCATCTCGATCAACTTGAAGAACGGCGTCGGCATCTACGGCGGCTTCGCCGGCACCGAGACGGCGCTCGCGCAGCGCGACATCGTCGCCAACCCGACGGTCATCACGGGCGACCTCGCCGGCAACGATGCGAGCAACATCTTCACCGACAACAGCTACCACGTGTTGAACGGTGCTTCCCAAGGCGCCACCGCGGTGATCGACGGCTTCACCATCACCGGCGGCAACGCCAACTCGACGGCCAACAACGATCGCGGCGGCGGCATCTTGTGCTTGTCGGGCAGCTCACCCACGGTGCGCAACTGCATCTTCCGCGCCAACCGCTGCACCTTCGGCGGCGGCGCCGGCTACATCAACGCGTCCAGCCCCACCTTCGTCGCCTGCCAGTTCCTCGACAACGTCGGCGGCAACTTCGGCGGCGCCTTCGACATGGCGACCACCGTCAGCGCGACCTTCGACCGCTGCTTCTTCCGCGGCAACAGCGCCGCGCGCGCCGGCGCCATCGAGATCTTCGGCGGCTCGACGACCAAGGTCTACAACTGCATCTTCGTCGGCAACACCGCCACCGGCACTGGCGGCGGCGGCGCCATCTGGGTCGGGTCCAACTCCAGCCCGGTGATCCGCAACACGACGGTCTACGCCAACACGAGCACCGCCAGCGCGGGCGCGGGCATCCTGAGCAGCGGCGCCAACTCCATCAGCGTGGCCAACTGCATCATCTGGGCCAACACGGGCAGCGGCGGGGCGCAAGGAGCGGCGAACCAGCTGAACGGCGCGACCTTCACCACGAGCTACTCGATCGTCCTGGGTGGCGCCGCGGGCACCGGCAACTTGGCCTTCGATCCGCAATTCGTGGACGCGGCGGGCGGAGACTATCGCCTGTCGCCCACCTCGCCGGCCATCGACGCGGGCAGCAACGCCCTCGTGCCGGTGACCGTGACCCTCGATCACTACGGCAAGGCGCGCTTCGCCGACGAGCCTCTCGTCCCCGACACCGGCGCCGGCACGGCGCCGATCGTCGACATCGGCCACCACGAGTACCCCGCCCCGCGCGTCGAAAGCTACTGCTTCGGCGATCTCTTCGGGGGACCATGCCCGTGCGGCAACTTCTCGGCCTTGAGCGCCGGCGAGGGTTGCGCGAACTCGCTGGGAACAGGCTCGATCCTCGGCTGGAGCGGCTCGGCGCGCCTCAACGGCGACACTTTCGCGCTCCTTGGTTCGCAGATGCCGAACTCGACGTGCTTGTACTTCCAAGGCACGACGCAGACGGCGGCGGGCGTGGGCACGGCCTTCGGCGATGGCCTGCGCTGCGCCAGCGGCACGGTCGTGCGCCTCGGCACCAAGGTCAATGTCGGTGGCTCGTCGCAGTACCCCGGGTTCGGCGATCTGTCGGTCAGCGTGAAGGGTGGCGTCTCGACGCCCGGTGCGACGCGCACCTACCAAGTCTGGTACAGGAACGCCGCGGCGTTCTGCACGACCAGCACCTTCAACCTGACCAACGCCTTGCAGGTGACCTGGGAGCTCTGAGGGCGACGCCCGCGACTCCAGGTCGCGACGACATGCATGCCGAGGGGCCGCTCACGCGGCCCCTCGCTGTTTGCGGGGCGGAGTTGCGCCGGATGCTTGCTCCGTGCACCTGCCGGAGGCGCTGACTCAGGCCGGATCAGCGACGACGGCGGCGACCGCCACCACCTTGCCCCCCGCTACCCTTGCCGCCGCCCTGCGGCTTGCCGCCCGAAGGGCCACGCTCGCCGTGAGGTCCAGAGGGGCCGCGTTGTTGGCGCGGACGCCCATGGCCTTGGCCGGCGTGCGGACGCGGGCCGAAGGGCCGCGAGCCACCAGCACTGGGGAGCGCCGGACCATCGGAGTAGCGCAAGCCCGGACCACCTTGGGCACCTGCGGCGCGCGGGCGGCGGGTGTCGTCCGGATGCTGGCGCGAGGCATGGTCGGGACGGCTCTCTGCGCGAGGATCGGGGAGTCGATCGTCGCGACGCTGCGGCGGACGTTCGCTCGAGCGCTCGTCGCGCCGTTCATGCAAGGCGCGCTCGTCGAGACCTTCGGCCCAATCGCCAGCGGGTGCCTGCGAACGAGCTTGGTCGCGCAGCCCCTTGCGCTCGTCGGCGTGCGGTCGAGTGGCCTGCGCGCGCGAGGTCGCCACATGGATCTTGGAGCGCGGACCAGCGCCGGTCCGCGATGCAGCGGCGCCCCCAGCCTCCTCGCTCTCGCGGCGCGCGCGTTCGCGCTCCACGCCGCGCTCGAGTCGCTGGTTGGCGGTCTTGCCTCCGCCCGGTCCGAACGAGTGATCGCCGCGCGGGATCGACAAGCGAATGAGCTTCTCGATGCCGCGCAGGTGCGGCATGTCGTTGCCTTCCACGAGCGACCACGCCTTGCCGTCCCGTTCGGCGCGCGCCGTGCGGCCGATCCTGTGCACGTAGGTCTCAGGCTCGTTGGGCAGATCGTAGTTGACTACATGCGACAAGCCCTTCA
>SXXH01000132.1 GCA_005789645.1 Planctomycetia bacterium
CCGTGGTCGAGCCGTACTCGTTCCCTTGCTCGCGGATGCGGTCGCCCATGGCGTCCTTGAGCTCCGTCGGGAAGGGACCTTCGCCGACGCGCGTGCAGTACGCCTTGACGATGCCGATCACATGGTCGATCCAGCGCGGAGGGACGAGCGCGCCGGCCGAGATGCCGTTCGCGCCCGTGTTCGAGCTCGTCACGTACGGATCGGTGCCGGCGTCGATGTCGAGCATCGCGCCCTGCGCGCCTTCGAACAGGATGCGGCGCCCCGCCTTGTAGGCCTCGCGCACCTCGCGTCCCGTGTCGCCCACGAAGGGCGCGAGCTTGGCGCCCAGCGCGACATAGCGTTCGACCTGTTCGGCCAAGTCGAGCGGGACCTCGCCGTGCACGCGCTCGATCAACGCGTTCTTCTCGGCCAGCGCGGCGCGCAGGCGCACGCGGCAATGGTCGGGGTCGAGCAAGTCGACGATGCGCAAGCCGGTGCGCGCCGCCTTGTCGGCGTAGCACGGACCGATGCCGCGGCCTGTCGTGCCGATCCGTCCATCCCCGCGCCAGCGCTCCGACAGCCCGTCGATGCGGCGGTGGTGTTCGAAGATCACATGCGCCTGCGCGGACAAGCGCAGATTGGTCCCGTCGACGGCGATGCCGCGCGCGCGCAGTCCCTCGACTTCCTCGAGGAACTTGAGCGGGTCCACCGCCACGCCGTTGCCGATGACGTTGACCTTGCCGGGGTTGAGGATCCCGGAAGGAATCAAGTGCAACACGTACTTGGCATCGGCGACCACCACGGTGTGGCCGGCGTTCGCGCCGCCCTGGTAGCGGACGACCATGTCGGCGTCCTTGGCCAGGAGGTCGATCAACTTGCCCTTGCCTTCGTCGCCCCATTGGGCGCCGAACACGCTGGTTGCGGGCATGGAAGTGGCTGCGCTCTGCGGAGGGGGGGGACGGGGCGGACTGCTCCCCCGCCACGGCGGCGGAGTGTCGGCCGTAGAGGTTAGCGGTCCTCGTCCGGGTAGTCCAAGACCTCGATCGGCAGGTAGTCGAGCACCTCCCAACGCACGAGCGGCACGATCCGCACGCCGTCGTCGGCCTGGCGGCGCCACAACACGCACCGCACCACCCGCACCAGCGAATCGCCCCCCTGTTCCTCGAGGCGGCGGGACTCCGCGGGGTCGAGGCCCGCGTCTAGATCCCCGTCGACGGAGGTGGAGCGACGCGCGATCACGTAGCCGCTGAACACGTTGCTTTGGACCGACAAGAGCCGCGACAGGGCATCTTGCGCGGCGCGGTCGAGCCGGTCGTAGCCGGGGACCTGCTGCAGCTCGACGAGCTCCTCGAAGGCGCGCCGGTCGACGACTTCGTTGCCCCACTCGTCGTAGCGCACCGCCTCCTCGCTCTCCTCGTCGCTGGAGCTCGTCGGCTCCTCCTGCTCCTCTTCGAGGTTTCGGTACTCGATGATCTCGTCGAGGAAGCGCGGGTCCAGCTCGCGGTCGTCGAAGATCGCCTTGAGCACCGCCGGCGGCGCGGTGTTCACGTTGACCCCGTACCCGCCGTTCGTCGTGCCGTTCGTGTTGGTCGCCTGGCCGCCTGCTTGGCCGGAGTTCTGGCCGCTGGCGCCCTGGCCTGAGCCCGATTCCTGGCCTGAGCCGGATTGCCCGCTGCCGCCTTGGCTGGAGCCGTCCTGCCCCGAGCCGTTCTGCCCGGACCCGCCTTGCCCGGAGGCGCCCTGACCAGTCGAGCCTTGGCCACCTTGCGTGGAGCCCGTGCCCGACTGCCCCTGTCCCGCTCCCGCTTGTCCGCCGCCGCCCTGGCCGGAGCCGGGTTGCGCGGCTCCGCCCGCGGGCACGCCCAGCGCTTCGCCGGCGGTCGACACCGAGGTCCACACGGTGAGGAAGCTGGCGATCGAGTGCACCGGCTTGCCGTTGATGTCGCGGAAGTCGCGGAAGTGCATGGGCTCGAACGGATCGAGCGCGGCGAAGTCGAGCATCGAGCGCGGCAAGGCGAGCTCCTCGCGCTGCGGATCGTCGGCGAGCAGCGCGGGTCGCGGCAGATCCGTCTTGTCGCGCTCCACGACGAACTCGCGCATGGCGCGCGCCATCTGCTCGGCGACGGCGGTGTCGATGTCGGCCTCGGTCCCCTCGCGGCACAGGTCGAGGATGCGCGCGATGCGTCCTTGCGCCGCCTCCGACTCGCGCTCGTCGGGGTTGGCGAGGTTGAGCACGTTGTACTTGGAGTCCTCGTCGACCACGAGGATGCGCAAGCTGATCTCGTTGATCTCCGTGCGCTGCGGCGTCGCCCACTCGTCCTTGCGCGTATCCGACGCGCCCGCGTCGCCACCGCCCGCCGCCCCACCACCCGCGCCGCCGCCCGTGGGCGTCTGCTGCTGTTGCTGGCCGCCTTGCGCGGCGTCGGGCTGCTGCTGAGCGCCTTCGGAACTCGCCTCGCCGTCGGTCTTGAGCGTCTCCTGCACTTGGAGCATGGCCGACTCGATGGCGAGATCCATGCTCGTCATCGTCAAGTCGTTGCGCGCCACGCGCGCGTCCGTGCCGGTCGTCACCCCGATCTGCAGCGTGATCGCCACCAAGACGAAGAGCAGCAGCAAGGACAGGATCAACGCCGCCCCGCGACGCGGGCCGCCGGCGGATCGTGCGTGGCGCAGGAGCTTCATGGGTCTGTGCGGTGGATCGAGGTGATCGTGCTTGGACGCTTGGGCGGGCGGCATCTTCCCGCGCTGGTCGCCCAGCCGGTTCGCGCCTGCGGCTCGCCCGTTCGGGCTGGCGCTGGGAGCTGGCGGACGATGGCTGGCGTGGGCGGAGCCACGGATGCTCCCCTGTGCAGGATCAGAACTCGCGGTTCAGGTCCGAGCCCTGCAGGATGCGGGGACGGATGAAGAACAGCACGTTCGTCTGCTCCTTGCGGTCGAGGCTGGAGCTGAAGATCTGCCCGAGCAGCGGGATGTCCCCGAGCAGCGGCACCTTGTTCTCGACCTTGACCATGCGCTCGCTGATCAGGCCGCCGAGGATCACGGCCTGCCCTGGCTCGAGGTAGACGACGGTGCGCGCGGCGCGGCGCGACAGGATCGGGTTCGACACCGTTTGTCCGTTCTGCAGCGTGAAGCCGACCGAACTGCCCGACTGCGCCGAGTTCTCGATGTCGATGGCCAAGGCGACGGTGTCCGTGCCCACGACACGCGGCATGACGTAGAGCTTGATGCCGACCTCTTCGTAGGTCAGCGCCGCGCTGGCTTGGCCCGCGGCATTGAAGCTCGACACGTTGTAGTTGGGCAGCTTGATCGTGTTGACGATCTCCGCGCGACCGCCTTCGCGCACGGCCACCTTGGGGCGCGAGATGATCGAGACGTTCTCGTTGGTCGCCAAGGCTTGCAGCATGGCGTTGAACTCGACCCCGTCCTGCACGCCACCGAGCTGCAACAGCGAGTTCGCCGCCGTCGAGCTGGCGAAGTTCGGCAGCGAGTAGCTCAGCCCGCGCACGAAGGTGTGGTCGGGAAAGCCGAAGATGGGCGTGTTGTTGTCGATCGGCTTGACGCCGAGATCGAGCGCGTCGGTCACCGAGACCTCGACGATCTTGGCCTCGATCTCGATCTGCGGCACGCCCGCGGCGAAGGTGTTGACGAAGTCCTGCACTTCGCGCAGCGCCTCGAAGCCCGCCGTGACCACCAGCCAGTCGGCCACCGGCAGGCGTCCATCGTCGAACTTGTCGCCGATGCGCAGCTGGCCGAAGTTCTCGACATCCCAGTTCTCCTCCAAGTCGAGCCGCACCTGCGTGGGCTTCTGCGGCTCGGTGGCGGTCTTCTGGTCGTACAGTTCGAACGGACCAATCAATCGCAACAGCCGCTCGAGCTTCGACCCCGTGCCTGGACGCAGCGGAAAGGGCTTGGAGATCAGCCGCTTCGAGGGGTACACGACGATGCGCGGCCCGAACACCAGGTAGGGATTCTCGCCGAAGGCCTGCACCGGATCGGCGGGCGCGGTGGAGGGCGCGGTGGAGGGCGCGGTGGGGGGCGCGGGGGCCGGCTTGCGCGGCTCCTCGGCTTGGTCGAAGGAGCTCTTTTCGTCGCGCGCGGGATCGCGGAAATCACCCTCGCCCATGCCCTCGACGGGCGTCAGGGACCCCTTCTCGATCAACTGGCGCAGCTCGGCCAACGGATCCTCGGGCTCGGCCGCGGGCTTGGTCTCGTCGACGCGCAGATCCCAGCCCGCTTCCGTGGCCGAATCGTCGCGCGGTTCTTGGCTCGCGGCATCGCTCTGGCAGGCCGGCGTCAGCAGGCCGGCGAGCGCGACGAGGCACGCCGCGCGGATGACCTCGGCAGGCGTGGTGCGCGACTGGCGCCCGAGTCCGGTACGCATCTCAGGATGCCTCGCGACCGGAGCGGGACTCGCGGGCGACGCACCATTCGTCGCCGACGTCATGCGCATGCCATGGCACTCGAATCGCTCCGAGGCTCTCGGTCGCGCAGATCGCCGCGGAACCACGCATGGATGGGCGGAGCGCGTTCAATACAGCGCGATGACGCTGTCGGTGACATCCGTCACGGCGCGCTTGTCCGTGTGGCGGATGGCCTTCCACACGCTGCAATAGCCCTTTTGCACGCGCAGCGCCTCGCACTTCTCGCGAATGCGGTCGACCGCCTTCTGCCGCAGTTGGATGCCCTCGGACGAGTTGGCGTCGATCTTCTCGTCCTTCATGCGCTTCATCTCGGCTGTCGCGGCCAACAAGCGGTCGTAGTCGACGACCACCGGGTTGGAGAGCTGGCGCGCATCGTCGAGCCCGCAGATGTTGTCGCCCTTGTCGACCTGCCAACCAGCGGAGGCGACCTGCCAACCAGCGGAGGCGACTGGCCCGACCGCGGCGGGGCGCGAATCGACCGCACGAGCCGCATGGACCGTGTGCAGCGACACGGCTGCCAGGACGGCGAGGGCGGAGAGGGCGGTCAGGATGCTGCGTTGCATGGCGCGGTGCCTCGAGGAGGCGGGCTCGGAGTTGTGGCGGATGGCGGAGCGGGGGCTCGTCGGATCTCGTCGCGGTCGCGGCACGCCCGATCCCGGCCAGTGGCGGAGGCGCTCGGCGAGCATCCATCCGACCAGCCCTCCGCTGACTACGCGGAGTGGGACCACCGAGCGCCTGCGAGGGCTCTGATTCCGGTTCTGTTGTACCAAACAGGCCGCGAGGGCACATCTCACGGAGGAAAAAACGAAGTTCTCCACCAGCCGATCCCCCCTATTCCTTCGGCCCGCGCGACCAGCGCACTTGCGCGCAGTCCGCCCACCAGGCCCAAATTCGCACCGCCCCTCGTCGGACGCACGGCGCAGACACGCTGCTTCGGCATGCCCCAAAGGTTCGCGGCTCGCACATGGCGAGGCGCGCCCCCCGGTGCGTCCGGGCGGCGCGCCGCGGGACCGCATCC
>SXXH01000133.1 GCA_005789645.1 Planctomycetia bacterium
AGGCCCGTGCCGCCCATGTCGCGCGAGCGCGAGCGGTCCACGCGGTAGAAGCGCTCGAACACGCGCGGCAGCGCCGCCGCCGGGATGCCGATCCCGGTGTCGCGCACTTCGTAGATGGCCTCGCGCGCGTCGACTCGCAGCCGCACCTCGACCTTGCCGCCGGCGGGCGTGTACTTGATGGCGTTCTCGAGCAGGTTCGTGAACACCTGCTCGAGCCGCTGCGCGTTGCCTTCCAGCCGCACCGTCGGCGGCAGCGTGGGAGGCAGCTCCAGCGCGACGCCCTTGGCCTCGGCGGCCCCCGTCAGCGCGCCGGCTGCCGTGCGCAGCGGCAAGTCGGCGCGGATCGGCTCGACGGCCATGCGGTCGCCCTCGGCCTCGATCTTCGACAGGTCGAGCAGGTCGTTGACGAGGGCGGAGAGTCGCGCCGCGTTGCGATTGGCGAGTTCGAGGAAGCGCTGCTGGGTGGCAGCGTCGCAATCCGGCTCGCCGATCGTCTCCAAGGCGCCCATGATCGCCGCCAGCGGCGTGCGCAACTCGTGGCTGACATTGGCCACGAAGTCGATGCGCACTTGCTCCAACTTGCGCACGTCGGTCACATCGGAGACGAGCACCACGGCGCCGCGCGGAGCCGCGACATTGTCCCCGTCGTCGGCCAGCGGTGCGATGGAAAGTCCCAGCATGCGCCCGTCGGCGCGCGGAGGCGCCGCATCGCCAGTCCACGGGCCGCCGCCGCCGAGCACGGAACGCAAGCCGCGCTCCATCTCGCTGAAGCGCAGGCGCGTCCACAGTTGCGCGCCCGCCGGCAGCGGCTCGTCGAGGCCGAGCAAGCGCGCCGCGGCGGTGTTCATCAACACGATGCGCTCCTGCTTGTCGACGGCGACCACGCCTTCGGCCATGGAAGCCAGCACGGTGCCAAGTTCGGCCCGCTCGCGCGAAGCAGCCTCGGCGCTCGCGGCCAGGGCCAACGCGGCTTGATTCACGGCGGAGGCGATGGCGGCCACTTCGTCCGGTCCGTCGACTGGCACGGACCCGCGCCATTCGCGACGGCGAAGGTCATCCGCCGCGTGTCGCAGCACCTCGACCGGCCGCGCCAACTGGCGCGACCAAAGCCACGCCATCGCGCCCCAGGCGAAGAGCACCCAGCCACCGGTCCACAGCAGCGCCCCGTGCAATTCGGATTCCAGGCGCGCGCGGCTCTGCTCGGAAGGTGCGTGCTCGAGCCAAGCCAAGATGGCGCCGTCGCGCTCCAAGGCGGCGCGCGCCACGTGCGAGGCGTGCGGCTCCAAGATCCCACCCGCCGCGGCCAGGGGGAGCAGGTCCGGCGACTCAAGTCGCCATGTTCCCGGATGGGAGGCGGCCAAGTCTTCCAGCAGCGCTTGCCAGCGCTCGCGCGCGCCAGCATCCGTGTCCATGTCCGCCGGCGCGCGGGCGGCGCAAGCACGCGCCGCCAACTCGACCTCCTCCTCGACGGAAGACTCGTGCAAGCGCACGATGCGCGCGCGCGCGCTCCATAGGCACAGGAACGCCGGCAGCAGCGCGAACAGCAAGCTGTAGCCGACGATGCGTCGGCGCATCGATCCGGATCGGCCCACGCGTCAGTCCGGCGCGCCCGGCGCTTCGCGGAACTTGTAGCCCAGGCCGCGGATGGTGAGGATGTGCACCCCGTACGAGCCCAGCTTGCGCCGCAGCGTCGCGACATGCACGTCGACGTTGCGGTCGATCACGTACACGTCCTGGCCCAGCACGGCGTTGAGCAGCTCGTTGCGCGTGAAGGCCCGGCCGCGGTTCTGCACCAGGTGGCGCAGCAGCTTGAACTCGGTCACGGTCAGCTTGAGCGGAGCGCCCTCGAGCAGCACCTCGTGCTTGACGGAGTCGACCACGAGGTCGCCAAAGCGCACGACCTTGCCGACCTCCGGGGTCCCGCGCGCCTCGCCACCCCGCAGGCGGGTGCCGATGCGCGCGATCAGCTCCTTCATGCCGAAGGGCTTGCGCACGTAGTCGTCGGCGCCTTGGGCCAGGCCGATGACGGCGTCGGACTCCTCGCCCTTGGCGGTCAGCATGACGACGGGGATGTGCGCCGTGCGCGGGTCGGCTTTCAGGCGCCGGCACACCTCGAGTCCGTCGATCCCGGGCAACATCAGGTCCAGCACGACGAGATCGGGCAACCTGCGGCGCGCCTCCGCCAAGGCGGTTTCGCCATCGGTGGCGGTGACGACCTCGTAGTGCTCGCGCGCCAGATGGTGGCGCACCAGCTCGACCAGATCGGGCTCGTCGTCCACCACGAGGATGCGCGATTTCTTCATGGGGAAGGACGCTAGAGACTGCATGTAAGTGAGATGCGAAGTTGTTGCTTTGATTTTGTAAAGACCCAAGGTGCTAATGGATATAATTTTAGGAATATCTTCATCAACTCCGCCAGCGCGGCTGGTGCCAAGCCCACTGCTCTGGCCACTGTCGGACCCAGCCTTCTTGCACGCGAGCCAGTTGGAGCAGCGCGCGGCGGATCGAGTCCTCCTTGGGTGCTGTGGACGGCACGTTGATCGCCGGGGCGCCGTGAATCGCCCAGCCAGCACCATCCACGACGCACGCCAGCGGCCAGATGGGCACGCCGGCGAGTCGCGCCAAGCTGGCGGGGGACTTGGCCGAGCGGGCTGGTTGTCCGAGGAACTCGAGTTCGAGCTGGGCGCTGCGCGGAGTGTCGAGGTCGTTGAGCACGCCGAGGCACCCGCCTCCGCGCAACAGCTCGACCAGCTCGCGCGGCTGCGCCGCGTGCGACCACGTGCGCACGCCATTTGCCGCGCGCAGCCGCTCCAGCCACGCCGTCGTCGGATCACGCGGGCGTTCGAGGCCGATCACGCCGCCTCGAGCACCCATCCGCGCCAGCCACGCCGCCAGCACCTCCCAGTCGCCAAGGTGGGCAGTGGCGACGATGCCCCCGCGCCCGGCCAACAGGTGGACCAGCGCTGGCGCTGCGCTGGCGTCGCGACGCACCTGCGCCTCCAACCAAGCGCCACGCGCGCCGGAAGGGCCGTCGGAGCGCGACAACCGCACCCAAGTGGCGAACTGGCGCGCGGCGTGGCGTGCGACTCGTCGCTCAAGGCGCGCGGGATCGACCTGGCCGAGACTGGCGCCGACCAAGGCCAAGTTCGCGCGCACCCGGCGCAGCGGTCCGCTGGAGCGCGCCAGCGGTGCGACGGCGCACAGCGCCGACTCCACGAACGCGGGCGGCACGAGCGGCCATTCGAGGCCCGCCAAGCAGGCCGAGCGCAGTCGACGGCGCAACGCGCGCGACCAAGGCGTCGCGCGCGCACTGGCGGCTTGCGGTTGCCCGGGCTGCACGGCGCGTAGTCTACTGGCCGCGCGCCGGCCGCGAAGCCGCGCCATCCGCGCTTGCGCCTGCAGCTCTACATCCTGCGCCTCGTCTTGGTGGCCTTCGGGTTCACCTTCGGCGGCATGGTCGTGCTCGCCCTGCCGGGCGTGGCGGTGTCGGCGGTGCACAAGCTCAAGGGCTTCCCGATCCTCGAGGTGATCAAGTGGTTGCCGCTGGCCTTGGCGGAGCTCGGTCCCTACCTCGTGCCGCTGGCCTTCCTGTTCGCGGTCGTCTCGGTGTACGCGCGCCTCGCCGCCGACAACGAGTGGACGGCGATCCGCATGTCGGGGCGCGGCCCCATGTCGGTCGTGTGGCCGTCGCTGTTGTTCGCCTTCGTGCTGCAGTTGTGCACGCTGCAGCTCCTGTCCGAGTTCCTGCCCTGGGTCCGCCAGCAGCAGAACACCTTCGTGCTGCAGGCCGCTTCGCGCGGCATCCGCGATCTGGCGCCCGGGCGCACCGAGATCCAGCTGGGCGAGTTCTACCTGACGGCGCGCAGGCGCGACGGTCCGGCGTTCCTCGACGCGTTCCTGCACCTGCCTGCCGAGGACGGGGGCGAGGCGCGCACGCTGCGGGCCGAGCGCGTGCGCTTCCGCTTCCAGGAGGAGCAGGTGCTGCTGGAACTGGTCGAGGCGCGCACCGTGCTCGGCGACCACGAGGTGCGCAGCGGCAATCCCGTCATCCGGCTCGACACGGCGCTCTTGCGCTCGGACAAGAAGTCGAAGGCGTTGTCCTCGCGGTATTGGAACGACGCGCGCCTCGAAGCCGAGATGGCCGCGGCCGATCCCGCGCTGCGGCGCACGCTGTCGTTTGAATACCACTGGCGGCGCGCCTTGTCCGCCACTTGCGTCGTGTTCCTCCTGCTCGGCGTCCCCACGGGTCTCGCGCTGCGGCGCGGCAACCAGCTGCTGCCGCAGGCCGTGGCGGTCGGCCTCGCGCTGCTGTACTACGTGCTCTTCATGCAGGCGACGAGGCAGTTGGCGCGCCACGAGTGGGTGCCCGAGCGCGAGGCGGCGTGGGCCGTCACGCTGACCTTCCTGCTCTTGGGTGCCTGGTGGACGCGCGGGGCGCTGCGTCGATGAGCACGCGCGCGCTGCGGCCCTGCGGCCGGCTTGATCGGCATGTGGTCGGGTTGTTCCTGGCCTCGTACGCCACGGCCTTCCTGATTGTCGTCGGGTTGTTCCTCGTGCTCGACATGGCGAGCAACCTGAACGATTTCCTCGCGCCGCGCGCCGGCCGGGCCGCGCCGACCTCCGCCATCGTGCGCTACTACGCGCTATCCGTGCCGTTCCTGTACGTGCAGCTCTCGCCGTTCGTGACCATGGTCGCGGGCCTCTTCTCGGTCGCGCGCCTCGTGCGCCACCAAGAGACCGTCGCCGCGATGGCGGCCGGCGTCTCGCTGCGGCGCCTGCTCGCGCCGCTGCTTCTGTGCGGAGCGCTTTGCGGCGCTGGCAGCTGGTTCTTGCGCGAGGGCCTGTCGGGACGGCCGCTCGAGTCGCGCGAGGCCTTGTTGCACCTGCTCGAGCGCAAGGAGCCCGAGCGAGTCGTGGGCAACCTGTGGGTGCGCGACGGCAAGGGCGGCGTCGCCCATCTCGACAAGCTGCGACCGGCCGTGGGCTCCCCGTCGCGCGCCGTGGTGGAGGGCTTCGAGGCCCAGTTGATGAACGCGCGCGAGTGGACCACGGTCAAGGCCGACGCCGCCATCTGGGATTCCGAGCGGCGCGCATGGAAGCTCGTCAACGGGACGCGCCGCGCCATGCACGGTCAAGGTGGCGTCGAGGCGATCGAGCGGCTCGAAGGCATGGAGTTCAGCCCGGGGCTGGCGCTGTCCTACCACCGCGCGCGCGCGGCGCCGCTGGAGCTGTCCTTCGAGCAGACGCTCGAGCTGTCGCGCCGCGATCCGGACAACACGGACTACCAGACCCTGCTGCAGTACCAATTCACCTTCCCGCTGGCGAACTTCGTGCTGCTGTTGGTCGGGCTGCCGTTGCTGTTGAGGCACGAGCGCGGGCAGGGAGGCCGGGGAGTGTTGTTGGCCGCCCTGTGCGCCCTCTTGTACTTCTGCACCGACTTCGTGTGCCGGACGCTGGGCCTCGAGGGCACCCTCCAGCCCGAGCTCGCAGCTTGGCTGCCGGTGCTGCTCTTCGGCGCCTTCGGCCTCGCCCTATACGACGGCATCCGCACCTGAGCACGACGGCCTCCGCACCTGAGCATGACGGCATTCGCAGCTTGGGCGCGCCGAGGCGCCGATCCGCCCGGGGCGGGGACCGGCGACGCCGGAAAGGTGCTTCGCCAACGGCCTCCGAGTCCGTATCGTGGCTTCGGCCATGGACTTGGCGGTCAGCGGGAAGACTCGCTGTCGCCTGTCGTCTGAGCCTGACCACGCCATGCACGCGCAGCGCCCCCTGAATTTCCACCTCGCGGGTTTCCGCCTAGCCCCTGTCCTGATCGGCCTGTGCTTCCTGTCCTGCAACTCCAAGCAGGACCGGCCCGACGATCCGCGCTGGCTGGTGGTCCATGGGCGCCACGCCGAAGCGGTCCGTGTCGCGGCGCGCGCCGTGGAACGCGATCCCGGCTCGGCCGACGCCATCGAGTTGCACAAGCAGGCTTCGGTGGCCTACCTCTTGGACCTCGCGCGCGACCAGTCCTTCCGCGACGAGGACGATGCGGCCCTCGCCACCATCGAACAAGCCGCGCGCATCGCTCCCGACAACGAGGAGGTGCGCGACTGGCGCGAGAAGACCAACCAGAAGCTGGCTTGGACTTGGCGTGGCCGCGCCTTCGACCTGCACGCCGAGGACGACATCGACGCGGCCTTGGAAGCGTACGAGAAGGCGCTCAAGCACGTGCCCGGCGATCCTGCGACGCTCGAGGGTCGCAACATCGCTCTGGCCTTGGTGTCGCACCGTTCGGGCCTTGGACGCAGCTACTTCCAGCAGGGACTCGAGGCGCTGTCCGACCTTTGGCTAGACCAGGCGCGCTCGCGCTTCTCCTACGCGCGCAAGTATCGGCCTGCCGACGAACGCACCCTCCAGCGCGAGACGCAGGTCAAGCGCCTGATCGCCAGCGAGAGGATCGCCGCGGCCAAGGCGCACGAGGGCGAAAAGCGCTTCGGCGTGGCGCTCCACGAGTATTCCGCCGCGCTGGAGCAGGATCCGGAGGATGCGGACGCCAAGGTCGGCCTCGAGCGTTGCAAGGTCGAACTGCAGGTGCGCGACCTGCTTGGACGCGTGCGCATGGACATCGTGCGCGGTCGCTTCGAGAAGGCGGAAGCGACCGTGGCCAAGGCCGCCGCGTTGACCACCTTGCAGGCCGACGAGGTCGAGGGCGCCGGCGCCAGCATCCGCGAAGCGCGTCACGAAAAGGCCTACAAGGAGGCGCTCGCGCTTGAGCGCGACTGGCGCTACCCGGAGGCCGTCGCGCGCTACGAGGCGCTGCTGGCCAAGGCCGACTACTACAAGGACGTGATCGCGCGCCGCGACACGCTCCAGGAGTACATCCGCCTGGCCGACGACCTGTGGCGCCGCGCCGAGGCCGAAGGCGGCGTCGACGGCAAGCTCATGCTGTATCGCCAGATCCAGGTCTTCTGGCCGGAATACCAGGACCTCCCGGCGCGCATCGCCGCGCTCGAGTCCGCGCAGGCCTCGGCCGGCGGCTGAACGCGAACGGGCCGCGGCCTGCGCTTCGGCGACCCCACCCAGTGCGACACCCCTTGCGCAGCATCGCGGTACGCTGGGTGCTGCTCGTGCTGGCGGCGGTGGTGCTGCCGCTCCTTGGCTTCGCGCTGTTCATGCGCGCGCAACTGCAGGACCGCCACTGGGCCTCGGTGGAGTACTACCTGCTGACGATGGCGCAGGAGATGTCCGAGCGGCTGGATGTCCTGGTGGCCGAGCGCATGGGGGACGTGCAGGCTTGGGCTTCGATCAATCCGCAGGCTGAATGGGCGCTGGACGCGCGCAGCGACGCCGAATCGCCCTTTCCCGGCCAGCTGCAGCGGCAGTTCGAACGCTATGTCGAGCGCGGCGAGCACTTCGAACTGATCGTGGCGATCGACGCCCAAGGCCGGCTGCTGGCCGCGGGCGCGCGCGGGCCCGGGGGCGGCCCCGCGCCCGCGGGCTTGCTGGAGCGGTTGCTCGCGCGCGACTACGCGAGCGAGGAGTGGTTCCGCCAGGCGATGCGCGGCGAGCAGGCGCTGGTGGACCACCACGCCTCGCCGCTCTTGTCAAATGGAATTGACACGGCTCCCGGTTCGCAACTGGGCTTCGCCGCGCCGGTGCGGCGTCGCGGCGACGAGTCCGTCGTGGGCGTGGTCTACGCGCTGATGGACTTCGCGCGCGTGCAGGCCGTGGTGCTGCGCCCGGTCAAGCCCAGCATCCCCTTGCGCTCGCGCGACGACCTGTACGCGTCGACCTACGCATGGCTGTGGAAGTCGGACTGCGACACGATCCTCGCGCACCCCTCGCGCGAGCTCGATGGCCGCTCCGTGTCGGCCGCGCCCATCGCGCTGCCGCAGCTGGTCGAGGCCGCGCGCTCCGCCCAGCACGGGTTGCATCCGCGCTACCAGTTCCGCGGCGTGGGGCGCAGCGCCGCCTTCCGCCATTGCCGGTCCGCGTCCGAGGGCGGCTTCGGCTGGGTGGTGGGCGTGGGCATGGACGACGACGACATCGCCGTCACGCTCGACGAACTGCAGGCGGTGCTGCTCAAGGCGACCTTGGTGGTGGTGCTGCTCGTCGTGCTGGGGACCATGCTCGTGGCGCGTCGCACGACCGCACCGATCCTGCGGCTGCAGCAAGCCGCCCGTCGCGTGGCCGCCGGCGATCTCGCCGCGCGCTCGGGCGTGGCGGGGGACGACGAGATCGGCGACCTAGGCCGAGCCTTCGACGAGATGACGAGCGAGATCGACGAAAGCCGCCGCAAGCTCGTCAAGGCCGAGAAGGACCGCGCTTGGCGCGAGATGGCGCGCCAGGTGGCGCACGAGATCAAGAATCCGCTGACGCCCATCCAGCTGTCGATGAATCTGCTCAAGCGCGCGCGCGACGAAGGCAGCCCGGAGTTCCCCGGCATCTTCGAACGCACGGTCGAGCTGGTGCTGCGGCAGGTCGACCACATGAAGAAGATCGCCGCGGACTTCTCGGCCTTCGCGGGCTCGCGCGCCGCCAAGCCCGAGCCGCTCGACGCCTCGCGCCTCGTGGGAGAGGTGCTCGACTTGAACGCCGCGTGGGCGGCGGAGGCGCGCGTGGAGCTGGCGCGCGAGCCGGAGCCGGCCCTCGTGCGCGTCGACGCGCACGAGCTGCGTCGCGTGCTGATCAATCTCGTGCAGAACGCCATCGAGGCCATGCCCGCGGGCGGACGCCTCGTGGCGCGCGTGCGACTCGAGCGCGAAGGCGGCGCGTCGCGCGTGCTGCTCGAGTTCGAGGACTCCGGCGTGGGACTGACCGAGACCGCGCGCGCGCGCCTGTTCGAACCCTACTTCACCACCCGCAGCCACGGCACGGGACTGGGGTTGGCGATCGCCCGCAGGCTGGTCGAGGAGATGAACGGGACCATCGAACTCGCGCCGCGCGCGGGTTCGGGAACGGGCACGGTGGCACGCGTGCGGTTGCCGCTCCTCGAGGAGCCGTCCATCGCGCGAGGTGCGCGTCCATGAATCTCGCCCCGCACTGCTTCCTGACCGGCGCGACGGGGTTCTTGGGCGCCGAACTCCATGCGCGGCTCGCGCGACGCGGTGCGCGCCTGCATTCGTACGTGCGCGACGCAGCGCGCGCGCGCGACCTCGCCGCGCGCGGGGCGCGCGTCCACGTCGGCGACTTGCGCGACGCCGTCGCGACGCGGCTAGCCATGGAATCCTGCGCGCGCGAGTCGGGCGGGAACTTCGACGTGGTCAACAACGCGGCGCTGATCAGCTACAAGCGCGCCGATCGCGCCGCGCAGGTCGCCATCAACCTGGAGGGCACGCGCACCATGGCCGACGAGGCGGCGCGCCTCGGAGCGCGGCGCTTCTGCCATGTGTCCTCGGTCGTCGCGGTGGCTTCATCCAAGGACGGCCGACCGGTCGACGAGACCGCGAGCTGGAACCTGGGGGAGTGCCGCGTCGACTACGCCGACACCAAGCGCGCGGCCGAGGAGCATGTGCTGTCGCTGTCCAGCAAACTTGACTGTGTCTCGGCCAACCCGGGCGCCATCTTCGGGGCCAAGGGCGCCGGTTCGAACACGGCGCGCTTCTTGGCGCGCGTCGCGCGGCGCGGCGCGCCACCGCTGGCGCCGCCCGGCTGGTTGGCGGTGGTGGGGGTGGAGGATGCCGCGGAAGGGGTCCTGCTCGCGCTCGAACGCGGCCGTCGCGGCGAGCGCTACCTGCTGGTCGAGTCGAACTGGCGCACGCGCGACTTGTTCGCGCTGGCGGCGCGTCTGGCGGGAAGGCGGGAGCCGCTGGGCACGCTGCCGGCCTGGTTGCTGCCGCCGCTGGCGGCGCTGGCGCGCGCCATCGAGCCGGTCTACGCCTCCGACCTCGTGCCGCCGCAGGCCTTGACCATGCTCGGGCGGCAGCTGGTCTTCGACGCCAGCAAGGCGCGACGCGAGCTGGGCTGGACGCCCGAGCCCTTCGAGGGGGTGCTGCGGCGCTCGCTGTCGGCGGCGCTCGAGTCGGGCGCCTAGCGGGGTGCCGCACGCCATCGCCGAGCGGAATCCGCCTCGCGGACTTCCGAGGACCGGGAACTTACAGGCTGCACTCCGCGCCGGACCCTAGCATGACATGATGCCCGCGACGCCCGTGCACCGGCGCGGGGGCCACGATCCATCCATGCGCCTCGCCCATCAAAGCAGCCTGCAGCCACGAGCCTCCACCGCATCCTCTTCGCTCCGCGTACGACGCGGCGCCGCGCGCGGGGTGCTGGTGGCCTCCACCTTGGCGCTGGTCGCGGGTCTCGCCCTACTCTGGCTGTTCTTCGGCGACACGCGTCGCTCCACGCCGGCCGTGGAAGGCGGAGCGGGCCTCCAGTCCGAGCAAGCGGCCGTGGCGCCCGCCCAGCTCGCCACTCCCGGCGGAGCCGCCGCGTCCGCGGCGTCGTCCGCCACGC
>SXXH01000134.1 GCA_005789645.1 Planctomycetia bacterium
CGATGTGGCCCGCCACCGTGCCGGCGGCCAGCAGGTCGAAGTCGGTTGGCTTCCAGCCGAACTCGTGGATCAGCGGACCCAGCACGAGGCCGGGGTCCGTGCCGCGGCCGGTGATGACGATCTGCGCGCCTTGGGCCAGCGCCATCGCGATGGGGAAGGCGCCGAGGTAGACATTGGCGCTGGTGACATGGGCGCGGAACGGCGCCAGCGGGGCGCCCGTGTCCATGTTCGCGAGCGTCTCGCCCGAGGCGAGCAGCTGGTCCAACGAGCCGAGGATGTCGTCGCCCTCCACGATGGCGACCTTGACGCCCTGCAGTCCGTGCTTGCGCAAGGTCGCCACGACCGCGGCCATGCAGGCGCGCGGGTTCACGCCGCCGGCGTTGGCCACGACCTTGATGTCCTTGGCGACCAGCTCGGGTCCGATGCGGTCGATCAAGCGCACGAAGTCGGTCGCGTAGCCCGCCTCGGGCGCGCGCGAGCGCAACTTCTGCATGATGCTCATCGTCACCTCGGCGAGGTAGTCGAGCGTCAAGTAGTCGAGCGGCCCTTCGCGCACGAGGCGCACGGGCGCGAGGATGGAGTCGCCCCAGAAGCCTTGGCCGTTGGCCACGAGGACGGTGTCGCGTGCGCTCATTGCGGCGCGCAGTCTAGCGCAAAGGCGCCGCCCGTTCCGCGCCCGGGATGCCGGGCCGCGCATCCGCGCCCTCACCCCGCGGCGTACACTGCACCACACCCCGGCAGGAGGGGGCGCGCATGACGGCCAAGACCATCGACTGGTACTACCACCGCAAGGGTTGAACGAGCTGCACGCGCTCCGACGCCTGGTTGGGCGCACGGAAGCTCGCCGTCCGTGAGACGGTGGACGCGAAGAAGACGCGCTACGGCGCGACCGACCTGCCGACCCTGCTCGGGCCTGCCGGCGAGGCCCACGTGGCCAAGGGCAAGCGCTTGGAGTCCTGGCGCTGGAGCGGCGGGCAGGTGCCGCCCGAGCTCGCCGCCGCGGCCTTGGGGCCGTCCGGCAACTTGCGCGCGCCGACCGTGCGCGCGGGATCGACTTGGTGCATCGGTTTCGCGCCCGAGGGCTGGGACTCCGTCCTGCGCTAGGAGGAAGCCCGCGCCTGCGGCGCATGCTCCGGGAAGTGCGCGACCGCGAGGATGTCCCCGCGGTCGTGTCGCATCGAACCTCTGCGGATCGAAGCCCGTGGTCGGAGGTCGTCCTCCACCACTGTCGTCAGGGCTTTTTGACAGGCGCGGCGCAGGCGCCCTTCGTCGATGCGGCACCGGTGGTCGGCGCGGCGCAGGCGCTGGTGGTCGGCGCCGCGCAGGCGCTCTTGACACCGCTGGCGCAGCTGCCGCCTTGCGCGGCGACTTCCGCCACTTGGTTCCATGGCATGCGGCCGAGGATCAGCGCCAGGCCGCAGGTGCCGCTGGCGCCCGCGAAGGCCAGGCCTGCGCCGAAGAAAGCCGGCACCACCAAGGCCCAAGGACTCCAGAAGACTCCCGCCGCGACGCCCACCAGCACCGCCGTGCCGACGATCAGCTGCACTTGGCGGTCGAGCGACAGGACGCGTCGAGCGCCTTCCTTGACCGGCAAGCCAGCCGCGCGCCAAGCGAGCATGCCGCCATCGAGCACCTGCACCTTGGCGCCGAGGTCCGACAACTGGTCCGCGGCCAGTTGCGCGCGGCTGCCGCTGCGGCAGACGACGATCACGGCGCGCGCGTCCTTCAACTCGTGCTTTCGCTCCTGCAAGCGGTCGAGCGGCATCAAGCGCGCGCCCTCGATGTGCTCGGCGGCGTACTCGGCGCCGGTGCGCACGTCGAGCAGGACGAGATCCGCGCGGGCTCGGCGCAGCATGTCCGCGTCCTTGGGCGGCACGACCGGCGAGTCGGGCGCCTGGCCCATGTTGTGGCGCAGGATGGCCATCATGTTGGCCGGCGGCTCTGCCGCGCCGGACAGTTGCTCGACGAGCTTGGCGCGGTCCTTCTGCGAGTAGAGGGGGTTCGAGCGCTCCTCCTCGAACAAGGTCGAGGTCTCGGCCGTGCCGTAGACATGGCCCGGCATGACGATCGTGTGCGACGGCAGGTCGGCGAAGCGTTGGAAGGTCTCGTGCAACTCGGCCGCGCTGCCACCGGGGAAATCGACGCGTCCCGCGCCGCCCACGAACAGCGCGTCGCCCGTGAACAGGTGGTCGCCCACGAGCAGGGCCAGCGAGTCCGGCGTGTGGCCGGGCGAGGGGATCAAGCGCACGCGCGTCGCGCCCAGTTGGAAGTCGCCGTCGGGCTCGATGCGCACGACCGGGTGGGTGGTCTTCGACTTGGGATGGGCGAGGTGCTTGGCGCGCGTGCGGCGCGCCAGTTCCTCCACGCCCGACAGGTGGTCGGCGTGGGTGTGGGTGTCGATGGCGCGCACCAAGGTGGCGCCGGACTTGGCGAGCGCCGCCTCGATGGCCTGGACCTGGTCGAGCCGCGGGTCGATCGCCAAGGCTTGCTTGGTGTCCTTGTCCACGACCAGGTAGGCGCGGCAGCCTTCGGCGTCGGGGAAGGTCTCGACGGTGTAGGAGAGTTGGGTCTTGGTGCTCATGGTCGTGTTCCTCGGCGCGACCAGCCTGCTGGATCGTTCGACCGCGGATCGGCATCCGGGACGGGGCAGATCGTGGTGGCGCTGGATGGATCATCGGCTACAAGGCGCGAGCTGTATATACGCACTTGCGCATATACGCAGACACTTGACTGTAGGCTGCCACTGGCCGATACTGGCCTGCAGGAGACTTCTGCACCATGGGTTCGAATGCGAGTGGCTCGAAGGTGCGCGGTTCTGCGGTTGGCGGATCCGCGGCGAGCGGACTCGGCTTGCGCGGATCCGGGCCTAGAGGTTCCGGCGCAGGGGGCTCCGGCGCAGGCAGGGGGAGCCGGGCTCGGCGCCGACGGCAAGGGGCGGAGACGCTCTCGGTCCAGGTCTTGGAGCTCGTGGCGCAGCGCTTTCGCGCTCTGGGCGACCCCTCGCGCTTGGCCCTGCTGCAGGCCTTGATGGACGGCGAGCGCACGGTCGGCGAACTGTGCCTAGTCTGTCCAACTTCCCAAGCCAACGTCTCGCGGCATCTCGCCATGCTGCACGAGGAAGGCCTGCTGTCGCGCCGCAAGGACGGACAGCATGTGCACTACCAGATCGCCGATCCCAGCATCGCCAAGTTGTGCGAACTGGTCTGCGGCAGCTTGTCGCGCCGCCTCGATGGCTTGCGCGAGGAACTACCGAGCGCTTGAGTCGCGGCGAGTTCGGGCCCGCGGTTCGCCATGGCGTGCTTCTCCATGGCCTTCTTGCCCAGCGCCTTCATGCCCAGCGCCTTGCACTCCATGCCGGGTGCCTACGCGTCGCGTGCCTACGCGTCGTTCGCCAACGCGCTTCAAGGCGCAGGCGAGCGCAGGTTCAAAGGTCCGAGGCGGGCCGCGTCTTCTACGCAGGCCAGCAAGTTCTCCGCCGCCGCGGCCACATCGAGTCCGGCGATGTGCGCACCATGTTCGTCGCGCAGGGTTCGCAAGCGCGCGGCTGCCTTGGACGCCACGGCGCGGGCGCCGTTGACTCGACCTTGGCGCCGCAACACGCCGACCGCCGCCGCTTGCGCCAAGGCGCGCCACAGTTCGGGACGCGGGTCGCCAGCCTCGAGCGCGGATTCCGCTTGTGCATCGGCCGCATGCGCATCGGCCGCATGTGCAGCGTGGGTGCTGGGTCGTGGCTCGGAACGCTGGTCCGCGCTCGAGGTCGCGCGCCATAGTTCCTCGAAGCCCTCGTGCGCCGCT
The DNA here is from genome assembly GCA_005789645.1 of Planctomycetia bacterium. Taxonomy (GTDB): domain Bacteria; phylum Planctomycetota; class UBA1135; order UBA1135; genus SXXH01. The sequence goes on from SXXH01000134.1 coordinate 3,796, forward strand.
TGCCAACGCCCGGCATTCCAAGCGGCCACGGCAGCGCGCAACAAGGCAGCGGCGTCGGTCACGGCTGGAACTCGAGCACCGAGCGCGACAGGCGCACCGCCGAGTCCTTGGCGTAGAGGCCGATGCGACGCGGTTCGCCTTGCGGGTACGAGAGCGGCAGGCGCGCCACCTCGACGCCGTCGATCCAAGCTTGCACCGAACCGTCGGCCAGCAGGCGCACGCGCCACTCGTGCGGCTTGCCGCGTTCGAAGACCGCCTGCGACTGGAAGGCGCGGTCGCGGCGCAAGCTGGTGCCGCCGTTGCCGGTGAGCTTGAGCGTCCACACCGCCGGCTTGCCCAGTTCATCCAAGCCCAAGTACAAGTCGCCGAAGGCATCGTGCGAAGCCAACACGAGGCCGATGGCCGACCCCGGGTGGATCGGGCCTTCGCCTTGCACGACGCAGATCCACTCGCATTCGCCTTGCACGACCACGCTTTCGTCGCGTCGCGCCTGCGTGCCTCCGCGGCAGGCTAGCTTGATCTCGCCGTCGGCGATCTCGAACGCATGGGGGCGCGTGCTGCGCGGCTTCCAATCACCGGACTTCGTGGACGACGAACGGACGATGCCGATCAGCTTGCCTTGGTCCTTGACCTTGGCGCGCAATTCCTCGGCGGTGCTGGCGAGCGCGCCCACGTCGGAGAGCGCCGTCGCCAGCAAGTTGGCGTAGGTGTAGGTGCGCAGCTCGAGTTCACCCTTTTGCCTGTAGTCCGACAAGAGGGGCAGTGCCGCCTTCTGTAGTTCCTTCGTGCGCGCCTTGACCGCGCGCAGCGGCGCGTTCTTCTGGTCGAGCTTGGCGAGGCGCTTCTCCAGATCCACGTGCTTCTTCTCGGCCACCTTGTCGTCGGCATCGAGCCTCAAGGCACCTTCGTCGACCATGGACAAGACTTGGTCGAGCAACGCCGCGGCGGAGGCGTTGCGCTTCAGGCGCTCGCAGATCTCGGCTTGGGCCAGCAGGATCGAGCCGTCTGGAGCCTCCACGGGGTCGATGCGCGTCTTGACGTACTCGAGATCGCCCAAGGCCCGCGCCAAGAGGTCCGCTTCACCGACCTTGGACTTCCTGTCCGTGGCCGCCACCTTCGCCGCGTCCAAGTAGCGCTGGTGGCGCGTCATGCGCCGCGTGCGCGCCTCGGCGTCGGTTCTGTGCAGCGGCGCGACATCCGCGAGGATCCACTGGCGCCAAAACGCGGCGAATTCATCGAAGTTCGCGTGCTGCAAGGGCGAACGCGCGCCGGTGAAGAGTGCTTCGAACAGCGCGTACGGCTGCGCTCGTTCCGCGAGCGCCTCGCCACGGTAGCGCGCGTACAAGTCGCGGTAGCTGTACTCGAAGGTGCCAGGGTCCTCGTACTGCAGCAGGAAGTACGCCAAGCCCCAGCCGAAGGTGTAGTACTCCGCCGGGTACGAACCGGGCCCCGGGAAGGAGACGACCTGCTTGACGGTCGGGGTCCGCGGGTCGGACGCGCCGGTCGTCAACTGGTGGACGAGGAAGTCGAGGCGCTTCTGCGCCGCGCGCGGCCACAAGACGCGTCCATCGGCCATCGCCACGGCGCCTTCGAAGAAGCTCGCCGTGCCCTCGTTCATCCAAGTCGGCACTTGGCGGCCCTCGTTCTTCATCTCCAACATGGTCGTGAACTGGTGGCTTGCCTCGTGGAAGAGCACTTCCATCATCCAATCGAGGTTGCCCGAGCCGTCGCCGTCGCTGCGCGTGTCGTAGGCGACGACCTTCAGTTCGCCGGGCGACCAGTAGCCCGAAGCTCCCGCCGGCCCGCCGCTCGCGGCCATCCGCTCCTGCGTGGGGTGGATCTCGATGGTGGCCTTCGGGATGGTGACCTGCGACTCGTCGCCATCGAAGTAGACTTGCACATAGAAGCGGTGCAGGTCCTCCATGAGCACGCCGATGCGTTGGACGATCTTCGGTTCGAGGTGCGCGCGGATCGTGTAGTGCTCGGTGTCGAGGAAGCACTCTTCCAGTTCGGTCGCCGCGCCCTCGTCGGCGCCGCCGGCCTCGTCGGGTCCGGCCGCGTCCAACTTCAACTCGCTGCGCGCCGCCGCCAGCTTGTCGCGCAGCGTCGTGGCGCGCGCCGCCAACTCGCCGCGCGCCAGCGGCGTCGCGCGCACCAGCACCTCCAAGGCGCGGTCTTCGTGGCCTTGCGCGAACAACTGTTCCGCGTTCTCGATCAGCAGCTTGGCCGCCTTGGCGAGGAACCTGTCGCGGCGGTCGTGGTACTCGTCGCACTTGGCGAGCAACGGCTTGAGCGCCTTGACTAGATCCGCGCGGCCTTGCGCTTCGCGTTGCACGATGGCGAGGTCGAGGTGGTGCGCCGCTTCGTCGCGTCGTCCCAGTTCGAACAGCGCGCGCCCGTACAGCTCGTGGCGTTCCGCGTCGCCGGCGCGGCGCTTGAGATCCTCCAGCAACAGTCGCGCGCAGCCCTCCCAATCCAACGCCGCAGCGCTCGCCTTGGCCGCGGCGAGGCGATCGGGTTCGTCTTGCAAGGCGCTCGCCCCGCCGAGGAGCGGCAGGGCGAGCAGCAAGCACAGTCCTCGCAAGCGCAACTTCATGCGGCGCGTTCGAGCGCGGGTGGCCGGGATGGCTCGCGCGGGGTCACTTGGCCGTGGCCGTGAACGACGACGAGCCGGACATGTCGCGCGACTGCGTCATCTCCATGGAACGTCCGCCGGCGTCGATCGACATCTGCTCTTCGCTCTTGAGCACGACCTCGGAGTCGAACTGCATGCGGCGGAAGTGGCCTTCCTTGACGCTCCAGACGAGCTCGCCCTTGCCTTCCGAAGCCCACTCCATCTCGACCTTGACGAGTTCGACGGGCAGGTCTTGACCGGAGGACTCCATCTGCTCCTTGACCGATTCGGTCAAGTCGGCGCTGCTCTTGACCTTGAACTCGAGCTCGATGATGGCGCAGTTCTCGCCGTCGACCTCGCGCATGCCGGCAAACTTGACCTTGACCTCGCCCTCGAGCGACTCCATCAGCTCGTTCATCGAGGACAAGCTGTCGCCGCCCATCATGCCGCCGCCTTCTTCTTGCTCCTCGGGCTTGAGCGACAGGTTGCCGCACGGCATGAAGACATTGGTCAGGCTCTTGGGATCGACGGTCCACTCGTCGCCTTCGGCCACTTCCTTGCCGGGCAGCAGCAGCCGGAAGTCGGCGTCCTCGGTCAGCTCCTCGAGCAAGGCGGCGTCGGGTCCTTCGGGGTCGAAGGCGGTGGAGTACTCGCCCTTCTCGGCATCCCAGGTCCAGACGACCTTCTTGCCCTCGAGCTCGCTCTTGCCGTCCATGCTGGACGAGTTTTCCTGCGACTGGCCCATGAACTCCATCGACATGCTCATGTCGGCCTTGGAGGAGATCTTGTCGAAGGTGCGCACGAGCTTCGTCGGGCGTCCGTCGCCGAGCTTGACGTACTCGTCGACCACCGACCAAGCCTGGTCCATCTTCAAGTCCATCTCGATTTGCGGACCTTCCCCGGGCATGCCGGAGATCTGCATGCTGTCGAGGGTCAGGGTCGTCTTCTGCTCGAAGCTCTTCGCGAGCGTCGTGCCCTCGGCGGGAGCGAACACGAGGCGCGTGGCGGGGATGTTGCCGGCGAGCAGGAAGGGCGCCGTCGCGCAGGCGACGAGCAGGGAAGCGCGTTGGATCATGGCGTGGGTCTCGCCGCCCGTGGGCGGCAGTAAGAGTCGCGGGGCGCGGTCCGCGTGCGCGGGCCTGTCCACCTCGCCGCGAGTATACGCGACACCTGCTTCGTCCGGACTCGCACGGCGCAAGGCTCCCGTGGAAGCCGCGGTCGAATGGGTGCGACAACTCCCCCAAAGCAGCCCGGCCGGCGCCCGCGCGAAGCGGACGCCGGCCGGCGTTGGCTGGGCCTTTCCAGTGCGGCCCGGTCTCGAACTGCGCAGCCTCGAGCCGCGCAGCCCCCTGCCACCTCAGGGGCAGAACACGACGCTCAGGCCGTTCGACAGGTTGAAGCCCGCGCCGCCCGCCGCCGCGTTGCGGTACCAGAACTGGAAGTTCCAGGTCTGGCCGGCGGAGATGGGGGCCGGGGCCGTCGGATAGTCGATGAGCTGGCGCGCGTCGCCGAGGAAGTCGGTCGTCGTGCGACCGAAGCGGTACAGCGAGCCGCTGACGCAGCGGAAGCCGTTGCCGAAGGTCGCCTGCGTCTGGCCGTTGCCGTAGAAGAACAGGCCCGAGGTGTTGACCGGGCAGCCGACGGCGATGATCTCGAAGTTGTTGGTCGAGATGTTGGGCGTGCCTTGCCAAGCCATCAACGCACCCGGACCCACCGAGTTCGGCGCGCCGATGCAGTACGAGACCGGCGTCGGGCACGGCGGAGCCACGCCTTCGATCCACTTCACGACCACATCGTCGATGTTCCAACCGCCCCAGTTCGTCGTGCCGTTCGACTGGATGCTCCACTCGATCTGCAGCGTGGGGTTGTTGTCGGCCAACGCCGAGATGTCGATCACTTGCGAGCTCCACGAGGTGTCCGCGAGGTTCGCCGTCGGGTTGATGTAGACCTGCGTGCCGTTGACGCGGATGCGGGCCTGGTCGCTGGCCGAGCCTTGGACCGTCAACCAGCGCTTGAAGTACAGCTTCACGCCCGTGGCGTTCGAGGCGTTCAACACGGGCGTGCGCAACCACATGTTGCTGTTGGACGCGTAGGCGCCGTTGACCGTGGTGGCGGTCGTGCCGTTGCCCATGTCCGTGCCCCAGGCGTTGCTCGGGCTGAAGGCGTTGCCCGGATCGGCCCAGCCGTTGCCACTGTCGCCAGCGGGCGTTTCGCGCTGCCAGTCGTCGGATCCCGCCGTGGAACCGTGCGTCCAACCTTCGTCGGAGGGCGTGTCGAAGTTCCACGAGCCGAGGATGCGCACGATGCCGATGTCGAAGTCGAGCACGGTGCTCGGCGCGTTCGTCGGGAAGTTGGCCGCGTTGCCCAAGGAGTCCTGGGCGCGCAGGTAGTACTCGCAGGTCGCCGGGCTGATGATGCCGGGGATCTCGGCGCGGTATTGGGTGCCGGAGACGAGCGTCATCGGCACCGCGGTGAAGGCGCCCGTGCCCACGCGCCAGAACAACTGCACGCTCGCGAGCGACGGAGCCTGGTTGGCGGAGACATTGGCCGTCACGACGTACGGGCCGACTTGGTTGGTCGTGTCGGGCAGGTTCGCCACGTTCGAGTAGCTGATCGACAAGAGCGCGACACCCGGGAAGCCCTGGTCGCGGAAGCCGTTGTCGATGTCGGTGTAGTGCGGCGTGCCGTTGTTGATGTTGCCGTCGTCGTCGTCCAGGGTCAGCCACTGGGTTTCGATGATCGAGCGGATGCCCGTTTGGTTGTAGGCGTTCATCCAGCCGAGGAACAGCGCGTTCGCCGTGGCGTCGCCGGCGTTGTTGCCGAGCGAGGTGTTGAGGCGGCTGCGGATCTTCCACATCGCGCCCATCCACACTTCGCCGTCCGTGTGGACCTGTCCGTAGCAGCCGGGCGTCGCGTCGCCGCAGAACTGGCGCGTGTTCGTGCCGCTGCGGATGACGCCGCCGGTCGTGGTGAAGTTGGCGCCCACGACCGGCGTGTCCTGGATGTACATGGCGAACCCGTCGGCGTTGCCTTCGCCCATGCCGTCGGAGCCGTTGCCGGTGCCGTAGCGGTCGTTCATCCAGTGGCCCTGCTCGTGGTTGACCACCGTCGAGTAGGCCGTGTTGTTGCAGCCGCCGCCGAGGGGGTAATAATTCGTCGAGCTGCCGTTGTAGAAGGCGTTGCAGCTGCCCGACACCATCACGTTGGCGGTGGCGACATAGTCGGCCGTCGAGTCGCTCGGGTTCACGCCACGCACGAAGTCGCGCAGGATGTTCACCTGACGGAAGGCGTTGGCCTGCGCCGTCACGGCCTCGGTCGGAGCGGTGTTCATCGCCACCGCGTTGCCGGTCGGATTGGAGAGCGTCGTCGTCAGCGTGTACTCGGCGCCGGCCGCGTTGAGCGCGTTGTTGAACGTGCCGACGTAGCTGAAGGTCGCCGACACGGGCGCATTGACGCCCACCAAGGTGAAGTTGCCGTTGGCGTCGGTGGTCGTGGTCACGGAGCCGGCGGTGACGCGCGCGTAGCGCATCGGGAACTGCTGCTCGGGGTTCGAGGCCGTGTCGGGATTGAGGCCCGGGCTGGCGTTCGAGGTCACCGTGCCCGACACGTCGAAGAAGTGGATGCTTTCGGTGTGGCGGTAGAACGCGCCACTTTGCGCGTCGATGTACATGTTCTTGCCGGCCGGCTCGAGGCCTTCGTGCTCGGCTTGGACATTCACCTTCCACGCGAGACGCGCGTGGTGCACGCCGTCGAGGTCGTGTTGGTCGATGACCAGCTCGGCCGCGTGCACATGCGTGGGATCCATGTCGAGCTCGGCGCGGAAGCGGGCCACCGCGGTGTCGGTGGCGGTGCGCGCCGCGATCGCCGGCGTGGTGGACAGGCCGGCGATGCGCGGGGCACCCGTCGTCTGGATGGACAGCACGCCGCCGTCCATGGCGAACAGCACGTTCGCCCAGCCGTTTTCGACCGGCACGCCCTTGACCATCTGGCGGAACCGGACGGTCATCTTGTCGGTGCTGCCCGTCAGGCCGAAGGGCAGGTGGAGGACGCGGACCAAGCTGAGCGTCGAGGACTCCATGCCGTGCAGGAGCTCGGTCTCGCGCAGGGCCTGTTCGGCCAGCGTGGCGTACTGCAGGTCGTCGGTCGGGCGGAAGGCCGGCGTGGTGCGACCACCCGAGAGCAATTCCATCCATCCGGTCTCGCGCGAGACGTTCAGACGCCAGTTGTCGCCGTGACGGGCGCGCCAATCGGCCATGAGGTCGGTGTGGCGCGGGGTCGCGCGGTCGAACTCGCCGACCTGCGCGTGCAGGGCCGTGGTGGAGGCGAGGACGGTCAGCAGACCGAGGGAAAAGTGGTTGCGCATGGTGCGAGCCGTCCGAGGGAGCGGCGCGGGAGCCTGAGGGGTGAGGTTGGGACTCCGCGCGCACTCTTTGGCGAGGCGCGCGATGTTTCATCTATAACTGCGCACGGGCGTTCGTGGTTCCCCGAAGACCCCCCAAACCTGCTTGGCGGGGCTGAATCGAGGCACTTGCGACAGGCGGTCAGAGGCCGGAGCACCCCTTGCGCGCTTGCAGCCCTTCGGGCCAGCAAACGTGAACGTGGGTTTCCCGCATGGGCAAAGTTACCCCGGATCGGGCGCTTCGGTCGGCCGGGCTGGCCGTGCAACCCATTGTCCGGAAGGATCTTCCGGGTCCTGCGGAGCAGCCTGCGGGTGCCAGCCGCCCAAACATGAGAGCGGCCCAGCGGTGGCAAGGGCTCGCAGCGCCTCGGCTAGAACTCGATCAGCCTGCTCGATCAGCCTGAGTTCAGATGAGCGCGATGTAGGTCAGCAGCGCGCCGACCAGCACTGCGACGACCACGGCAGTCACGAAATTGCTCGAGACGGCTCGGCTCGGGTGCGGGTGCAGCCGGGCCTCGGCGGGAGTGGAGCCGGGCGGGGGGGGCATGGTGTGAATCCAGAGGCTGGAGGGGGCTGAAGAGCGGGGGAGTGCAGTCTCCCTTTCGCTCCTACAGTCTCTGACTTACCACGGACTTGCGAATCGTGGGGGCGAAGTTGGTTAAGAAGCCGTGGATTTTGGCCCCACACGCGGCCGCTGTGCTTCCAAGCTCGTCCTCCGGGGGGCAAGCTCCTTGCCTGCACATGGCACACCAAATCGTGGCACCTCAAATCTTTGCACCTCGAATCGTGAACGCGGCGCTGGTGACTCTTGGGGCCATGCTAGGGACCCTGTGCGGCCCGGTCATGGCCCAAGACCCGGTCACCCCTCCGTTGGGGACCTTGGGCTGGCTGCCCCCGCCGGTGACCGATGTCCGGCTTGCCGATGCCTTGCTGCACCAGGATCAAGCGGGAGGGGCCGTGCAGGAACTCCAGATGCTCGAGGGCGCACCTGGCGGCGGCTTCGTGGCCGCGTGGCGCGACTTGCGCGACGGACTCCTCGGGATCTACCTCGCGCGCTTCGACGGGGAACTCGGCTTGCGCGAAGCGGAACGCCCGATGTACGCGCCGCACACGGCGCGCCGCATCGATCCTTGCGTGTTCGCCTACCCCGACGGTGGAGGGGCCATCGCCTGGACCAGCGTCCAGAGCGGCGGTTCGGCGCCATGGTTGCGCGCCTTCGGGCCGGATGGAGCGTGGCAGTCGCCGCTCGAGTTCTTGGTCGCCGATCCGGCCCAGACGCCGGCCGAGCTGCGCGCGGGCGGCATGGATCGCCGGCGTCCATTCGTCTTCGCCATCGACGCGGAACACATGGGGCTGGCGTGGGTTTGGCAGGACCGCGTGCAGTATTCGCTGCGCAACAAGCGCGGCGACCCGTTGGCGGAGGTCGTCGACATCGGCAAGGGCGTCGTCGAGCCGGGCTTGGCGGCGGCGCCGGGCGTCGATGGCACGGTGCTGGTCGCGTGGCGTGGCGCCAACGGCGTGCGCGGCGCGCGCGGCGCGAAGCTGGGCGGACGCTGGCAGGCGCACGAACTTGGATCCGGCGTCGCGCGCGTGGTCCGCGCGCGCCCGGAAGGCGGCTTCGCGATGCTGGTCCAGGATGGCGACGCGGCCGTGCTGCGCTTGTTCGACGAGCGCTTGCGCGTGGTGCGCGAACAACCGCTCGGGCGCGGCGCGGCACTCGGCCTCGTGCAGGTCCACGGCCTGTGGTGCGTGCTGGTCGATGCCGCGCCCGGGGCCTCCAGCGGCGCCGACGAGCGCGCGCGTCCCGACCGTCGCGGCGGTGGCGCTCGCGGCCGCGCCGACCAGCGTCAAGGATTTTTGACACCCCCCCCCGGCGCGTCCACGGCTTTTCCGCTCGATTCGCGGGACTGGCTGGCGTCTGCGCCGCAGGGCCGCGGCGGGCCCACGGCGCCTTCGACCGGCCGAGGCGCGGCGTCCCAGGCCCAAGCGGCGACCAGCGTCCCCAAGCTGCACTTCTTCCAAGCCTCCGGCGAACCCGTGGGCGAGGTCGTGCAACCCTTGCCGCCGGACGCCGTCCAAGCCAGCGGTCCGCGGCTCGCTTCCGATGGCCAGCGACTCTTGTTCGGTTGGACCGACCGCCGCACGGGTGACGGGGACGCGTGGGGACTCCTGCACGAGGTGTCCGCGACGGGCGCGTGCACACCACTCGTCGCCAAGCGCTTGAACACCGATGTCGCCAGCAGCGACCAAGTCCATCCCATGGTCGCCTCGAACGGAGCGACGGCCTTCGCCACATGGGGCGATCGCCGCTTCGGCGCCGGACGCGTCCACCTGCGCCGCATCACGCTCGATGGTCTCATGGGGCCCGAGCTCTTGTTGCCGCGCCCCGCGCCGCGCGCCAAGTCCGAGGTGGCGGAGCCGGCCGATGAACCAGCACAAGCAGCGCGCATCCTGCCCGGCGCCGCCGATCGTCCGCACGCCGCCGTCTCGGCCGATGGCGCGGTGCTGGTCGCATGGCGCCAGACCCACGAGGGGCGCACGGCCTTGTGGGCCCAAGTCCTCGGTGGCGACGGCACGGCGCTCGAGGAGCCCAAGTTGCTCGAGGAATCCGGCGCGGGGGGAGCCTTGTCGCCGCCCTTCGCCATCGCATGGCGCGAGAACGGCGCCAAGCAAGCCGGCTGGGCGATCGCGTGGACGCGCGGCGAGTTCGACAAGCGCGACGAGAAGGACGGCGCGTACGTGGCCAAGCTCGACGCGCGCGGCAACCGCGTCGGCGCCCCGCAACGCGCCAGCGACCCGGGCTCGTTCGCGCAAGAATCCACCTTGGCCCAGATGACCGACGGCCGCGTGCTCGTCGCGTGGACCAGCCACGAGGGCGACTCGCGCGCGGCTGGCTGGCGCTTGCAGGCCCGGTGGTTCGGTGCGGGACTCGAGCGCCAAGGCGCGCAGTTCGGCTTCGAGGCCTCGCGGCGCGCCAACGACTGGGATCCCTCGCTGGCGCCCGCGCCCGATGGCGGCTTCGCGCTGGCTTGGTGCTCGGGCCATCCGGGCGACTTGCTGCGCGATGTGTGCGTGCGCTTGTTCGATCGCGACGGCAAGCCCAAGGGCCCGATCCTCTCGCCCTGCCACCTCGGCAACGAACAGGACTTCCCCGAGGTCGTGCGCCTCGCCGACGGCAGCTACGCCGTCGCGTGGGAGGACGACTTGTCCGGGCTCGACCAGACGCTCGTGCGCCGCATGCAGGCCGACGGCAAGGGCATGCACGGCGACGACTCGGCGCGTTTGCTGAACGAACTGGAGACGCTCTTCGTGGGGGATCGCGTGGCGCCGCGCATCGCGCCTTTCGGCGACGGGCTGGTGGCCGTCTTCGGTGATCGACGCCGGTCCTTGGGGTTGGACGCGCGGGTCAAGATCCTCGGTCCGGCCTTCGATGCACGGCGCTAGCCCGCTTGGCCCCGCGCCCGGCCCGCCGGGGCAACCCCGCGGCGTGCGCCGAGTTGCAGTCCAAGCCGAGGCGTGTCGACGAGGCGCCCTCGCAAGGGATGCCGCGCTACGCTAGCGTGGCGCGCCGCATGACTCCCACGACTTCGACCACCGGTTCCACCAAAGCTGCGCGGACCGGCGAGTCTACCGCGCGCGCCCACACGAAGATCGTGGCCACCATCGGTCCGGCCACCGAGGAGCGCCTGGGCGAGCTGATCGAGGCGGGCATGTCCGTGGCGCGCTTGAACCTGTCGCATGGTTCGGCCGATGACTTCCTGCGGCGCGTGCAGAAGATCCGGCGCGAGGCCGAGCTGCGCCAGGTCGCGGTGGGGATCCTGATCGACATCCAAGGCCCCAAGATGCGCATGGGCAAGTTCGAGGGCGGCGCGCGCCGCCTCGACAAGGGCAGCGTGCAGACGATCTTCGAGGGCAAGGGCCCGGCCAAGGTCGGCGAGGTCTACTTCGACTTCGCCGGTTGGCGCGAGGGGGTCGAGCCCGGGCACCGCATCCTGCTGGCCGACGGCCAGTGCGAGATGGTGGCCGACGAGGTGCATTCCGATCGCATCGTGGGGCATGTGACGCGCGCGGGCGTCGTCAACGACAGGAAGGGCGTGCACTTCCCCGACTCGAATGTGCGCTACGAGCTGCCCACCGACGAGGATCGCGCCAACCTCGAGCTGGCGCGCCAGGCGCAGGTCGACATGATCGGCATCTCGTTCGTGGCGCGCGCCGCGGAGATCCGCACCGTGCGCGCCTTGTGCCCGGGCGCCTTGATGGTGTCGAAGATCGAGCGGCAACTGGCGTTGGACAACCTCGACGAGCTGCTGGCGGAGACCGACGGCGTGATGGTCGCGCGCGGAGACCTCGGCGTGGAGGCGGAGCTCGAGCAGTTGCCGCTGATCCAGAAGTCGATCATCCAAGCCTCGATCCGCGCTGGCCGCTTCACGATCACCGCCACGGAGATGCTCGAGTCGATGATCGGCTCTTCGCGTCCGACGCGCGCCGAAGTGGCGGATGTCGCCAACGCCGTGCTCGACGGCACCGACGCGGTCATGTTGTCGGCCGAGACTGCGGTCGGGCAATACCCGATCGAAGCGGTGGCCACCATGACGAAGATCGCCCGCGCCGTGGAGACCAGCCAGCGCTACCGCGACATCCCGCGCCCCGCCTTCCGCGCGGCCGAGGCGACCTTCAGCAACGCCACGGCGTTGGCCGCGGTGCAAGCGGCCGAAGCGCTGAAGATCCGCCAGATCGTGGTGTTCACCGAGACGGGCAACACGGTGCGCCTGATCTCGCGCTACCGCCCGACGGCCGAGGTCATCGCGTTGACCCCGCACCCCGCGACCTTGCAGCACATGAGCGTGCTGGCGCACGTGCGCCCGATGTTGTTCCGCCGCGAACGCAGCCTCGAGGACATGCTCTACATGGCCTCCGAGATGCTGGTCGTGCGCGGCCTGGCCCAATACGGCGACTCGATCGTCTTCGTGGCCGGCGTCCCCGCCGCCATGAAGAGCACCACCAATGTCATGAAGCTGCACAAGATCGGCGAGGAAGTGCGCATGCACTGACCAACAGAATCCGTGCAAGTGCGCCTGCACCGCCCGCGCCCCATTCCCAACCGGCCGACTCCACGGTCCGCGCGGGCGAAGTACTCCCCCAACGACTCACTCTCCCGCAACTTGATCCGCACCCAAGGTCTACGAGCTGCCTGATGTTCCTCGAGGTCCTGCGCCAAGTCACCCGGTCCGCCCCGCCTGCTCCACCCCGCCGCATGGCCAAGGTGCTCAACATCGCTTCCGGCAAGGGCGGCACCGGCAAGAGCATCGTCGCCTCCAACCTCGCCGTGCTGCGCGCCCAAGCCGGCGAGCGCGTCTGCCTCGTCGACTTCGACGCTGGCATGGCGAACGCGCACCTTCTGCTCGGTCTCGTGCCCCGCTACGACCTGGGGCATGTGCTCGATGGCCAAGTCTCCGCCCCCTTCGCACTGGTCGATGGGCCGGCAGGCATCAAGCTACTGTCCGGCGGAGTCGGCCGCGCCGCCTTGCAGAATCCGACGCCGCGCGAGCTCGACCGCCTGTTCGGGGCGCTGGCGGCGCTCGAGTCGCAGTTCGACCTGGTCATCGTCGACCATGGCGCGGGCATGGGCATCGCGACGGTGGCGCATGTCGCCGCGGCGCGTTCGCTGCTGCTCGTCACCACCCATGAGGTGACCTCGCTCTCCGACGCCTACGCGCTCTACAAGCACGCCATGTCCGTGGCGCCCGACCTGCGGACGGGCGTCGTCATGAACCGGGCTCCGGACGAGTCGTCCGCCCGCGCCGCCTTCGACCGCTTCGAGGGTGTCGCTCGCCGCCATGTGGGCAAGGTCCCCGAGTGGGTGGGTTGGGTGCCTTCCGACGAGGCGGTGCTGAAGAGCGTCCAGGCTCGCGGCCCGCTCGTCTTGCGCGAGCCGCACGCGCCAGCCGCCCTGCGCCTGCAGTCCGTGGCCCGTTGGGAGGCCATCGACTTGGCGCCCGTGGCGCGCGGGTTCTACGAGACCGCCCGCCGCGCGCTGCGCTGAGGGTAGGGCTCGTCGGGGTCGCGTGGGTGCTTGCACCGGAGCCCGCACCGGAGCCCGCACCGGGGCTCGCACATCTGGCTCGCGCATGTGCCGGGCGCCTGGCAGCTCCCTCGACAGCCGCAAACCTGCCGGTGGACTCCGCTTCCGTCATTGCGTACCTAGGTGCATAGACGCCATGGACGCCCTAGCCCTGCTCTGCACGATCCACGCCGACGGACCCGCCACGCTCGCCCGCCTGCGCGAAGGAGGCGTGGGGACACTGTCCTTGGTGGCCGCCAGCGACGAGTCGCGCTTGGCCGCCTTGCTGTGCGCCTCTCCGGCCTCCGCGCGCAGGTTCCAGCGCGAGGCGGCGGGCATGGCGGCGCGGCTCTCGGCCGAGGAGTTGCCGGCCCCGGCGCGCCGCGCCAAGTCGCGCCGCGTGCTGTCAAGCAAACTGGACAACGCGCCCGCGCCCGGCCGCGAGGCCGCTCCGGCGATCGTCGCCGCGGGCGC
>SXXH01000135.1 GCA_005789645.1 Planctomycetia bacterium
CATCGGATATCCTGACTCACCGCCCGGAAGCCGTCGCAGCCTTCCCGCGAGCTCCGATTCCTCGCGCGCGGCGAGCATCGAACCTACAGTGGCCTGCTTGGCTGGCGCCAAGCTCCGACGATCCGTTGTTGGCGGCTCACAGTGGCGGGACCGTGCAGGATTCGCACCTGCTTCCCCGAGCTGCGCGCCCGTTTAGGTCGTCAAGATACGCCGAGTCCTCGCGGAGCGTCAAGGCTCTACGCGCCATGGTGCTCGCAAGTCGTTGCGCGTGCGTGTCTGAGGGAGCGAGCCCGAGTCGCAGGCCGGGATGCTATTGACCGAGACGATAGGCCGCATGCGCTTCGACGAAGCCGGGCACGGCGCGACTCAAGCCGGCGAGCACTTCCTGCGAGGTCGTGCCGTGGATGTGGCGCTGGGCGAAGCCCTCGCCGGCGACGAGCGCCATGCCGATCAGGAGGCTCGTGTGCAGCACCAAGGCGGTGGCGATGCCGGCGAAGATGCCGCCAACGCGATCCAGCGTGGTGAACTCGGCCGCCTCGATGGCCTCGCGACCCACACGCCCCACCAGCGCGACGGCGACGAGGCCCAAGGCCACGAGCATCGTCCACACGAGCCCTTCGGCCACGGCGAGTTCGATCCCACCGAACCACTCGGCCACGCTGGGCGCCATGCGGGGCGCAAGCGCACGCGCCGCCGCCACGGTGGCGATGGCTCCCAGCAGGCGCACACCTTGCCACCACAGGCCGCGACGCGCGCCGAGGAAGGCGAACAGCAACACGCTGGCGAGGCCGACGGCATCGACCCAGTGGACCGTGAAGGAAGCGGCTGCGATGGGCATGGTGGAGTTGTGATGCCCTTTCGTGGCTCGGCGTGCAACGCAAAAGCACGGCCCGCGGAGGAACTCTTGCTACCCCGAGTCGCCTCGCGGGCCTAGACTTTGGGCGCAAGGCTCCCAGCAGCCGATCGCCGAGATACACACGCCGTGGATGTGCAGACCATCGAAGCCTGCCTGACTCGTCTTGGGACTGCCGTGCAGCAGGACCCCGAGCTGCTGGCCGCATGCGCAGGGACCTTGCGCGCCTATTTCGGACCCAACCAAGGCAGGGGGCGGGACGCGACCGCGGTGCGTCGCCACCTCGAGTGGTTCCTGTGCGAGCAATCGAGCGGATCGGGCCTCGTGCTCGACGATGTCTGGCTGCGCCACGGCGAGGCGCTGGACTTGGACGACGATTGCAGGCGCGCGCTGCGCGATAGCCACACGGGCGTCTTCGAGGTCACGGGCGTGCGGACCGGCGAGGGCTTTTGGCTGCGCGACCTCGGCTCGCTGGGCGAGTACCCGGTGCGCGAATCCGAGGCCAGCGCCCTGGTGCAGGTCGGCGATGTCGTCGCCGGACGGCTCTACCCGCTGGGCAACGGCGACCATGCGCTGGCGCGGTCGGCCTTCGTGCGTCGCTCGCCGTCCCTGCTGCAGGCCTTGCGCGCGGACTTGTCGGAGGCGCGCAAGGAGCGCCGTGGCGTCGTGCGCATCGGCGGCAGCGAGCTGGAGGCCATGTTCGCGCCGCCGGCCGATCCCGAAGTCGATCCCGTGGCCGCGGCGCGCAAGCTGCTGGCGAGTTCGGGCGCGGCTCCCGCCGACATCGAACGGTGGATGCAGGACCTCGCGCAAGCACCCTTCGATCCTCGACGCATCGTGCATGGCGCCGACGACGCGCTGGCGCCGATCCTCGATGCGTTGGCCTTCGACACCTCGGTCGACCTCGACGAGGCGCGTCGCGTGCTGATCGCGGCCTGGCATTCGCTGACGCGCCTCGGACCGGGCCAAGGCGCGAGCCTCGTGCCGGCTTCCGCGCCTGGTGGCGAAGTGCAGGTCGAAACGGCCTTGGCGCGCTTCCGCCAAGGCACGCAGGAAGGCCGGCCCTTGTCGCAAATGCTTGACGAGCTCGAGCGCGAGCTGGACATCTCGATCGAGCCCGACGAGGACGAGCTCGCTCCAGCGCCGGACTTCCCGGGAGTCGTGGGCGCCATGGTGACGGAGTTCTTGTGGGAGACCGCCGCGGAGCATGGCGTGCAGGCCGCGGCCGAGCTGCGCAGCCTCGAAACCCTCGGCGAATCCGCGCGCGAGGTCGGCGTGTTCGAGACCCTCACGCCGCTGGACTTGGCGCGTTGGGCGGGGGTTCACGTTGTCGAGGCGGAGATCGTGCGCGGCGCCGGCGAGGCGCAAGCATTGGTGGCCGCGCTCAGGCGCTTCGTGCGCTGGGCGCGCGAAGTGCACGAGGTCGATCTCGGCGCGGCGGGCGACGCGCTGCTCAAGCGCCTCGAAGCGGAGCTGCCGCGCATCGCCGAAGCCAACGCCCGGCGCACGCGCGCCGGCAAGGGCGGCGGCATGCATCGCTTGCGCGCGTTGTCGGAGGATGGGCTGGCGGAGCTCGAATGCGAGGGCGAACTCGTGGCCGCGCGCATCGACATGGTGCTGGCCGAATGGCTGCGTCCCGGCGACCTGCTGCGCGGACGCGTCGACGACGAAGGACGCTTGGCGGTGTACGCCGCGCACCCGAATCTCAATCCAGCCTAGATTGGCCTCGATTCAACCGAGGAAATGCCTCCTCTTGCGCCGCGAAGGCGCGTTCCGTCAAGTTCCCTTGACAGGCGCCTGCAGCTCGCAGACGAGGTCTTCGACGCGCGCGCCCGACGGCGGCACCAGGTAGACCTCGCGCACCGGACCATCGAGCCGCCAACGCATGCCGCGCATGTACTCGAGCAAGCCGGGCAAGGCGCGCGGCGCCTCGGGATAAGGGCCGGCCACATAGGCGTAGACGACGGTCTGCTGCGGCAGCACCTCGAACATCAAACCTTGGCCGTCGAGCGCATCAACCGGCAGGCACATGCGCGAGCGCAGCTCCGCCACTGGAGTCGCCCCGGGATCGTCGTAGTACAAGCCGAAAGGCGGACCGGAGACGACCAAGCCCTTGGCGCGCACCTCGGCGGCGAACTCGGCGAGGGCGCGCATCGTCTGCGCGTAGCTGCCGCGCAGTTCGCGATAGACATACGGCTGGTCGAGACGCTCCTTGAAGTTGGCGTGAACGCGCTCGTACGGGGCTTGGGTCAACGGCAAGTCCAAGGCCAGCGGCGCCACGCCGGGCTCGACGCGCGGCTTGGGCTCGGGGCCGCGTGCTCTGTCGGCATGGCAGCCGGAGGAACCTGCCAAGGCGAGCAGCACGGCGACGGCACACAGACCTCTGGCAGGGGCCGCGCGTGGACTGGCGACGGGACCGCGGGCCGGGCGACTGCGAAGGACGATCATGACCGTAGCCTGCCCGGAGGCGTGCGGGGGTTCCAGCGTCAGGACGAGCACGTCGTGCTGCACGGGCGCAACAGGCACGAAACGGCGGAGTCGGCGCGGGTCAAGTTGGGCCAGCGGACTCAAAGACCTGGCCGTGGGCGGCCCTCGGGAGCCCAGAGCTAATTGGCCCAAAAGCAGCCTTCCCGCCCCCGCCAAGGCCGCTATGCATGTCTGATAATGTACGTTCTGATTCTTTCAGGAGGGGGCCGGCGCGAGGCCATTTGACCGCCGGTTCCCCAGTTCGGCGCAGACCTCCCAGCCCGTGCCATGTGCTACCGTGCGCCGCCTTGCGCACTTCGATGTCCGCACCAAACCAGAACGCCCAGCCCTTGACCTACGACGAGCTCGTCCCGGGGCTGTGCGTGGAGTCTCCCTCGATGGAACTCGACCAGGCGATGGTCGAAGGCTTCGCCAGCCTGACGGGCGACGACAACCCGCTGCACCTGGACGCGGAACACGCCGCTCGCACGCCCTTCAGGAAGCGCATCGCCCATGGCGCGCTCGTCCAGTCGCTCGCCGCCGGACTGGCGTGGCGCACCGGTTGGTTCACTGGCACGATCGTGGCCATCGAACGCACGGCCGCGCGCTACCTGAAACCGGTCGCGCCACCCGAGGAGTTGCGGCTCCGGTTGGAAGTCCTTGAGCGCGAGGCCGAGCCGCATCCACGCCGTGGCCGGGTCGACCTGCGCCTGACCCTGCGCGACCGACGCGGCGACACCGTGCTCGAGGGCGACTGGACGGTCTTGATGCGTCGCGCTGGCGGCTGAAGCCGACCAAGTCCAGCGACCGCACTCGAGACCTACGACGCACCATCCAACAGACCGAAGGAACGCATCCGCGCGAACGATGGCCAAGAAGTACTGCTTCCTCAACCAAACGAGGCCCTGCGACCTGACTTGCAAGGCGGCCTTCGAAGTCGACGACCCGGTCGACAACATCGACTGCCAGTTCGTCTGGTTGGCCTTCCACTTCGGCGAGAGCCTCGTCGAGTTGCGCAAGACGATGGAATCGCAACTGCCGCCGGGATCGGTCGGGCCCGGTGGACCTCCAAGCGGACCGGCGGGCGGACCAAGCAAGGGTCCGAAGGGCTTCCCTTTCAACAACTAGCGCGGTCATTGGATGCGCCTCTCGCCTGAACGACTTGCATCTCGGGGCGCCACCGGCGGTGGGAATCGCCGGTGGACAACGCGCGCGCGCGTCCTCTACTCTGACTGAAATCCCCTACTTGCCTAGCTTGCGCGCCAAGCAGGCAAGGAAGGCATCCCCCCCTCCACAGGTGCACCACTCGATGCCGACCTGGCTGCAGAAAATCTTCTCGTCCTCGCTGGGCAAGAAGTACCTCACGGCGATCACGGGACTGTTGCTGGTCCTGTTCCTCGTCGCCCACCTCGCCGGCAACTTGATCGTCTACAAGGACGCGGAGAGCTTCAACGCCTACGCGCACCTGCTGGAGACCAATCCGCTGCTGCCGCTGGCGGAGGCCGGACTCGTGGTGCTGTTCCTCGCCCACATCGGACTCGCCGTGCGCGTAACGCTCGAGAACAAGAAGGCGCGCGCGAGCCGCTACGCGGTGCAGGCCGACAAGGGCCGCAAGACGACCGCCTCGGCGACGATGATCTGGACGGGCCTGATCCTGCTCGGGTTCATCCTGCTGCACATCTGGAACTTCCGCATCGGCAAGTTGTCCGACCCCGGCTACGCCACGGCGCAAGCCACGGGAGCGCACTACGACCTGTACACGCTGGTGAAGCGCGAGCTGCAGCAGCCGTGGCTGGCGTGGGCCTACGTGCTGGGCATGGGGGCCTTGGGCTTCCACCTGTGGCACGCGCTGCGCAGCGTGTTCCAGACGCTGGGCGCTTCGCACCCCCATCTGGACGAAGCGTGGGAGAAGCTGCGCTGGCTGGCCGTCGTGCTGGCACTGGGCTTCACGTCGTTCCCGCTGTACTTCCTCTTCTTCACCTGAGCGGTCCTCGACCCACACGGAAAGGACCAAGACCATGGCCACGGAAACGACCCAAGCCCCGCAGCAGGGCGTGCATCAAAAGCTCCAGTCCAAGTGCCCGAGCGGCCCGATGGCGGAGCGTTGGACGAAGCACAAGTTCGACCTCAAGCTGATCAACCCGGCCAACCGCCGCAAGTTCAAGGTGCTGGTCGTCGGCACCGGACTCGCCGGAAGCTCGGCCTCGGCCACCTTGGCCGAGATGGGCTACAAGGTCACGACGCTGTGCATCCACGATTCGCCGCGCCGCGCGCACTCGATCGCCGCGCAGGGCGGCATCAATGCCGCGAAGAACTACCCCAACGACGGCGACAGCGTCTTCCGTCTCTTTCTGGTCCAGTAGAACAAGGTAAAGGTGCTATCTATAAGAGATCCGATTTATCTGCTCGTTGGTGCCCAAATGGTAATGACGGATGGGGCAGAATCTTTGATGTAAAAAAGTAGAAAACTCTATTCCCAATAAAGGAGTA
>SXXH01000136.1 GCA_005789645.1 Planctomycetia bacterium
CTTCCTCTTCGTCGACTTGGCGCCCTATCCGCTGCGCGAAGGGGAGCACGGGTTCCTGGCGCACCTCGCGTGGGCCTGGGACCTCGCCGCGAAGAACGGGCTCGAGGGCGCGTGGCGCACGCTGTGCCTCGCCACCGCGGCCATCGTGCTGGCGGCGCTCGTCGCCTGGAGCCTGTCGTGGTTCGCCGCGGCCACCATCGCCGCCGCGCGCCCCTTCCTCGACGCCTTCGGGCGAGGCGAGCGGATCTGGTGGCTGGTGCGCGCCCCCACGCGCTTCGGCTTCGTGTTCCTGCGCGCCATCCCCGAGTACGTCTGGGCCTTCCTGCTGCTGGCGACCCTCGGCCCCGGCGCTTGGCCGTTGGTGCTGGCGCTCGCCATCCACAACGCGGGCATCCTCGGACGCCTCTCGGCCGAGACGCTCGAGAACCTGCCGCCGCGTCCGCTGCAGGCGGCGCGAGGCTTGGGCGCGACGCGCTCGCAAGTGGCCCTGCTCGCGGCGACGCCGCTCTCCTTCTCGCGCTTCCTGCTGTACGTCTTCTACCGCTTCGAGACCTGCGTGCGCGAGGCGACCGTGCTCGGGATGCTGGGCGTGGTGTCGCTCGGGTACTGGATCGAGGACGCGCGCACGAAGCAGTACTACGACGAGATGGCGCTCTACCTGTGCTTCGGGGCGCTCCTCGTGCTCGTCGTGGACCTGCTCTCCGCCGTGGCGCGCCGCGCCCTGCGGCGCCACGGCTGAAGCCTGCGCCACCCCACCACGCGCGGCGAATCCGGCCTGCCTCGCGATCGATGCGCCCTGGACGCGTATCCTGCTCGCCATGGGACTCGTACGACTCGAAGGCGTCCACAAGACCTATCCGCGCGGCAAGGTGCGCGCGTTGGATGGACTGTCGGTCGAGCTCCCGCACGGGCCGGTTGGACTCCTCGGGCCCAACGGTGCGGGCAAGACGACCTTGCTGAAGATCCTGCTCGGACTGCTCGCTCCCGACCAAGGCGTGGTCGATGTCGCCGGCCACAGTCCGTCCACGCGCGAGGGGCAACTGCGCCTGCGGCAACTGGTGGGCTACATGCCCGAGAGCGACTGCCTGATCCCGGGGCAGACCGGAGTCGAGACCATGGTGCTCTTGGCGCGCTTGTCGGGCTTGTCGGAGAAGGACGCGTTGTCGCGCACGCACGAGGTCCTCGACTACGTGGGTCTGGAAGAGGCGCGCTACCGCCCAGTCGAGGGTTGGTCCACGGGGATGAAGCAACGCTTGAAGCTCGCCCAGGCGCTGGTCCACGACCCTGAACTTGTGTTGCTCGACGAACCGACGAACGGGCTCGACCCTGCGGGGCGCAGGCACATGCTCGAGCTGGTCGCCGACCTCGGTCGCGTGCGCAAGAAGAGCCTGCTCGTCTGCACGCATCTCCTGGCCGACATCGAGCGCACCTGCGACCATGTCGTCGTGCTGTCCAAGGGGCGCGTGCTCAGCTCCGCGCCGACCAATTCCATGATCGGCGGAGATCTTCGTCGCGTGCGGGTCGGCGTGCGCGGAGACGCGCGAGCCCTGGCGCAAGTGCTCGAGCGCCGCGGCCATGCGTGCTCGTCGCTCGACGAAGGCCGCTTCGAAGTCCAACTGCAGGACGAGGACGCCGACGTGCTCTTCGAGGCGGCGCGCGACGCCGGCGCCATCCTGCTGGCCGTGGAGCCAAAGCGCGGTTCGCTGGAACAGACCTTCCTCGACGCCCTCGCTGCGCAGGAGGCGGGTGCATGAACCGCGAGACGCAGGCCAGCCCCACGCGGGCGGAGATGCACGGCGGCGCGTGGCGGCCATGGAGCGGCGAACGCCAGCCCGCGCGCCTGCGCGCCGCCCCCATCATCCGCGCTGGATTGCGCATCGCGCTGCGCAAGAAGCTGCCGCTGGTCCTGTTGTTCCTGCCGCCGGTGGTGGCGACGATCATCTTCAGCTTCGTCGTCTACACCGTGGCGGCCCTGGCCCAAGGCATGGCGCCGGCTGGACTGGGCGGGGCGGGTGGCGCCATGGGCCAGGCCTTGGGCGGCGGAGGCGGCGCAGGAGACTTCGTCAAGCAGCTCGTGCGCGTGCGCGAGATGATCGTCGGCTTCCACTTGTCGACGGACTTCTTCTCCGTGCTGCTCATGGCCTGGTTCGGCGCCGGACTGCTGGCCGAGGACAGGAAGAGCGGAGCACACCTCTTGTACTTCGCTCGGCCGCTGACGCGCTTCGACTACTTGCTGGGCAAGTTCTGCATCGTCGCCGTGTTCGGCGTGTTGGGCTCGATCCTGCCGGGCCTCGTGATCATCTCCGTCGCCGTCGCCGCCAGTCCGGACTGGAGCTTCCTGCAGCAAGAAGGCTCCGTGGCGTGGAAGACCATCTTGTTCGGTGGAGCGTGGACGCTGGTCGTGTCCTCGCTGGTCCTCGCAGTGTCCTCCCTCTCGACCCGCAAGAGCTACGCGCTCGCCGGGGTCTTCGCCTGGTTCATGTTCAGCGGCGCCACGGCGCTGCTCTTGTCGCGCTTGCTCAAGGACCGCGATTGGCTGGCATTGTCTCCAGTGCAATGCGGCGTGCGCATCGCCGAGGACCTGTTCGACATGCGCCTCGGAGTGCGCGACTGGAACACGCCGCTGGCCTGGACGGCATGGGGACTGCTGGTGGCCCTTTCGTGGACCGTGATCTGGTGGCGCACGCGCCGCCTGGAGGTCGTGTGACGCAAGCCGAATCCAGCGCACACGTCGTGCGCGCCAAGGACCTGGCGCGCTTCTACGGCGATGTCGTCGGGGTGTGCGACCTCTCGGTCGACATCCCGCGCGGCACCGTCGGCCTCCTGGGCCCCAACGGAGCCGGCAAGTCGACCTTCCTCAAGCTCCTCGCCGGCGAACTCCAGCCTTCGCGCGGTTCCATCGAGGTGCTGGGCGCACCGCCCTTCGCCAACCCGGCCGTGCATGCGCGGCTGGGCTTCTGCCCCCAGCAGGACGCGTTGTGGGACGACATGACGGCCGTGGAATTCGTCGAGTTCCTGCTGCGCTTGTCCGGCCGCGAGTCGCTCGCGGCACGCTCGGCGGCGCTGGCGGCGCTCGAGCGCGTGCAACTCGTCGACGCCAAGGACCGCCGGCTCGGTGGCTTCAGCAAGGGCATGCGCCAACGCGTGCGCATCGCGCAAGCCATCGCGCACGAACCCGAACTCGTGGTGCTCGACGAGCCCCTGACCGGGCTCGACCCGCTTGCGCGCCACGCCACGCTGGAGCTGTTCCGCCAACTCGCGGCCGAAGGCGCCAGCGTGCTGTTCTCCACGCATGTGCTGCACGAAGTCGAGGCGCTGACCCAGGACGTGGTGCTGTTGCACAAGGGACGGCTCCTGGCGCGCGGGAAGATCGCCGCCATCCGCGCCTTGCTCGATCGGCATCCGCGCCGCTACTCCATCCGAGCGCGCGACTCGCGGCGCTTGGCGCGCGAGTTGGTCGGCTTGGAGGGGGTCGAGTCCGTGCAACTGAAGGCCGAAGGCCTGCTGGTGGTGGCCACGCGTCGCCCCGAGATCTTGCTGGAGTCCTTGCCCGGAATCGCCAGCGCCGCGCGCGCCGGCATCGCCTCGTTCGAGTCGCGCGACGAAGGCCTGGAAGCCGTGTTCGACTACCTCATGGGAGGTGCACCGTGAAGCTCGGCCTGTGGGGCGCGAGCCTCTTGATCGCATCGACGCAACTTTCGCTCTTGGCGCGCTCGCGCCGCGCTTGGGCCGCCACGGGCTTGTTGCTCTTGCCGGCCTTGATCGCGTGGCTGGTGGCGGCCGCCAACGACAAGGTGACGCCCTCGGGCTTGTCCACCATGCTTGGTTGGCATGCGCTGCTGGGCGTCTCGGTGCCGCTGGCCTCGCTGCTCCTCGGGGTGGCCGTGATCGCCGAGGAAGTCGAGGACCGCACGATCACCTACCTGCTGCTGCGCCCGGTCCCGCGGGCGTCCCTGCTCTTCGGTCGACTGGTGCCGGCCGTGTTGTGGCTTTGGGCGAGCTGCGCGGCAGGGACCGCCTTGCTCGTCGCCGCCGCGGCCACCGCGCGTGGCTCGGACGCCGGAGTCTCCGACGGGACGCGCCTGCCCTTGTTGCTGGCGGCGTGCGCGGGGGTCGCCACCTACACCGCGCTGCACGCGGCGTTGGGCGTGTGGGTCAAGCACGCCATGATCGTCGGCCTCGCTTACTCGTTCACCATCGAGGGCTTCCTCTCGAACCTCCCCGGGCGGAACCAATCGCTGACGATCCAACACCACCTGCGCAGCCTGGTCGCGGGCACGGGAGACGACGCGTGGCAGCGCATCGACGGCTTCGGCTCGACCGAGTGGAACCCGTTGTTCGACGCTGCGCTCGTGCTCGCGCTGGTCGTGCTGGTCGCGTGCATCGCTGGCGCGTGGCGGTTGGCCCGACGCCAGTTCGAACTACCGGCCTAGTTCCCCACGCGCTCCGCGCCGGCGCGACCAGCCGGCGTGGAAGTGCGTTGGTACAAGACGCGGCGCACGACGACTTCGCCGCCATCCTTGGCCGCGCCAAACCGCTCGAGCAGCAACTCGCCTGGTTGCAACGCGCGCAAGCGGCTGCGCGAGCGCAGCACGGAGCCATCCTGTCCGTCGACGACCTCGAGCACGAAGCGCACGCCGCCCTCGAGCGAGCCTTCGCCGCGCGCCAAGCCCACGCCGGTGGACAAGTCGGTGGCCATCGACCATTGCCATTCGCGCGCCACCTTGTCGTAGGCCAGGAAGCCCAGCGACTCGCGCGGACCGCCGGGCAAGTCTTGCACCTCGCGCCATTGGAGGTAGCGCCCGCCGAGGATCATCCGCAGTTCGGCGCGCCCCTCGTGCGGCTTGCCGACGTTGCGGCCTTGCTCGTCGAGCGCGACGGACACGAGCTTCCAATCACCCGCCAAGGTCGCGAGCTTGCGGTGCGCCTCGATCGGCCGCGTGGCGGCGTCGGTCGCCGCCACGAGCGCGGCGAGGTCGGTCGGCGCGGGCTGGGCGGCCGCAGCGGCCGGCTTGGGGGCTTGTGGCGTGGAACTGCAGGCCGCGAGCCATCCAAGCAGGCCGACGAGTCGACTTGCGCACGCTCGCTGGGCGGGGCGAAGACTCACGGTTGCACCGCCATGCGGAAGGCGATCGACGGCCAACCTTCCTGGTTCGTGAAGCTCGCGACATCGACGGGCCCGAAGCCGTAGCGCACGGCGAGCACTCCGCTCGGCAGGCTCGCGCCATGCAACAGGATCTCGTCGCCCGCGATCTCGCCTTCCAAGGGACGCCACTTGCCGTCGTCGCATTGGCCTTCGAACCCCGCGATCATGCCCGCCTTGGCCTTGAGTCCGCCCTCGGCCTGCGCGAAGCGCACGGCGATCTCGTCCAACTTGCGGCGGCACTCGACGGGGAGCGGTCCTCCGCGCGACAGGCCCTTCAAGCCATGCAGATCGACGAGCGCCAAGCGCGCGAGGCGTTCACCCACCTCGAGCTTGCGCTTGGGGTGGATGTCGCCCGGGTCGCCCACATCCAAGGTCGACACGAGCCCGGTGCGCGGCAAGGCCAAGATCGAGCGCTGCGCGTCGCGCAACTCGCCCGTCTCGCCCTTGTCGCCGCCGTAGGCGAACGGCGCGATCTGCACGGCGTAGAAGGCCAAGTCCCCACCCATGGCCTCGCGCCAAGCGCGCACCATCGCCGGGACGAGCTTCCTGTATTGATCGGCGCGCCCGCGGTTCGATTCGCCTTGGTACCAGATGGCGCCGCGTGGACGGAGGCCGGCGAGCGGAGCGATCATGGCATTGTGCAGGGCCGTGGGCGTCCATAGTCCCACTTCGACCTTGACGGGTCGCGCGGGCAGGTCGGAGAGCGCGGATCCGATCGCGACCTTCCAGAACCCATGCAAGCGGCGCTCCTCGCCGCTGTCCTCCTTCACGAGCTTGCACGAGCTCCAATGTCCGGTGATCCCGCCCGCTCCGGCGGTGTCCAGCACGCGCACGGCGACGACGGCGCGGCCGGCCTTGACCTGTTCCGGGGCCAACGCGTAGCGACGCGGCGAGTTCCACCGTCCTTGTTCCATCGTCTCGCCCACTTGCACGCCGTTCCACCAGGTCGTGTCGCAGTCGTCGATGGCGCCGAACTCCAACCTCACGGCGGCGCCGGCCCAGTGCTCGGGGATCTCCACCACGCGCCGCAACCACACCGTGCCGTCGTGCTCGCCGAAGGAGAGCGGCAAGGGAGCCGGCACCTGCACTTCGCGCCAAGTCGAGTCGTCGAAGAGCGGCGCCTGCCAGCCAGCGCGCACCCCGGCCTCGGCCGCTTCGAAGGCCACGCGCCACTCCGCCAACTGGCGCGCTTCGAGCGCGGCACGCGCCGCGGGGTCGTCCTGCAAGGCGGCCAGCTCGTCGAGTTGCGCGCCGAAGCCGCCCACTTCGCGCAACGCCTTGGATGGCATCCACGCTTCGATGGGCGTTCCACCCCAGTCCGCGGAGACGATGCCGATGGGCACGTGGGCCTCGGCTTGCACGCGTCGCGCGAAGTACCAGCCGACGGCGCTGAAGAGTCGCACGCTCTCGGGCGACGCCACCTGCCACGCGCCGCTCGTCTCGAACGACGGCGTCGCCGAGACGCGGTTCTCGATGGTGCACAACCGCACCTGGGTGTTGGATGCGGCTCCGACCTCCGCCTCCCAATCGACCACGCCCGGATAGCCGGCGTGCAAGTGCCCCATCGGCATCTCCATGTTCGATTGCCCGGAGGCGATCCACACATCGCCCAACCAGACGTCGTCGAGTTGGAAGCCCTGCGCGCCGCCGCCAGCATCCTCGACGACGCGCACTTGGTGCGGGCCACCGGCCGGGCCGGTGGGCAACTCGAGCGCGAAGCGACCGTCGGCGGCGACGCGCGTCTCGCCCGACCCGCCCCACTCGCCGACGATGCGCACCAACGCCCCTGGCTTGGCGGTGCCGCCGACGACGACGGAGGCGTCGCGCTGCAGCACCATGCCGCCTTGCCAGATGGGGTCGAGACGCACCTGCGCGCTGGCGTCGGCGCAAGCGAGGACGAGGGCGACGCAGGACGCGATGCTGGCTAAGAATGTGCGGCTCACCCCGACGAGGCTACCGCCGCGCCGCGCCGCCCGTCCATCAAGCATCCGCCAAGCGGTAGGCGCGCCGCGCCACGCCGGACTCGATCGAGGCGCGTTCGTCGAGCGAGAGAGTCGACAGGCGCGAGCGGGCGTGCTCGAGGACCTCGGCTTGCTCGGCGGCCAAGAGGCACACCGGCCAATCGCTGCCGAGCATCAACCTCCCCGGCCCGAAGCACTCCAGCGCATGGTCGATGGCGCGCCCCACCCGCTCGCGCGACCACCCGCGATGATCGTCCTCGGTGACCAGCCCGGAAAGCTTGGCCACCACGTTGGGGCGGCGGGCCAAGTCCGCGAGCCACCCGGCCCACGGCTCGAACTCCCCTGCCACGAGGCGCGGCTTGCCCAGATGGTCGAGCACGAACTGCTGCTCGGGGCATCGATCGACCAACGCGATGGCCGCGGGCAACTGGCGCGAGTACGCGAGGAGGTCGTAGGCCAGGCCGCGTGGCGCGAGGCGCCGCACGCCGCGCACGAAGTCGGGGCGCGCGAGGAAGGCATCGTCGGGCTCGTCCTGCGCGATGTGCCGCACGCCGACGAAGCGCGACTGCGCGCAGCAAGCATCGAGCACTACTTCGAGGTCGGGCGCGCGCAGATCGACCCAACCGACCACGCCGAGGATGCGCGAGGTGCGCGCCGCGCACTCGAGCAGGAAGCGATTCTCCTCCAAGGTCTGCGCCGCCTGCACCGCCACGACGCCTTCGACGCCAAGCGCCGCGCACTGCGCATCGAGGGCTTCGGGCAGGAAGTCGCGCTTGAGCACTTCCATGCCAGGACCGATCCAGGCGTGCGTGGAGGGCGCGTAGCGCCACAAGTGGATGTGCGCGTCGATCATCCAATGCGGCAGCGGTCGATGGTCTCCTGCGTCAGCTCCAGGCCCACGCCGGGCTCCTGCGGCAACGGGTAGTGGCCGTCGACGACCTGGATCGGCTCCTTCCAGATGTCCTGGATGGATTCGTAGCAGTTCTCCACGAGGATCGCGTTGGGCGTGGCGGCCGCCAATTGCACGTGCAGCTTTTGTTGCACGTTCGTGTGCGGCACGACGGGCAGGCCGTGGCAGTCCGCCAACGCGGCGACCTGCAGCCACTCGTCGATGCCAGCGAGCTTGGTGGCGTCCGCCTGCACGATGCGCGCGCCACCGGACTCGATGTAGTCGCGGAAGGCCTCCTTGGTGTAGATCGTCTCGCCCACGGCGACGGGCGTGGTGATGGAACGGGCCAGCTCGGCGTGGGCCTTGACGTCCTCGGGCCACATCGGCTCCTCGAGCCAGTGGACGTCGTGCTCGGCGAGGCGCGCGCCCCACTGGATGGCGGTCGGCAAGCGCCAGGCGCAGTTGACGTCGGTCATGATGTCGATCTTCGGCCCCACGCTCTTGCGCACGGCGGCGATGCGGGCGAGATCCTCGCGCGGGTCGGGCCTACCGAGCTTGATCTTGACCGCGTCGAAGCCGCGCGCGACCAGCGCGTTCGCGTCGCGGACCAGGTCGTCGACGCTCCATGTCAGCCAACCACCATCGGTAGAGTAGGCCTTCACCTTGGTGCGGCAGGCGCCCAGGTGCTTCCACAGCGGCACGCCCGCCGCCTTGCAGGCGATGTCCCACAAGGCGAATTCGACGGCGGCGAGGCCCACGCGCGCGGCGCCGACGCGACCGACGAAGTGGTTCGAGAAGAACAGCTTGCGCATCGTCTCCTTGCGCAGGAACGCATCCGTGCCGACGAGCAGCGGCGCGTAGTTCTCGTCGACCATCACCTGCGCGGCGCGCAACCCGGTCGTGTAGCTCCAGTTCATGCCGCATCCGACGATGCCCCCGTCGGTGCGCAGCACGACCTGCAGGAACTCGACCTCGTCGACCGTGCTCTGCGAATCGGTGATGGTGCGTTGCCGCAGCGGCACGCGCAGGAGGATGGTCTCGACGTTGGTGATCTTGAGGCTCATGTTCGTGCGGAGCGGACGCGGAAGGACGCGCGCGGTTCAGCGGCCGCGCTGGCGGCCGATCGAGGGGATGGGAGTCGGGCGGAGGGACGCCGAACGATAGCAGGCTTCGACCAGCGCCATGGTGCGCAGCGCGTCGTCGAGTGGCGAGACGAGCGCGGCGTCCTCGCCCGAGACGTGCCGTTGGAGGTTGGACATCGGCCCTTCGAAGGCCTCGATGAACCAGTTGCCGCGCAATGGCACGTCGGCGCCGGGGCCGCGACCCGATTGCAGCCACAACGCGTCGGGCTCGCCGTGCGGATAGGCGAGGTTCACGCCGGCCTTGAGCACCGCCGTGCCGTTGGTGCCAGACACTTGGATCTGCGACATGGCGTGGCGCCCGACCAGTCGCCGGCTGTGCAGCGTGCGCACGGAGGCGCGCGCCCCTTCGTAGGCGAGGATCGCCTCGCAGCGCGAGTCCGCATGGTCGGGGAAGGCCGGGTCGCGGTCGGCGAAGCAATGCACGCCCAACGGCTCGCCGAGCAGGTGGCGCACGAGGTCCAGCGCGTGGATGGAGTGGTAGAGGATCTCCATGCGCGGGATGCCGGCGAGGAAGCTCCAATTGCTCCATGGCGTCCAGGTGTTCTCGCGCACCTCGATGTCGTGCACTTCGCCGAGCACGCCACGCGCGAGGAGCGACTTGAGGGCGAGGACGTTGGGCGCGAAGCGCAGCTGGAAGTTGAGCGCCACGACGAGCCCCTTCTTGCGCGCGATGGCCGCCAGGTCCTTGGCGTGCGCGAGATCGACGCCCAACGGCTTCTGCAGCAGCACGGCGCATCCATCGGGCAGGCGCCGCAGCACATCGGCCTGCGCTTCCGCGGGCACCGCCACGTCGTAGATGGCGTACTCGCGCTCGCACAGCTCCTCGAGCGTGGCGCAGGCGTCGGGGATGCCGAAATCGCGCGCCAACTTGCGCGCGACGGCCTGGTCCTTGTCGTGCACCGCGGCCACCTGCACGCCGATCCTCTGGTAGGCAGGCAAGTGCGCGATGCGCGCGATGGCTCCAGCTCCCACCAGGCCGACGGGCACGGGCGCCTCGGGCGGCGGCCAGCGCTGGGGTAGATGGTGGTCAACCAAGGTGGAAGACCTCCTCCATGTCCGACCACCACGTCCCAGCAGGCCGCTCGGGATCGGGGACTTGCATGGGCTCCGTCAAGTCCCACCACTCGCGCATGCGCGGCGCGGCTGCGAGCGCCCGCATGCGCGCCGCGAACTCGTCCTCCGGGCCGTGGTACTCGAAGTACGCGAACAGCATCCCGCCGCGCAGGTAGATCGAGTAGTTGCGGATGCCGGCGGCGCGGATGGCGGCCGCGATCTCGGGCCAGATGGCGGCATGCTGGCGCTTGTACTCGGCGACGCGCTCGGGCTTGATCCCGAGCATCTGGCCGAAGCGCCGCGCCATCAGCGCTCCTGCACCACCAGCTGGCGCGAGGATCCCAGCTTGTCGATCGACAGCGTGACTACATCGCCCTCCTTCAGGTAGATGTGCGGATCGAAGCCCAACCCGACCCCCGCTGTCGTGCCGGTGGAGATGACGTCTCCGGGCAGCAGCGTCATGTAGCGC
>SXXH01000137.1 GCA_005789645.1 Planctomycetia bacterium
AGAACCTCGTCGACATCATCCTCACCAACAACGGCTACACCGTCTACAACCTCGGCATCAAGCAGCCGATCCAGCACATCCTCGATGTAGCCGGCGACGTCAAGCCCGACGCCATCGGCATGAGCGGCCTGCTCGTCAAGAGCACCGTGATCATGAAGGAGAACCTCGAGGAGATGAACCGGCGCGGCATCTCGACGCCGGTGATCCTCGGCGGCGCCGCCCTCACGCGCGCCTACGTCGAGGACGATTGCCGGCGCTCGTACGGCGGCGCGCTGTACTACGCCGCGGACGCCTTCGACGGCCTCTCGGTCATGGAGCGCATCGTCAAGGGCGAGGCCAAGCCCGAACCGCTCGCCGCGCGCGTCGCCGACGCCGCGCACGAGGTCGACGCCGACGCCGTGGCGCTGTCGGCGGCCGCCAAGGCCGCGCAGGCGGTGGCGACGCGCTCCGTCCCGCGCGCCGGCAAGGTGTGGAGCAAGCTGATCGAGCTGCCGCGCGACATCGACTACCCCGAGCCGCCGTTCCTCGGCGCGCGCATCGTGGAGGACATCAACCTCCAGGGCATCCTGCCCTACGTCAACGAGACGACGCTGTTCCAGTTCCAATGGGGCTACCGCAGGAAGGGCAAGGCGCAGGCCGAGCACGCCAAGTTCATCAAGGACGTGGTGCGGCCGATCTACATCGACCTCGCGCGTCGTTCCGCCAAGGAGAAGATCCTGCGTCCCGTGGCCGCCTACGGCTACTGGCGCTGCGTGCCCGAGGGCGACACGCTCGTGTTGCTGAATCCCGAGCACACCGGCCGCGAAGTCGCGCGCTTCGGCTTCCCGCGTCAAAAGGACCGGCAGCGCCGCTGCATCACCGACTACTTCCATGTGCGCGATGGCAAGCCGGATGTGGTGGCCCTGCAAGTGGTCACCGTGGGCCAGCATGTCTCCGAAGTGGCCCGCGAGTGGTTCGCCGCCAATCGCTATCAAGATTACTTGCACCTGCACGGCCTCTCGGTCGAGGCAGCCGAAGCGCTCGCCGAGTACATCCACCGCCAGATCCGCGGCGAACTCGGCATCGCCGGTGACGATGCGCGCGACATGGGCACGCTGTTCAAGCAAGGCTACCGCGGCTCGCGGTTCAGCTTTGGCTACCCCGCCTGCCCCAACATGGAAGACCAGGCGATCCTGCTCGATCTGCTGGGTGCGTCGAAGCTCGGCATCACCATGAGCGATGAGTTCCAGCTCGACCCCGAGCAGTCGACCTCAGCACTCGTGTGCCACCACCCGAGCGCCAAATACTTCACGATCTGACTCTTCGGGCAGAGGTGCGCCCAAATGGTGCGCGTAGGCGCGCCATTTGGCAGTTTGGTGCGCATGCTCTGCCTACCTGCGCCCGGACGTTTCCTGCCGCTGCTGGTCCTATGCACCCCTGCGTACGCGCAGCAAGACTTGCCGGCAACGCACGTGCAGTTAGCCAGCGCCTGCGCGCGCGGAACCGTGCTCGTCGGCGCGAACGCCGTGTGGGTCGCGCAGCCCGGCACGCCGCTGCAGATGCTGGCAACGAAGCCGGAAGGCTGTGTTGCGCAGGTGCTGGCTTGCGAGCGCGGCATCGTGCTCGGCGGCGACTTCGGCATCACGCACATGCCGTGGGACAAGCTCGATCAACCGGCCGAAGTGAACAGCAGGTTCATGCCCCTGTCGATCCTCGCCAATGGCGAGCAAGTGCTGGCCGTCGATGTCGAGTTGCAGCCTTGGATCCTCGGCCCCGATGGTGCTTGGACGCGCGGGACTGTTCCGCTGCCCGGCAGTCGCGACACGCTGTCCGGTCAGCTGCTGTGCGGTTCCGGCGGCCGCTGGGTGCGCACGACCATGGTCGCCGGCAAGGTTCCGCCAGCGGACAAGACGAACACTGCTGAAGGTGAAGCCCCGTTCGTGCCAGACGACTACGCGTGCTTCTGGTCGGACGATCTCACCACTTGGCACGCCGCGACGCTGCCGGCGGACTTTGAGCGTCCGTGGCAGAGTGCTGCGGATCTCGCCGCTGGCAACGGCTTGTGGGCCGTGTATCTGGACGAAGGTCGCTTGCTCGTGTCGAAGGATGGCAAGCAATGGGAACGCGACGCCACGCCTGCGCTGCACGACCAGTGGATCGAAGGCTTCGTCGTCGTCGAAGACAAACTGCTCGTGCTCGACCAGACGCCTGATTCGCGCGGCCGCTTGCACGGACGCGCGGCCGATGGCCGGTGGTTCACGCGCGAGTTGCCCGAAGGCGCGTGGATCCAGCGCATCTTCCCGGATGGACAGGGCGTGCTCGCTATCGGACAACGCGGGCCGTCGGAACCGCCGAAGCTCATGCCGCTCGAAGCCTTCTTCGAGGAGTGGAGGCCCGAACCGTTGCCGGCCTGCGCTTCGCTGCGCTGGCTGCCGCCGGGCTTGCAGCTCGTCGGACTGCGCACGGTCTCCGATCAGATCATCGCCGACTGCCTCGGCGTGATGAATCATCCCGCGCCGTATCCGTGCCAGTTGTCGGAACAAGGCTGGCGCTTGGTCTACGAGCAGGAGCAACCCGAGCTGCTCGCCGCGGCGCTGCGCTCGCCACCTGCGACAGGCCCGTCCTTGGGCGCATGCGCCGGCGACTTGTGCGCAAGGCTGGAAACCGACGGCACCATCGTGCGCACGCGCGCCGGTGCGCCAGCGCAGGCGCTGCAACTGGACGGAGGACGGCGCTTCCGCACACTTGTGCACGGCGCTGGCCAATGGGCCGCGCTCGACACCGACGGACGCCTGTACTTGTCGCCTGACACGTTGGCGTGGCGCCCGGCGACTTCAGATGCTCTGCGCTTCGAGCATCTCGGCGGCAACTCCACCGAGCTGCTGGCCGTGACGACTGCCAACCAAGTGCTCGTCTGGCGCTGCCCGCTCGACAAGGCCGGCGATGCTCCGGCGTTGCTGACGAACGCGGTCGAACGCTTCCCACGCGCCGTGGAAACGCTGGAGACACAACTAGGCGAGGTAGCGAACAGCAACGCGTTCTGGGACGGCGCCTTCGATGGCGGCACGATCGCGCTGCTTGCCGGCGGAGAGTTGCTGCTCTCTGACGACGGAGAGACCTTCCAGCGCACCCGCATCGTTGATGGACCGCTTCCCATGCGCCTGCAGCTTGCAACGCACGCAGGGCGCTTGTGGACCATCGAGTGGCGCGACGAAAGCACGCCCGAGGTCTCGAAGGTCAAGTCGACCGTGCGCTGGCACGAGCCGAACGGCGCCGTGGCCGGTTCGCGCCCGTTCCTCAATGAAGTGCACTTGGATTCGGCCAGCGACGGGCGCATCGTCGCCTTGCTCGGCTCGACA
>SXXH01000138.1 GCA_005789645.1 Planctomycetia bacterium
CCGGAAGCGCGACGAACCGAGCGACCACTGCGCACACCCGCGCGTTGGACGCATGGCCGCGACCCTCGCGCGATGGCAGACTGCCGCGCATGCCCCCCCACGCGCATCATCTCCGCGCGGAGTCCCCCGCATGGAGCATCTGGCGCATCTTGGCGGGATTGTGCGCCGCGGGCGCGGCGGCGTGGGCCCTGCGCGACGATCCCAAGGTGGCGCTGGCGTGCGCGGCGGCGGCGCTGATGGCCGTCTGGTGGGTGCTCGAAGCCCTGCCGCTGTGGACCACATCACTCGTGCCGTTGCTCGCGATCCCTCTCTTGCGCGACGACCTCCCGCCGCTCGCTCGCGCGCAAGCGTCCTTGTCCCCCTACTTCGATCCCTACGTCGGCGTGTTCCTCGGCGGCATGTGCGTCGGCGCCGCCATGCAGGAGCATGGACTGCATCGACGCTTCGCTCTGCGCATCTTGCTCGCCTGCGGCAACTCGCCGCGGCGCGTGCTCGCCGGGCTGCTCGTCGCGCCGGCTTTGGTGTCGATGTGGATCAGCAACACGGCGACCACAGCCATGATGCTGCCGGTGGCGCTGTCGGTGGCGCTCGCCGCGGGACCGGGCGAGGCGCGGCGCGCCGATCGGCGCGGCACGGCCTACCTGCTCGCCATCGCCTATGGCGCCTCGATCGGCGGAGTGGCCACGAAGATCGGCACGCCGCCCAACGCGCAGTTCGCGGGCTTCATGGAGCAGCGCGGCGTCGAGATCGGCTTTGTGCAGTTCTTGGTCGTGGGCGGTGGCTTCGTGCTGCTCTTCCTGCCCGTGGCGTGGCTCTTCCTGGCGCGCCTCGTGCCGGCGGAGGGCCAAGGCGGCCTCGCGCGCGATTCCTTGCGCGCGCAGCTCGAGGCCCTCGGTCCCATGTCGCGCGCCGAGCGCGACATCGCCCTCGTCTTCGTCGCGACGGCCATCTTGTGGACCGTCTCGCAGCCCATGGCGGCGTGGATGGAGCGCTCTGGCGGCCCGGATTGGTTGCGCACCGCGCATGTCGAGGGCGCCATCGCGTTGCTGGCTGCAGTGGTCTTGAAGCTCGCCGGCGGAGTGCGGCCGCTCCTGCCTTGGCGTGCCTTGCGCGGCGTGCCGTGGCACACGCTCGTGCTGCTCGGCGGCAGCTTCGGACTGGCCACGCTGGTGGTCGACTCCAAGGCCGGCGCCCAACTGGCGCTGCTCTTCGGCGGCTTGCGCGATGCGCCGCCGCTCGCGGCGCTGTTCCTCGCCACGCTGGCGACCGTGGGGTTGTCGGCCATCGCCAGCAACACGGCCACCTGCGGCGTGATGCTCGCGGTGTTGTGGGAGGCCTTCGGCGCAGGCCAAGCGCTGCCGATCCTGTACGGAGCCACCATCGCCGCGTCCTGCGACTTCGCGCTGCCGGCGGGCACGGCGCCCAACGCCATCGTGGCCGGCTCGGGGCTGGTGTCCTTGCGCACGATGTTCCTGCTGGGTGCCTGCCTCGATGTCGCGGCCGCGCTGGTCGCGACCGCGTGGGTCTGGCTGTCGGTGCCGCTGGTGCACGGCTAGCATCCTGAGCATGTCGCAGGGCCCGGCCTACCGCTTGACCACGAACCGACTCCAGCTCGCCTGCGTGGAGCCTGGCGACGTGCGCGAACTGCAGGAAGTCGTGCGCGCCGAGCGGACGCGGCTCGCCGAGCACTTGCCGTGGGCGCGCGAGGAGCCGCTGTCGCTCGACGCGCGCCTCTCGCAAGTGCGCGCCATGCGCGCGCGCTTCGACCTCGGCGAGGAGTGCTTCTGGACACTGCGCGCGGACGGACGCTTCGTCGGCATGGCGGGACTGCACGCGGGCGCGACGCCGGACTCGCGCTCGAGCGGCTATTGGCTGCGCGCGGACTCGTGCGGCCTTGGACTCGCGAGCGAGGCGGTGTGCGCCGTGCTGGCCGCGGCCTTCCTCGTCGAAGGCGTGCTGCGCGTCGAGATCCGAGCCGCGCCGAGCAACTCGCGCTCGTTGCGACTCGCCGCGCGCCTGGGCTTCGCGCGCGAGGGCTTGCTCAAGGACGCTTTGCCGGCGCGGCATGGCGGACGCGAAGACTTGGAGCTGCACGCCCTCGGCTGGGACGAGGCTCCGAGCGCGACACGGCGCGCGGTGCAGGTGCGCGGCTTCGACGCCTTGGGCCGCGAGTTGTTCGACACCGCGCGCTTGGCGCCTTCGCCCCTGCGCTAGGCGCGGCCGCGCTTCTTGGCCAGGCGCGCGGCCTCCTCCAGCGCTTGCACCTCCGCCTCCGACAACAAGCGCCATTGGCCACGCTCGAGCTCGCCGAGCGCGAGCGGTCCGAGCCGCACTCGCCGCAGCTTGACCACCTTCGCTCCCACCGCGGCCACCATGCGGCGCACCTGGCGGTTGCGTCCCTCGGTGACGATCACGACCAGGCGCGTCGTGGGACCGGCGTCGCCCAACCGCTCGACGCGGCACGGCCGCGTGGGCCCGTCGGACAAGCGCGGTCCGGCCGCGAGCTGGCGCAACTGCTCGTCGGTCAAGCGCGGACGCGCCTCGACGCGGTAGGCCTTCTCGACATGCGAGGCCGGATCGGTCAGCAAGTCGGCGAGGTCGTTGTCGTTGGTGAACAGCAGCAGGCCGGATGTGTCCAGGTCCAGTCGACCCACGGCCGAGACGAAGGAGGGAGCGCCCGCGAGATGCGCGTGCACGGTGGGACGCCCATGTGGATCGCTGCGCGTCGTCACGCAGCCGGTCGGCTTGTGCAGCATGAGCACCACGCGTTCCGCGCGCTCGACGAGCCGCCCGTCGAGCTCGACGCGCGCGTCAGCTTCGATCCACGCGCCCGGATCGCGCACCACGCGGCCGTCGACCTTGACGCGGCCTGCGAGCACGAGCTCCTTGGCCATCTCGCGCGAACAGGCGCCGCGCCGCGACAGCCAGCGGTCGATCGTGCGCTTCTCGACGCTCACTGCTCGGACTCGCGGCCGATCCAACCGCGATGGCGGAACCACCACCACGACGACAAGGCGATCGCCGCCATGGCCGCCAGGCAGGCGGCGTAGCCGTAGGGGCTCTTGAGCTCGGGCATCGACCACGGACCGGCCTCGGGATCGAAATTCATGCCGTACACGCCGACGACGAAGGTCAGCGGGATGAAGATGGTCGAGATGATCGTCAGGACCTTCATCACCTCGTTCATGCGTTGGCTCTGGGCCGCGAGGTGCAGTTCGATCAGCCCGGTGGCGAGCTCGCGCTCGTTCTCCACCATGTCGAGCGCCTGCACGGCGTGGTCCTGCGCGTCGCGCAAGTAGGGCAAGGTCTCCGGCGAGATCTTGCCGTCCGAGGCGCGCAGCAGGTTCTGCAAGGCGTCGCGCAGCGGCCAGGCCGCGCGGCGCAGCGCCAACAACTCGCGACGCAGCCGGAAGAGCTCCTGCATGTGCCCGCGCCGCGGCTGGGCGAGCAGCTCCTCCTCGATGGTGTCGAGCCGCAGCGCGATGCGCTCGACCTGCGGGAAGTACGGATCGAAGGCCGCATCGAGCAGGCGATAGGCGAGGTAGTCGGCGCCGAGCGAGCGCAGCCGTCCACGGCCGGCGCGGATGCCCTCGCGCACCGGTTCGAAAGGATCGCCGGCGCGTTCCTGGAAGGTGACGACGAAGCGCTCGCCGAAGAACAGGGACAACTGCTCCGTGTCGAGCATCTCGCCCGGATTGACCACGCGCGCCACGAAGTAGTAGTGCGAGCCGTAGTCCTCGACCTTCGCGCGCTGGTGCACATGCAGCACATCCTCGAGCGCCAAGGGGTGCAGGCCGAACAACTCCCCCACGCGCCCCACGAGCTCCGCGTCGCCCAGCCCCGTCACATCCAACCACAAGGTCCCGCTCTTCTCGCGCAGCTGGCGCACGCGCTCGAGCGAGGGTCCGTGCTCCTCGACCACGCCCTCGGGCCCGTAGTGCACGACATGCAATCGTCCCTCGCCGCGCTCCGGGGCGGAGACCAGCGTGCCGGGGGCGGCGCCGGGTTGGGTGCGCGTGTGGCGTAGGCGGCGCTTCTTCTTGGCCATGGCGCTATCGAGCAGGAGGGAAGGGGGAGACGCAAGGGTTGGATGCTGGCCCCGGTGATTGTGCGCGCGGCGGATGGCCCCCAAGCAGGCTCGGACCTCCGCAAGGGCCCGCAGGACGCGTCTGCCGTCCTCGCCGAGGGGCGCAGCGGTGTCCATCGCGCCCCACCCCTCGCAGTGGTCGTCGAGGACGCGTGCGGTCCTGCATGCGCGCCCTAAGCGCCAAGACTCAGGCGCAGCCCTCCAGACCGTCCAACTGCTTGGACCGAGGCCCACGGCGTATCGCCCACCATGCCGGGCCAAGACGCTCGTGGCCGCCTTGGCGAGGCAGTCAGGGCCCGAATTCCGCTGGAACGCCCGGAGTTTTCCGCACAATGAGCGGGGCCAGCATCCCAAGAGCTCAACTTCCCCCCCGCTCCCGTACGATCCAGCCCCTCGTGGACCCCGTCACCAAGGACATCGTCCGCTACCTGATCGTCATCCTCTCGGCCCCCATCTGGGTGCCGTTCGCGCGGACGCTGTGGCGCGACTTCAACGCCGCCTTGCGGCGCGAAGGCGGTCTGCTCGGGCGGGCGCCCTCGGCCTTGGAGTTGCAGCGCCTCGACGCGCAGGGACTGCCCGAGGTCAGTCGAATGGTCAGCGAACCCATCGTGCGCCCAGGCGAGCAGCGTCAGGCGAAGCTCGGGTTGCGGCGCGTGGCCAAGGCGACGGCAGCGTCCGCGGCCACCACCCGGAAGCCGCGCGGCTTCCGCAAGTGAGCTACGCACCATGCCTGGAGCCGTGCAGGTGGTGCTCGATTGGCACCCGGCCCGCACGCACGCGCCGGGCATCGGGCGGTACCTGCGCGAACTGACGCGGGCGTTGGGCGCAGCAGGCTCGTGCACCGAAGGCGTCGAATGCCGGCGCCTCGACTGGGGCCGCGCGCCGCAGGCAGACCTGCCGTCGGGAGCGCACGGCGCCGCCGAGGCGTTGCCAGTGCGGCGAGTGGCCTTGCCGCGACGCCTGGCGGGACCCTGCTCGCGCTTGGGTGCCGGTCCTTTGGCGGGGACGAGCGGGGGCCTCTTGCACACGGCGCGCCTCGACTTGTGGCCGCACGGGGAGCGGCGAGTCGTACTGGCGCTGTCGGAGCTGCCGACGGAACCCGCGCACGACTCGGAGCTGGCCCGCAAGGCCCGCCTGGCAGGCGCGGTCGTGGTCTTCACGCCGCTTTGGCGTGAACGCGCGGCGCGCACCTTGGGGGTGGACCTCGAACGCGTGCACGCCCTGCCTGTCGGTTGCGAACATTGGCGGCGTGGCCTCCTCGCGTCGCCGCCCCGCACGCAGGACGTGCTCGTCCTCGGTGCGAGACGCGCCAGTCCGGCACTGTCGGGCTTGGCGCAGGCGGCCTTGCTACTCCGTGTGGAAGGCTGGCGCGGCCAGCTCGTGTGCGCGGGTCGTCCAGGCTCGGCGGATGGCACCCTGCGGGCCCTCGATCCGGCCTCGGCATGGCTGCGCCTCGTCGAGCCGCGCGAAGTGGAACTTCCCGGCTTGGTCGCCTCCGCGGGACTCTTGGCCTACCTCCAGCCCGATCCGGGCACCCCGGTGACGCCGCTGGAGTCCCTGGCGCTGGGCACCCCGCTCGCCTGCCTGAAGAGCGCCGTCCTGGTCGAGGCCTTGGGCGACGCACCGGTCTGGGTCGAGTTGTCAGAAGCACCTGACAGTCTGGCGTGGTGTCGCGCCTTGCGCGCCGGACTCGGCTCGACACCAAGCGTCGAGGCGCGCGAGTTGGTGCGCAAGCACGATTGGGCCGGCTCGGCCCGGGCCCATCGGCGGCTGTGGAGGATGCTCGGCCTTCTCGCGGAAACGCGCCGACAAGCGCACGGCGGATCTTGATCCCCGGGCCCGCATCTGTGATCCTTTCTGCCCCGATTGTCATGCCGCCTCCAGCCGCGGCTAGCGGGACCCGAGCAGCGCCTCCAAGCCCCCACGCACGAGAGCCCCCTGTCATGTCGACCCAGGCCAACGCCACGCAAGCCAGCGTGGTCGTCAACTACGAAGGCAAGTCGGTCAGCCTGCCGATCGTCGTCGGCACCGAGCACGAACCCGCCGCCGACATCAGCAAGTTGCGCAGCGCCACCGGCCTGATCACGCTCGACCCGGGGTACGGCAACACGGGCGCGTGCCAGAGCGCCATCACC
>SXXH01000139.1 GCA_005789645.1 Planctomycetia bacterium
CGGTACGCGAGCACGTCAACACGTCGCGCCGATCCGCGCGACGCATCCGCGGCAGCTACTACCGAGCCGTTCGCGGCCGCGCGGCGCGACGCGTCGCGCTCGCCGGTCAGCACGACGGGTCGCGCCGCGCCGGTGTCACGCGACGCGTCGGGCAGGTCCTCCGCGGGGGCCGACGAGCGCACGGCCCCGGGCACCAAGGCGCCTTCGCGCGCCTCGAGCGCCGCGTGCGCGTCGCGCACGGCCTGTTCGAGCTCGGCGGGCGGCGGAGCGGCGCGGATCCACGCGCGCACCTCGGCGCCGCAGGCGGCGAGCGCCGCGACGTCCTCCACGTCCAAGCCTTCGAGTCGCCGGGCGATGCGCTCGCCAAGGCCGTCCTGCGCCAAGGCCAGCCGGAAGGCCGTGGCCGTGGTGGCGTAGCCGCCTGGCACGCGCACGCCCGCCTCCGACAGCGCGCCGATCATCTCCCCCAAGGAGGAGTTCTTCCCCCCCACCAGGGCCAGGTCGGCGAGTCCGACATCGGCGAGGTCGAGGACGAGGGCTTCGGCGCGGGAGGAGGGAAGGGGTCGGGACATGCTCGCACCACGTGGCTAGAGTCTGGGTCGATGGAACCGAACCAGCGCGGGAACGCGACCGGCGCGCGCAGCGTCTACTTCGTCTCCGACAGCACGGGCGTGACGGCGGAGACGTTCGGGCGCTCGCTGCTGGCGCAGTTCGGGCTCGGCCGCCGTCGCGACGACGCGTCGAACGTGCAGGAGCACCGCCTGCCCTTCGTCGACAGCATCGAGAAGGCAAGGGCGGCGCGCCGCGCGATCGACGAGCAGTGC
This sequence comes from Planctomycetia bacterium, assembly GCA_005789645.1. Lineage (GTDB taxonomy): Bacteria > Planctomycetota > UBA1135 > UBA1135 > SXXH01. The sequence goes on from SXXH01000139.1 coordinate 825, forward strand.
GACGAGGACGGCGTCCGCGCGCTGGTGTTCAGCACGCTGGTGGACGCCTCCATCGCGGCGGAACTCGGCCGCACCAAGGGCCTGTTCCTCGACTTGTTCGCCTCATTCATCGGACCTTTGGAGCGGGAACTGGAGCTCAAGGCCGAGCACGTGCTCGGCGCCTCCCACGCCGACGCGCAGACCCCCGCCTACCGGCGCCGCATCGAGGCCATCGACTACGCGCTGGCCACCGACGACGGCCAGCGTCCCGACCGCTTGCGCGAGGCCGATGTCGTGCTCGTGGGGGTCTCGCGCTGCGGCAAGACCCCCACCAGCCTGTACCTCGCCCTGCAGCACGGCCTGAAGGCGGCCAACGTGCCCCTCATCCCCGAGGACTTCGAGCGCGGGCGGCTGCCCGAGGCCCTCGCCGGCCTCGAGGGCCGGATCTTCGGCCTCACGATCGCCCCGGCGCGCCTCAGCGAGATCCGGCAAGGTCGCCGGCCGGGCAGCCGCTACGCGGCCGTGGAGACGTGCAGGACCGAGATCGAGCAGGCCGCGGCGCTGATGGCCGCGGCGGGGATCGCCTGCCTGTCCACGACCTCGCGCTCCATCGAGGAGATCGCCGCCACCGTGCTGCAGCAGCTCGAGGCCCGACGCGGCGCGGGGCGCGACGCGTGAGCGCGCGCGTCCTCAGGGACGCGGAGCCTCGGGCCGCAGCCAAAGCCAGGCGAGCACGACGACGAGCACGGAGACGACCGTGGCGGCGAGCGCGGGGCCCATGCCCGAGCTGATGATGCCGAACGCCGAGCCGGCGCCCATGGCGATGCTGGCAGCGACCTTCGCCCCGCGCGACACGACGCCGTGCTCGAACCACGCCGACAGCGACTTGCCGAAGCGCGGATGCGCCAGGAGCCAGCGGCGCAGCCGCGGCGAACCGCGCGCCCAGCAGGCGGCCGCCAACAGGAGCAGCGGCGTCGTCGGCAAGAGCGGGACGAAGGCGCCGACCACGCCGAGCGCGAAGCACAGCGAGCCGGCCACGGTCCACGCGGCTCCACCGATGCGACGCGACGCGCCGGGACGGGTCGAAGCCTCGTCCGGCGCGTCTTGGTCGTCGCGGCCGCGCTGCAAGTCGAGCCGCCGAGCGCGTCAGGCCTTGACCTGGCCGAGCGCCTTGATGATCGCCTGGCCCATCTCCCTCGTGCCGACGGCCGTGGGGTCGTTGCGGTCGGCCTTGAGGTCGTAGGTGACGTCGCGGCCTTCCTTGATGACGTGCGCGATGGCCTTCTCGAGGCGCGTCGCGGCCGACTGCTCGCCGAGGTGCTCGAGCATGAGGACGCCCGACAAGAGCATCGCGGTCGGATTGACCTTGTTGAGGCCCTTGTACTTGGGCGCCGAGCCGTGCGTGGCTTCGAAGATGGCGATGCCGCCATCGCCCTTGTTCTCGCCCGGCGCGATGCCGAGGCCGCCGATCAGGCCGGCGCACAGGTCGCTGAGCACGTCGCCGTACAGGTTCGGCAGCACGATGACGTCGTAGTCCTCGGGCTTCTGCACCAATTGCATCGCCATGTTGTCGACGATGCGATCGTCGAAGGCGATGTCCTTGTACTGCTCGGCCACGGCGCGCGCGGTCGACAGGAACAAGCCGTCCGAGAACTTCATGATGTTGCTCTTGTGGACGGCGGTGACCTTCTTGCGGCCCTTCTTGCGCGCGTACTCGAACGCGGCGCGCACGATGCGCTCGGTGCCGAACACCGAGATCGGCTTGATGCTGATGCCGCTGTCGGGGCGGATCTTGGCGCCCGAGAGTTCCTTGATGTACTCGATGAGCTTGAGCGCCTTCTCGGTGCCCTTCTCGAACTCGATGCCGGCGTAAAGGTCTTCCGTGTTCTCGCGGAAGATGACCAGGTCGATGTTGTCGTAGCGCGAGCGCACGCCTTGGTAGGTCTTGCACGGGCGCACGCAGGCGTAGAGGTCGAACTCCTTGCGCAGCGCGACGTTGACCGAACGGAAGCCCGTGCCCACCGGAGTGGTGATTGGCGCCTTGATGCAGGTCTTCGTGGCCTTGATGGCCTCGAGCGTCTCGGGCGGCAGCGGCGTGCCGGCGCTCTCCATGATGTCGACGCCAGCGTGGGCCACGGTCCAATCGAAGCCGACGCCCGTCGCGTCGAGCACGTCCTTGGTGACGTGGGCAAGTTCGGGACCGGTGCCGTCGCCGAGGATGAGGGTGACCGGGTGGCGCTTCATGGTGCTGCGAGGTTGGCTGGCCGGTCTGTTTCCGGCTTGGGAGAGGTCTGCGGAGGTTCGCCGCGAACGAAAGCGCGAACCTTCGGCCGCACGGCGGGGCGAGGAGTGTAGGCGCGCCCCACCCTCGGGGCAAGCAAGGCGACGCAGGGCCGGCGCGGTGGCGCGCTCAACCGCCGGCAGCCGGCGGGACCGGGTTCGGGCCCCCGCCTTGGGAGTCCGACTTGGGTCGCAGGCCACCCTCGACTGCGTCGCGCCAAGCGCGCGCGCGACGCGCCCGATCGGCATCGCTGCCCATGGGATCGAAGGCGAGGTCCAGACCCGTGCACGAGCGCAAGGCGACCCAAGCAGCTTCGCGCACGGGCGCCTTGTCGTCGAGCAACGCGTCGCACAAGGCGAGCAACGCCTCGCCCTCCTTCGTCTTCAGGTCGCGCAGGGCGCGCGCCGTGGCGGTGCGCACGAACAAGTTCTCGTCGCGCAAGAGCGGCACGAGGTGCGGCACCACGAGCGGATCGTGCGATTCGGCGAGGAACAGCACGGCCTCGAGGCGCACCGCTTCGCTCGGGTTCTTGAGGTCCCCGAGGCGCCCCTCCCAAGCGGGACGCGGCGGCGCGGCGGCGACGCCGGGAGTTCCGGAAGCCGACACGGCCTCTTGCGCCGCCGCCACGCCGCGACCGAGTTCTTCGATGCGCGCAAGCAGCTTCGCGCGCTCGTCGCCCAAGGCCCGCAGCTTCGACTCGAGGTCCTGCACGCGCGGCGCGAGCGGCTCGAGCACCTGCAGCCGCGCGCGCAGCAAGTCGGCCTCGTCGGCGCGACGCGCCAAAGACTGCAACGCGGAACGCGCGTCGGCGAGTTGGCCTTGCAGCTCGGACACGCGCCGCGCGGCCGTCTCTTCCGCCACGCGCGCGGCCTCGCGATCCTCGCGCGCGCGCGCGCTCCACTCGTCGGCCCGGCGCGTCAGTTCGCCGCGCAGCGGTTCGAGCTGCGCGAGTTTGATCTGCATGCTGCGCGACTCGCCTTGCAAGGCCTGCAGGCGATCGTCGAACACGACCCAGGCGGCGACCACAGCCGCCAAGGCGCACACGGCCAAGCCCGCCCCCAGACGCCCGCCGGGGACCGACGCGGGCGACGCTGGCGGCGCGACAGCGGCGGCGAGCGACGACGGCAGTGGCGGCGACGAGGCGGTGGAGAGGACGGACGCGGCCTCCGCGTCCGTGGCGGGCCGCATCGCGCGCTCGCAAGCCACGCACACCACGCTCTTGCCGCGCTGCACGGCGCGGCCGCGCTCGAGATCGGCCAAGGGAATCGACTCGTTGCACACGCTGCAGAAGGTGATGTCCATGGTCGCTCGTGCGGGGCGCGGCGCGGCACGCCACTGGCGCTTGCAAGCTAGCAGCCGGGAAGGCCGCGTCACAGGTGCGCCAAGGAAGGGAAAAGCCGAGCCGTCCCCGAGCTGGCACCGCGTGCCGGCACTCACGGGCTCTACTGCGACTGTGGCGCGGTCGTCCGGACTGCTAGGCTCGGAAGATGCCCCAGCGCTTCACCCCCACCGAGGCCGTCCTGAAGAGCTGCGCCACGCTCGGCGACCAGTTCCTCGTGCGCGTCATGGAAGCGGAGGTCGCGCGGCGTCCGGCGCATGCCGCCGCGTGGGCGGAGTTGGGCCACGCCCTGACACGGCTCGGCGAGCATGCACGCGCCTTGGTCGCCGATGCGCGCGTGGTCGAGCTGTCGCCCGAGGATCCCACTGCGCATTACAACTTGGCCTGCTCGTTGGCGCTCTCGGGCCAAGAGGAAGCGGCCTACGCGGGACTGGAGCGCGCGATCGAGCTGGGTTGGGACGACCCCGTGCACATGGCGGCCGACGAGGATCTGGCCTCCTTGCGCGGTCAACCGCGCTTCGAGGCGTTGTTGAAGAGGCTGGAGGGAACCTAGCCGTTCACTGGCCGGACCTGCTCGCCACCGACAAGTTGTCGGCGCCGCGTGCGTTCCACCACGCGTGCCAACGACCGATCGACTCGTCGCGGTTGGCGACTTCCGCGCGCGGGTCGTAGCCGAAACGTTCACCAGTGGCCTCCTGCAAGGCTTGGATGCACAGGGCGCGCGTCATCAAGCGCTCGTCGCGCAAGCCCCCGATCAGGTGCGGCGCCATGGACCAGTCGCCCAGTCGCAGCAAGGTGCGCGCGCGCTCCAAGGCCAACTCGACGTCCGGACCCGCCGCGGGCCAAGGCAGCGTGTTCAACGGCTCGACGAGGCGCGCGTCGCGCGTGGCGCCCAGGGCCGCGAGCGCGGCGCAAGCCACGTCCTTGCGCGGATCCAGCACCATGCCGAGCAGGGTCGGATAGGCCGGCTCGCCCACGCGGGAGAACCAGTGGATCAACTCCACGCGTTCCATGCCGTGGGTCCAAGGCAAGCGCTTGGCCTCGGCATCGATCTGCTGGCGCAGCGCCGGGGAGGGTTCGAGCCAATCGCCTCCAGCGTGGTCGAGCGACTGCTGGGTGCTGCTGCAAGAGGCGATCAGCGCCAGCACGAGCGGCGCGAGATGGATGGTCTTCATGGGGCGTGGCGATGGTTCGGGGACGCGCGCGGTCCGGGCCATGCGCAGCCCGATCCCACGCGTCACTCATCGACCATGCCGAGCCGCGATCTTGAAGATGGGCGCCAACATCGCTCCGCACAGGCACGCCCCGGCCAACAGGAGCAGCCAACGCGCGCCACGCGCGGCGCGATGCAGGGAATTTCCTTCCACTTCGCGGGAAGGAACGACCGCGGCGGCGGCGGGCAGCTCCGGCTCGAGCACCGTCACCAGCGGCGCGACGAACCCGGCCACGGAGAGCTCGACCGAACGGCCGCCAAGCGCGAGGCGCGCGAGATCCGTCAAGTCTCCTTGACGCACCGACGGGTCGGAGGCGGGAGCGGTGGCGAGCAGCATGCCGCGGCGCGCCCCGTCGGCACGCACCTCGACCTCGACCGCGGCGGGTACGCCGCTTGGCAAGCCTTCGAGCGAGAAGCAGTCCCGGAAGACTCGCACGCGCGGCGTCCCCGAGGTGGGGCGCACGGCCAGCACCGCCGCGGCCAAGGCGCTCGGCGGAGCCAGTCCGTCCGCGTCCGCGACCGGCGCGCCCGCCATTCCCAGCACGCGACCGGCCTCGACGCGGCGCAGCGCGGCCAAGGCGCCGAACTTGCCGGTCTCCGAGCGCCACTCGAGGAGCAAGTTGGCGGCTGGATGGGCGCGCAGCGACC
>SXXH01000140.1 GCA_005789645.1 Planctomycetia bacterium
GACTTGGCAGTGGTGCCCCTGGAGGGCGCCAAGCCGATCGAATTCGGCTTGATCCTGCCGCGTGGCTCGCCGCTGGCGCCCGCCGCCGCCGCGCTGTCGAGCGTCTTGCGCGCCCGTCTCGATCCGGGCTGAGCGCCAAGCCAGCTTGGCGCTTCGGCGCTCAGTCGAGGCCCTTGGCCGCGCGACGGAAGTCCGACATGGCACGCGCGAGGTCGGAAAAGCGCGCAGGTCTCGCCCCGCGGGCCAGGTTCGCCTCGGCGATGTCGTAGAGGATGCTCCACTGCCGCCACAAGGTCGTCCACGCCACGACCACTCCGTGACGAGGATCGTAGATGTGCGTGGCTTCGCTGGTGGCTCCGTTCAACTCGATGATCTTCAAGCCTTCTCCGCGCCGCAGGTGCTCGTCGCTGCGCGCGCGCAGGTCGTAGCGCCCGTAGTGGAAGCCGGCGAAGGGCGCGGAGATGCGTTCGATGGCCGCGCGCAATTCATCCGTGGCGAGATGCGCCCCATCCAGGAAGATCGCGCCACGGCAGTGGTTGCCGACCTCGACGAGTTGCACGCGCTCGCCCGACGCGGGCGTCCATGCGCCGCGGTGCGCGTCGACTGCGATGTAGTGCTCCGCCATGCACACGGCGCGCTCGTCGTCGAGGATCAGCTCCTCGAGCGTGCGGACTCCATCCCCGACCAGCACGGGGAACACCTTGCGCGTGATCGACCACACGCAGCCGCGTTCGGCTTGCGGGTGCTTCCACCAGAAGACCCCGTACTCCTCGCCCACCGCGTGCTCTTGGGCCAAGGCGTCGACCTTGGCGCGTGCCAGCCAAGCGCGGGCCTGCGATTCGTCCCGCACGACCGCGACGCCATGGCCGCGTTGTCCGGCGTCGGGCTTCAGCACGAGCGGGAAGTCGAGGCCCTCGCGCTCGAGGAACGCGCGGCAAGCGGACCAGCGTTCCTCCACGGACCGCCCCGCGGGCAGGAACACATGGCGCGCCACCTCCGGCTGGTCGCCGAGGGCGCGCAGGATCGAACTCTTGCTCTCGTTGACGAAGCCTCCGGCCTCCATGCCCGGATTGACGGCGGTGAAGCTCGAGGCCGAACGATGGCAGAGCGACTTCCACAGCCACAACAGCACGACCGGCGGGTAGATCGTCCACGCCGGCCAGTACTCCCAGCGCGAGAGGCGCCTCCAGCGGCCGAGCAGCAACCTTCGTCCACGCCATGTGGCGAGCGGCAGCAAGATGCGCGCCACGAGCCACATGAGCACGATGGCGGACAGCGCGAGGACGAGCCCCAGTTCGCGCCAACGCTCGATCCACGGCAGGATCTCGCGCCCGAGCAGCAGCGCGCCGCCACCGAGGATCGGCGTCCAGACGGCCACGGCCAAGGCCGTCGCGAGCGCGAACGACGCGAATGGCGCGCGCAGCAGGCCCGCCGCCAAGTACGTGGGCAGGCGCGTGCCCGGGACGAAGCGCACCACCCACAAGAGCAGAGCGCCTCGGCGCTGGAACCACGCTTCGGCGGCCTCGACGCGTGCTTCGTCGCACCACCACTTCAATGGCGCGCGCGCCAGCGCTTGGCGGCCGAGTCCCCTGCCCAACGCGTACAGGCCGAGGTCTCCCAACCAGATGCCCAAGGCGGCGGCTCCCAAGGCTTCCGCTGGTGGGAGCGCTCCTGCCGCCGCCGCGAGGCCCGCGCCGATGCAGGCGAGGTCCTCGCTGGCGAAGGTGGCCAGCGCGATCACGAGTAGCGCTGCAGGTCGAGGCAGCTCCGCGGCCTGCCGCAGGATCTCGTCGATCAGTTCCAAGTCGTTGGCGCACGATCAAGGTGCGCGATCACCGGTGCGACCACTTGGCAGGGGGACGCGGCGTGGTATTGGAATTCGATGCGCGCGGGGTCCACGCGCAACAGCGCATGGCTGCGCGTGCAGGCGTCGTCGCGATGCATGCAGGGGCTCGTGGGGCCGCGCGCGGGTTCGTGCGACGCGTGGAAGAGTCGCTCGGCTTCCGCGGTTTCGCCGTGCTTGGCGCGCAGCCGTTCCAGCAGCGCCGCGCGTTCGCGTGTCGCTCCTTGCGGATCGCGCGAAGATGAAGTGAGGGGGGTGGCGCAGCGGGTGGCTTGCTCGTGGGCGAGGCTGCCGCCATCCCAATGCACCAGGTGCGCCGCGCCCCCGCTCCAGATCCACAGTTGGAAGGAGCGCACCATGCCGAGGTCGGTCGCGCGCAGTCTGTCGAGCACTGCTTCCGATCCGTCCAGTTGCAGCAACTCCACCACCAGCAAGCCGCGACTGCGCCAGTGCTTGTCCGAGTCGTCGCTGCCTCGGTAGCCGTTCAAGAGCGCCACGACCAGGCCGGCGTCGTTGGCTCCCAGCCAGGTGCCGCCTCCGTCGGGATCGAGCGGGGCGAGCCAGCGTCGCGCGGCGCCGGCGAAGATCCGCGGCGGTTCGGCTTCGGCTCGGGAGTGGAGCTCGTCGCGGTTGAAGCGCAGCTCGAGGGCGGAGCCGTCGGAGCGCCAGGTCAGCGTGCACACGCGGCCTGCTCCGCTTCGTGCTTGAGGGTCGATGGCGCGACTCCGAACTCGGCATGGACCTCGTGGCCGCGCGCCGCCAAGATCAAGCCGACGACGGCGTAGTGGTGCACTGTGTGCGAAGCCAGGAACTGCAGTTCGCGACCAAGCGTCGAGTTGGTCGAACTGCGCGCGCCGCCCCTGCCGCAGTCCAGCAGGACCACCAAGGGCGTCGTCGCCGCCAGGTGTTCCAGTGCGCGCAGCTCCGACAACACATGCGCGATGCGCGCCTTGGCGGCGGCGCGGCTCGTCTCCAGCGCTTCCTCGCGTCGCCGTTGGTCGTAGTCGACGATGCCGAGTGCGCAGCCATCCAGCAGCGATCCGTAGTGGTCGAGCACATGGCGCAAGTGCGCGCCCACGCGGCCGCGGCCGGTCGCCGCGTCGCGACGCTGGTACTCTTCGTCGCTCATGCCCTCGAGCAGGCGTTGGGCTCCCACCAGCGCCAATTGCAGTCCGCTGCGGGTCGTGTACGCCAAGACCCCTTCGGCCAAGGCGGCGCTCTTGAACTGCGTCGATCCCGGCAACGCCAAGAAGGTCCAGTCGGCGCCCGTCACCGCCATCCTCGGCATGGACATGCGCTTCCACGACAAGTTGGCGCAGCTCTTCCCGCACACGGACGCCAAGGCGTGGTTCGAGGGCAACGACGGC
>SXXH01000141.1 GCA_005789645.1 Planctomycetia bacterium
AAGTCCAAGGCGCGCGCGACGACTTGGCCTGCCTCCACGTCGATCGAAGGCGGTGCCAGCGCGCCTTGCGACAGGCGCTCGAGCAGACCGGGTTCGTCGCGCAAGCGCACGATCGCCGCGCGCAACGCCGCGACATCGCCGGCCGGCACCAGCAGCGCCTCGCGCTCGTCCTCGACGAGTTCGGCGACCCCGCCCACGCGCGCGGCCACGACCGGACGATGCGCGGCGCGCGCTTCGAGCAGCACGAAGGGCGCCACTTCGGGCCACAGCGAGGGCAGCACCAGCGCATCGCAGGCGGAGAACACATCGGCGACGACGGCCGCGTCGAACGGGCCGCGCCACTCGACGCCTGCCGCGCGCGCGCGTCGCTCGAGGCGCTCGACGGCCACGCGATCGTCGCCTTGCCCGTGGATGCTGAGCTCGATCCCCTGCAACCCTTCGAGCGCGTCGAGCAGCCTGGCGAGCCCCTTGTGCGCGGCCAAGGTGCCGAGGAAGGCGAGACGCAGCGGACCGCGCCGGCGCGGAGGTTCGAGTCGCTCGAGGCCGCGCTCCTCGATGCCGCAGGGCAGCACCTCGACCTCGGTCGGCAGGCCGCAAGCGCGCAGCGTGCGCGCCAGTTCGTGCGTGGGAGCCAGCACCAGATCGAGTCCGCGCAGCGCCTCGCGGCGACGATGCTGCAAGGCGCGACGGCGCTCGACCGCCGCGCGATGTCGCGCGGGATCGATGCCCTGCGCCAAGAGCTCCCCTTCCCCGCCCTCGAGCAGCGCCAACACGCGCGCGCGCCGTGCTGGATCCAGTTCCTCGAGGTGGAAGCCGCAGCCCAGGCCGCGCGCCAGTTCGGGTTCGAGCTCGCGCAAGAGGTCGATGCGCGCCAAGAGGACCGAATCGTTCGGCGCCATGGGCGCCAGGTCCGGTCGCACGCCGAGGTACTGCGGCGAGACGAGCCAATGGTCGTGCGCACGGTGCACAAGCGGCGCACCGTGCGCCGCGGCGGCCGCCAAGGCGCCCATCCCCAGATGGATCGAATGCTCGAAGAGGATCAGCCCCGGATCGACGGCCGCCAGCCACGCGGCGACCGCCGGCTCCACGCCGCCGGGTTCCTGCGCCTCGTCCATGTCGCGCGGACGACGGAGGAAGAGGCGCGTCACCCCCAGTCCATCTTCGTCGCGCCGCTCGCTCGCCAAGTGCGAGGCGTCCTCGCCCTCGGCGGCGCACAGCACCTCGACGGCATGGCCGAGGCGCGCCAAGGCGCGCGCCAGGGCCCGCGCGTGCAGCTCGACGCCGGCGGCGCGCTCGGGCGGCCAGCCATGCACGAGCAAGGCGATGCGCAAGGGGGCGGACACGGGCGGGGATGATACTTCAGGCCATGTACGCGCCGTTGTTGGCATCGACGCCTTGGCCGGTCACGCCGCGGGCATCGTCCGACAGGAGCCAGCGCACGACACCCGCGACTTCGCGCGGCGCGCCCATCCGCCCGAGCGGCACGGCGGACATCGCGACGCGGCGCGCCTCCTCGAACGAGACTCCCATGCCGCGCGCCATGCCCTCGAGGCCTTCGCGCGCCATGTCGGTGTCGACCCAACCGGGGCAGACCGCGTTGACCTGCACGTTGCTCGGCGCGAGCTCCGCCGCCAAGGCTCGCACGAGTCCGAGGATGCCCGCCTTGGAGGCGCAGTAGCCGCTGTAGCCGCCGACGCCGATGCGCGCGAGGATCGAGGAGACCGCCACGAGGTGGCGCGGCTCTGGTCCGGGCGCGAGCCGCCGCTCGGCCGCGCGGAAGGTGTGGTAGGTGCCCGCGAGGTTGGTGGCGACCAGGTCGTCGAAGCGATCCTCCGCGCCGGGAGCGTTGGGACCGCCGACGCCGGCGTTGGCGACGGCTGCGTGCAAGGCGCCGAACAGGGCGCAAGCCGCGTCGCAGGCGCGCTCGACCGAAGCGAGCTGGCGCACATCCATGGACTGCGCCGCCGCGTGGCCGCCACCGTCGCGGATGGCGCGCGCCACGGACTCCAGCCGGGCCAGGTCGCGTCCGCACAGGGTGACCAAGGCGCCCTCCGCGGCGAGGCGTTCGGCGATGGCGCGGCCGATGCCGGTGCCCGCGCCCGTGACGAGGAGGTGGCGACCGTGGAAGGCTTGGGCGTGCATGCGCGAGGATTGTGGCGCGCGCGCGCGCGCCGCGCCATGCCGCGCCGTGCTAGCTTCCTCGCATGTTGACGCTCGGCGAACTGCGACAGGCGAGGCGCAGCGCCGCGCGCGCCGTGGCGGCGGCTTCCGAAGCCATCCTGCGCGAGGCGCGACGCGGCCCGCTGGTCGAGTTCAAGCCCGATTCGAGCCCGGTGACGAGCGCTGATCTCGCGGCGGAGGAGGCGATCCTCGCCATCCTGCGCGCCGATTGGCCGGGCGCCTCGATACTCGCCGAGGAGTCGGGCGCCGCGAGCGGCGATCCGAGGCTCGTGTGGATCGTCGACCCACTCGACGGCACGCGCGGCTTCGCGCGCGGCGGCACGCACTACGGTCCGCTCGTGGGCCTCGAGTGCGAGGGGCGCGTCGTGGCGGGCGCCATGGCCCTGCCCGCGCTCGGGCGCAGCTACGACGCGGCTTCGACCCTGGGCTGCGCGCGCGACGGAAGCGCGCTGCGGCTCGCGCCGTGCGAGGATTGGAGCCGCGCGACGCTCTCCGTGGGCGAGTGGTCGCGGCTCGCGCGCGGCTCGCGCGCGGAGGCGTTGTCGCGGCTCGCCCGGGACTGCGCCAGCATGCGCGCCTTCGGCGATGTCGCCTCGCTCGCCATGCTGCTCGACGGCGCCGCGGACTGCTGGATCGAGGGCGGCGTGCAGCCGTGGGATCTCGCCCCGGCGCAGATCCTCGTCGAGGAGGCGGGCGGCTGCTTCAGCGACTTCGAGGGGCGCGCCACGATCCACTCGGGCGAAGCGCTGGCGGGCACGCCAGCCATCCACGCGCACGCGCTGGCCCGGCTGCGCGCCAGCGGCCCACCCGACGGCTGAACTGGCGACGCGGAAAAAACGGTATCCGAGATACCACTTTCATGGACCACTCTTCCCGACCGCGCCGGGATCAACGGCCCTGCGACTCGAGCCAACGCTCCGCGTCGATGGCCGCCATGCACCCGGTGCCCGCGGCGGTCACGGCTTGGCGATAGGTCTTGTCCATGACGTCGCCGCAGGCGAAGACTCCTTCGACATTGGTCCAAGTGCCCTTCTTGACCTGGATGTAGCCAGTCTCGTCCATGTCGATCTGGCCCTTGAACACGGCGCTGTTGGGCTCGTGGCCGATGGCGATGAAGACGCCGTCGCAGGGGAGTTCGCTGCGCGCGCCGGTCCGCGTGTCCTTGACGACCACGCCGCGCACGCGCTTCTTGTCGGGCAAGGAGAGCACTTCCTCGAGGGCTGCGTTCAGCAGCCAGCTGATCTTGGGGTTCGCCTTGGCGCGCTCGAGCATGATCTTGCTGGCGCGGAAATCCTCGCGACGGTGGACGATCACGACTTCCTTGGCGAAGCGCGTGAGGTAGTTGGCCTCCTCCATCGCCGTGTCGCCGCCGCCGACCACCAGCACCTTCTTCTCCTTGAAGAACGCGCCGTCGCACGTGGCGCAAGCCGACACGCCGAAGCCCATCAGCTCCTTCTCGCTGTCGAGGCCGAGCAGGCGCGCCGAGGCCCCCGTCGAGATGATGACCGTGCGCGCGAGATACTCGCCCATGTCGGTCTTGAGCTTGAACGGACGCGCGCCGAAGTCGACCTCCTGCACCATCTCGAAGCGGATCTCGGTGCCGAAGCGCTCGGCCTGGCGCTGGAAGAGGTCCATCATCTGCGGACCGTGCACGCCGTCGGGGAAGCCCGGGTAGTTCTCGACGTCGG
>SXXH01000142.1 GCA_005789645.1 Planctomycetia bacterium
AAGGCCCACAAGACTAGGAACACCGCCACCAGCGAAATGGGGATGGACAGCGCCACCACCAAGACGCTGCGCGCGCTGCGCAGGAACAGCAAGAGCACCACGATGGCGAGGATCGAGCCGACGACGAGGTTGCCCTGGACGAAGGACAGCGCGTCTTCGATGTAGCGCGTCTCCTTGTAGACGGGCTCCAAGGCGAGGTCGATGCCGCGCTCGCGCATGGTCACGTTGACCTCGTCCATCGCGGCTTCCACGCCGCGCGTCAGGTCGACCACGTTGGCGCCGGTCTTGCGCTGCACGCCCATGGCGACGCCTGGTTCGCCGTCGATGTCGACGAACCCGTCCAATTCGCGATACGAGTCGACGCACTCGGCCACATCACCGAGGCGCACGATGCCGCCGTCGTCGCGCTTGACCACGATGGCGCCCAAGGCTTGCGCGTCCGCGGCGCGCGCCGTGGTGCGCACGGAGATCTGCTTGCCGCCGCTTTCGATGTTGCCGGCGCGGCGGTTCTCGTTGCCGCCGCGCACCGCATCCAACACCGTCTGCATCGACACGCCATGCGCCACGAGCCGTTCGGGATCGAGGCGCACTTGGATCTCGCGCTCGGACCCGCCGACCATGAACAAGCCCGAGACGCCGGCCACGCGCTCGATCCTGGAGCGCACGGATTCCTCGACGATGCGGCGCGCTTGGTTGGCGTCGTAGCGCGTGCGCACCGCCAACCACATGACCGCGTTCTCCTCTTCGCGGCCGCCGATCTGGATGGCGGGCTCGTCGGCCTCGGCGGGCAAGGCCGGCACGCGCGACAGTTGGTTGACTACATCGATGGCGGACAGCTGGGTGTCGACGCCAAAGGCGAACTCGAGCGTGATCGTCGAAAGACCTTCGGTGCTTTCGCTCGTCATCTCGATCACGCCTTGCACGCGTTGGAGGACTTCCTCCAGCTCGCGCGTCACCGCTTCCTCGACTTCGCCGGCGCTGGCGCCACGGTACGAGGTGGTGACCGTGATGATCGGCTTGTCGACCGTCGGCTTGAGCTGCACCGGGATCCGGCGCAGCGCCAACCAACTGAAGAGCGCGACGAGCAGCACGCCGACGGCCACCATGTAGGGCCGCCGCACGATGGATGCGACGAGGTTCACGCGCGAACTCCGTTCACGGCTTGGCGCCCGCCGCGGGACGGGCAGGGGCGCCGGCGCCACTGGAGGGCATGCGCGGCAAGAGCGGCGCGTCCGGGAAGGCCATCTCCACGCCCACCACCACGACCTTGAGCCCAGCCTCGATGGGCGCGCCCAACGACTCGACCGCGGTCTGGCCGCCGTCGCTGCCGAGCACCTTGACCGGCACGAAGAGGCTCTTGAATGGCGCTGGCGGCGGGCCATTGGGCGTGACTTCCGCAGCTTGGGGCACCGGGATGGCGGCGACGAGCACAGTGCCCTGTTCCGTGCGGCGCACAGCATCGTCGGGCACGAGCCACGCATCCGCGAGCGGGCGCCAAGGCAGCGTGGCGTCGACGGCGACACCCGGCGCCAGGCGCGCATCGGCGTCCGTCGACAAGCGCAGCCACGCGCGCACATTGCGCGTGGCGGCATCCGCGGCCTCGGCCAAGATGACGGTCGTCACGCTGGCGCTGGCGCCACTCTTGGGCTCCACGACGCGACAACCATCGCGCGCCACTTGCAAGGCGATGGCCGCGGGCAAGTCGACCACCACTTCGCGCGCAGCGGTATCGACCAAGTCCCACACCCCATCGCCGGCCGCGACGCGATCGCCTGGCGCACGCAAGCGGCGAACCAAGGCCCCGGCGAAGGGCGCCACGAGGCGCGTGCGGTTCGACTCGTGGCGTGCTTGCGCCACGCGCGCTTCGGCCAAGGCCACCTTGGCGCGCGCCACGGCCAAGTCTTCGACCCGCGTGCCAGCCGTTGCCTCGGCCAGTCGATGCCGGGACACGGCGAGCATGGCTTCGGAGGCGCGCAAGGCGGCATCGAGACGGTCGTACTCGGCGCGCGTGCTGACGCCGCTTTCGAGCAAGGCCTGCACGCGCTGCCATTCGAGGCGCGCGCGATCGCGCTCGGCGGTGCGTGCTTCGACTTCGGCTTCGAGCCGGTCCAACTCTTCTTGGCGCGAGCCGGCTTCGAGCTTCTTCAACTCGCTTTGCGCCAAGACGGCCTCGGCCTCGGCTCCTGCCAAGGCCAGTTGCGTCTCGCGGCCATCGAGCTCGGCCAGCACGTCCCCCGCCGCCACGCGCTCGCCTTCGACCTTGTCGATGGTGGCGATGGTGCCGGCGCGCTCGAAGGACAACAGCGCGCGCCGCAGCGAACGCACTTCGCCGGCCAGCGTGCTGGCGGGACGCAGCTCGCCGCGCACGACTTCCGCGAGGCTCGCCGGCAGAACGAACGGCGGGCGTCCGCCGCCTGCCGCGGGTGCTTCGCTCGCGCGGGTCAACCACCACGCGGCACCTCCGAGCGCCGCCAAGCCGAGGAACAAGACGATCGATCCCGCACGCATCTCAACCACCTCTTGTGCGCCGCTCGGCGGCCGGCAGGTACGGCACGGGATCGCGCATCCCGGCCTCGGCGAAACCCTTGAGTCGCAACACGCATGCGTCGCAACGCCCGCAAGCATGGACGAGATCGTCCACCATCGCGGGGTCGTAGCAGGTGTGCGTGAGTCCCAAGTCCACGCCCAGTTGCTTGGCGCGCAGCACGATGTCGCGCTTGGTCATGGCGACCAACGGCGCGCGGATCTCGAAACGCGCGCCACCTTCGGCCCCCGCCGCCGTCGCCAGTCGCGCAGTGTGGGCGAAGGCATCGAGGAACTCTGGCCGGCAATCGGGATAGCCCGAGTAGTCGATGGCGTTGACGCCCAAGTAGATCGCGCGCGCGCCGATGGTCTCGGCCAAGGCCAGCGCGAACGACAAGAACACCAGGTTGCGCGCCGGCACGTAGGTGACCGGCACCCCAACGCCCATGGCGGCCGCGTCGCGGTCCTTGGGCACGTCGATGGCGCTGGTCAGCGCGCTGCCGCCGATGGCGCGCAGGTCGAGGCGCAGCACGCGCTGGTCGGCGAGGCCGAGACTGGTGGCGACGCGACGCGCGGCCAGCAACTCGACCGCGTGGCGCGGGCCGTAGTCGAAGCTCAGCGCATGCACCTCGCAGCCGTCCGCCAACGCCTGCGCGGTGGACACAGCCGAGTCCATGCCCCCCGAAAGGAGGCAAACGGCGCGCGGCTTGTTGGAGTCCGTCTGGCCCATGACAGCCGCTCATTGTGGCGCGCCGCGGCTCGTTCGGCCACCGTGGAGCGCGGCCGAGCGCGGGTTTCCCGCCTCGAGTCGCCTGGCGCGAGTCTCCCGGCGCGGACGCGCGCCCTAGTCCGCGAAGCGCCACGCCGGCTTGGCGTCCGGCGCCTCGGGGGCCTTGGTCAAGCGCCAACGCACCCCTTCGATGGGCAGCGTGCCGCCCATGAGGATCGCATCATGGAACTCGCGCTCGTTCATGCGGCCCGCGGCCACCAGTTCCTTGTGCAAGGCGCGCAACTGGAGGCCACCGATCATGTAACCGACCTGGTACAGCGGCGAGTAGTTCCCGTTGAAGCTGCGGCGCACCTCGCCTTGCGCGTTGGCGCGTTCATGGTTGACGCGCTCCACGAGGAAGTCGACGCATTGTTCGGGCGTCATGGTGCCGAGGTGGAAGGAGAGCGAGAACACGATGCGCGCGCAACGGTGCATGCGCCAGAACAGCATCCCGATCCGGTCTTCGGGGCCGCGCGCGAAGCCGAGATCCCACATGCGCATCTCCCAGTACAGCGCCCAACCCTCGGTCCAGAACGGCGTGCCGAACTCGTCGCGATGGCGGTTGTGGCGATCGGTCATGTAGCCCTGCAAGTGATGCCCGGGTACGACCTCGTGATGCACGGTGGCGCGCGCGAAGTGGCGGTTGTTGCCGCGCATGCTCATCAACTTGTCGGCGTGCTCCATCGCGTCGGTCGGGTACGAGACGATGATCGCCTCGCCGCCGAGGAAGAACGGGTTCGTCTTCTGCGCCTCCGCGCTCATCATCTCGACGCGCCAGATCTCCTTGGCGAGTTCCGGGACGGTCAGCAAGTCGCGTTGCTCGAGGAACGCGATCGCCTCCTCGGCCAGCTCGACGATCAAGCGCGTCTGCGCGCCGGGCTCGACATGCAGGCCCTTGACCTTGTCCATCGCCGCCTTCCAGTCGTCGCCGAACCCCATCTCGCGCGAGGCGGCGAGCATCTGCTCGTCGCACCAGGCGAACTCGCGCCGCGCGATCTCGACCAGCTCCTCGGGCGCGTAGGCGATGCGCTCGCGCTCCAGGTGCGCCAGCAACGCCGCGCGCCCGATGGGATCGCCCACCACCGGCTCGTCCGTGCCCGGCTTGTGCCCCACGACGTCTTCGCGCAGGACCCGCGCGTGCTCGGCGAGCGCCGCCTGCGCCGCCTTGGCCGGTTGGGCGCACCACCACGAGACCAGCGGCTCGTAGCCCTCGTGGAAGCGCGTCCAGTCGCGCAGGTCGCCCTGCAGCGCCTCGATCTCGCGCACCATCGCCAGCGCCAGGCTCCGCGGCGGCCGCGCCCCTTGCGCGTCGAGCCTGGCGCGCGCGTCCTTGGCCTCGCGCGCCACCCGCGCCAGGACCTCCGCCGTAGCGCGCGCGTCGACCGGTTCGCGTCGGCGACGCGCGTCGTGCATGCGGCGCAGGTGGTCGGCGTACGGCAACCACTCGTCCATCGCGTCCACGCGCGCCACGAGCCGCGCCAACTCGCGTTCCTCGTGCCGCACCTTGTCCGCCAACAATTGGTGGTCGATGCGGCCTTCGTTCGACAACTTCTCGTAGTCGACCGCCGCCAGCCGCGCCCGCGCCTCGAGGTGGAACTCCGCCATGCGCTCCAACCGATCGGGGCTCGTCGCGCAGTCGTGGCGCCGCGCCAGCGCCGCGCGATCGATGCCGTGCAGCTCGACCAGCGAGCGCAGCTCCGACTCTGGACCTTGGGCGCGCACGGAGACGGACAGGACGGTGCAGGCCACGACGAAAAGCAGCGAGGAGCGCATGCGCGCATCCTATCCGCGCCTGCATCCATCCAGGGCGTGGCCGCGGCGGGCCAGGCTTTCGTGCGTTTCCCGCCTTGCCAGGTCGCGATCGGCGCTAGCCTGCCAGCTCCTCCTGGGACACGTTCCGCGTCCTTGGCCGAACTCCCCTTGGTCCGCTTCCTCCCGGAGCACCCCATGCGCCTCGCACCCCTCTGCGTCCTGGCCCTCGCCGCTTGCCAAGCCGGCATCCACCAACCAGAAGCCGCCGACCTCGACGCCGCGATCGCCGCCAACCCCGTCCACGCCGGACACGACCACCACGCCACCGCCACCGTTTCCACCGCGGCCAAGCGCCTGCTCGAAGGCAACACGTACTACGTCAGCATGCGCGCCTCGAACGCGGACATCTCGGCGCAGCGCACGGCCGCGCTCGCCACTGGACAGAACCCCTTCGCTGCGATCCTGACCTGCGCCGATTCGCGCATGCCGCCGGAGCTGCTGTTCAACCAGGGCTTCGGCGACTTGTTCGTGCTGCGCGTGGCGGGCAACGTCGCCAACGACCATGTGCTGGGCAGCCTCGAGTACGCGGTCGAGCACTTGGGCGTGCGCTACATCCTCGTCATGGGCCACGAGCGTTGCGGCGCGGTCGACGCGGCCATGTCCGGGGCCGAGCTGCCCGGACAC
>SXXH01000016.1 GCA_005789645.1 Planctomycetia bacterium
GAGGACCGCGCGGAAGCTGCCGCGCGGGGCGGGCCGGCGGCGCGCAGCGACGACATGGCCCTCCAACTCACTGACGCTCGGGACCGCAGGCGATGCAGCAGGCTGGCGCGATTTCGAGCACAACGAACGGGGCCAGCATCGAGATCAGGGCTGCAAAACGAACTCCACCGCGTCCGACAACCCACTGCCAAAACCCGCCGGATCAAACACATCCCGATACCAAAACTGCGCATTGACGCTCGCACCTGCCCCAAGCGTCGCGTCTGCACCCGACAAGACCCAAGTTTGGAAATCGAAGTTGAAGGCGCCCGAGCAGTCGACCGGCGGCGGATTGCCACCAGATTGCAGGATGGAAGAGCGGCGCAGGGGGGAGGCGGCGCACATGGTGCCGCCTTGGAACGGGGTCGTGGCTCGAGAGCGGCCGTAGAACATCACGCCGGGTTTGTTGGAGAGGACATTGGCGGCGCCGATGGTGAAGCCGGGTCCGGAGAGGCTAGGCAGGCCGGTCCATGTGGCATTGGGAACGCAGCCCTGGCTGTTCAGCTTGCCCACGCAGTAACGCGTGGGCGGTGGCGGGCAATCCATGTCCGCGACATAGAGGTCGTCGATGGCGGCTTCGACATTGCCGTTCGTGTTGTAGTCGGAGGCGACGAAGCGCAGGCGCACGAAGTCCGTGGGCGCGAGGATGTCGGAGACGCGGAACTGGTGCGGGAACCAGCCGCCGAGGGATTCGTTGCCGCCGGGGCCGACTTGCTCGACCAGCGACCAGGTGGCGCCATCGTCGTTGGAGATCTCGACGATCAAGCTGTCCTCGTTGGCCGGGCCTTGGCCGAGGTTGGTCGAGTACCAGCGCCAGTAGCTCACGACCGGATTGGAGAGGCCGCCGAGTTGCAGGCGCGGTGAGAGCAAGGTCGTCTTGCCGCCGTCCACGTCGGCCGCGCTGTAGCCGCCGGCTTCGGTGCCTTGGCCGGTGAAGAAGCAGTTCTGGCCTACGACGCTATGGTCGAACTCGGGCTGGGCGTAGGTGCCCAATGGCTCGCCGTGCGCCCACTGGCCCGAGGTCGCGGTGTCGCCGGGCTGGCCCATGCTCCAGCCGATGGAAGAGTCCATGCGGTCGACCAGCGCCAGCGAGTACGACGCGGCGGAGATCGACTCGCGCGCCAAGGTCGGCGCGCCTTGCGGCCAGTTCCAAGTCTTGTGAGTGGTCGTCTTGGTGCTGATCCACCATGTGATGTTCGCGCCGCACGCGACGGCGGGGAAGCGCAGGCTCCACGTCGAGCCGGTCCCTTGCACGGCTGGCGTCTCGTTCCAAGGCCCGCCGGCGAGGCGCCACATCAACTTCACGCTGCCGGGAGCGAGCTGCACGCCGGGCGCGACTTGGATGTCGACGTCGATGGATTCGCCGAAGGGATGGGCCTTGTCCGGCGCGGCTCCGGCCGGGAAGGCGAAGTCGACGTCGGGCGCGCCCACCTTCCAGACCCACAAACCCTTCTCGAGGTCGCTCCCGAGCACAGTGCCGCTCGCGAAGTAAGGGTAGTTGTTCCAGAGCGAGTTGAACTGCGCCGCGTCGTCCTCGGGCCAAGTGTCGAACCATGCCACGCGCGTCGGCGCGGTCGGGTTCGTGTTGTCGAAGATGTTCAGGCCGCTCCTGTAGTTCGCTTGGTAGATGCGATTGCCGGAGACGTACAGGTTGTGATCGATGGCGGTCGTGCCATACCCGAACGAGGGCAGCTCGACGGGGTTCGTCAAGCTCTGCATGTCGATCACGCGCGTGCGCAGCTGGTTCGAGCCGGTCTCGTCGAGCTCGTCGTTCAAGTAGAAGTAGCGCTTGTCCTCGCTGAGCCAGCCTTGGTGGCTGAACTGGGCGTTGCTGTAGCCGAAGCGCTTGAGGAGCTGGATGTCCTGCTTGTTGGTGACATCGAGGATGTCGATGCCGGGCTGGGAGAAGCCACCATTGAAGCCGCCGCACGAGAACACGATCTGCCTGCCGGCGTAGGGACCGTTGGTGTACGTGACAGGTGTCGCCTCGTGCGTGTAGCGGCCGTTCCACTGCGTCACATAGGCAGGCGCGGCGGGGTTGGCGAGCGAGTAGATGCGGATGCCGTTGCTGCCGCCGCCGGCGCGGTAGAGGAAGCCCGAGCTCGCGTCGACGGCCAAGGTGTGGGTGCCTTCGAGCCCGCCCGTCGTCACCGCTGGCAGATCGGACACGATGCCGTTGTCGATCTGCGCCAGATCGAACACCTGGATCCCGCCGCCGCCTTCGGAGACCGCATAGCACTTGTCCTGGTAGGTGCGCACGTCGCGCCACAAGGACTCCGGGCCGATCTTGACGGCCACGATGCGCGGCTCCCCGGGGTCGGTCACCTCGACGAACGCGAGTCCGCGTGAAGTCCCCATGAGCGCGTACTCGCGACCGGACGGCGCGGTGTAGCCGAAGCAGCTGTTGCCGGTTTCGTGCGCGTAGCCGATGTCGCGCAAGGTCACCCACGAGCGCAACTGCACGCCGCTGCGCGGGAAGTCGAGGTAGTCGGACGGAGCGGTCAGCGCCTGCGAGCCGGAGCCGCCGCAGCCCGAGGCAAGCTCGAAGCGCGGCTTCTTGTCGCGCAGCTTGCGGTCGCCCTCGTGCGCCAGGACGGAGGGGACGACGAGGGCGCAGGCGAACAAGCCCAAGGGGAGGCGGACGCTCATGCCGTCAAGGATACCAGACGCGGAAACAACTCGCATTCCCGTGCGGCTCGCTCGCGAGCACCGGTTGCCGCGGGCACGCGGCGTCTCTGGGCCAGCGCTGCGTTTCAGGGCGCTCGGAGCAGATGCTCAGGCGGTAGATCGCCCTCGAGCGTGCCGAGGAACGCGACGAGTTCGTCGATCTCGGGCTCGGTCAGGTTCAACGGCTGCAGGACGGTCTCGCCGTGGTGGCCGCGCGCCGCGGCTCCCTCGAGCGTCGAGTAGAAGCGCACCACGTCGCGCAGCGTGGCGAATTGGCCGGTGTGCATGTAGGGCGCGGTGCGCGTCACGTTGCGCAAGGAGGGGGTCTTGAAGCGCCCCCAATCCTCGTCCACCGGCGCGAGGTGCGCCAGCTCGCGCGCTCGCTCGCCCTCGCGCGCGTCGCTGTGCGCCGAGTCGGCGCGGAACCGGTCGGAGAGCAGCTGCCGCAAGCCTTCGCGCCGGCCTTCATCGCGCTTGGCCCCCCTGACGGGCGGCAACCCGAGGTCGTGGAACTCCTCGTCGGTGAACTCGGGCCCTGCGTGGCAACTGCGGCAGTTCGCCTTGCCGAAGAAGAGCGCCGCCCCGCGCAATGCTTGGAGCGGATAGTGCTTCGCGCCTTGCGCGTCGCCGGAGCGCAAGGCCGCCGCGAGGCGATCGAAGGCCGAGGGTCCGGTCGCGAGCAAGCGCTGGTAGGCGGCGAGATGCTTGCCCGCCTGCGCCAACAGCTCGTCGTCTGCGGCCAGCGTGTCGCCATGCAACTCGCGCCACTCGCCGCGCAGCGCAGGGTTCGCTTCGATCGCGCGCGCCAAGTCCGCCGCGCTCGAACCCATCTCGTGCGGCGCCAGGAGCGGCACGATCGCCTGAGACCAAAGCGTGTCGTTGCGTCCACTCCAGCCGAACCAGCGTCGTCGCGACACGTCGAGCAGAGTGGGGGCGTTGCGCGCGGTCGCTCCGATCCCCGTGGCGAGCGCATTGCGCGTCGTGAAGCCTTGCGCTGGATCGTGGCAGTGGGCGCACGAGACGGCGCCGTTGGCCGACAGGCCGGCGTCGAAGTAGAGACGCTGGCCGAGGCGTGCCGCGCGCGGATCGAGCTCGTGGCGGTTGGTCGGATCCGGCGCGGGCGCGCGCTCGCGTTCCAGCCGCGCGATGGCCGCGCGCACGCGCGCGTCGAGCTGGAACGGCTCTTCGGATGGCGCGGGCGCGGCCGCGACGTTTCGCGCCACGAGGATCGTCGCGACGAGCAGCATCACCACAGGTCCAGCGCCACCTGCGCGCGCTCGACGATGGCGGCCTCGTGCACGTCGAAGTACAAGTCCCAGCGTCCCGGCATGTGGAACAACATCCCCTCGACGAGGAACGAGCCGTCTTGCTGGCGCGTCACCTTGGGGACGCGGTTCATGCCATGCAGGTGTTCGGGCATGTCCGCGTCCACGGACAGTTCCGCCCACGGCACGATTTCGCGCGAGCCCTCGCGCGTGATCCACGCCTGCAAGCGGAAGGGCTTGCCGCGCTCGATCGTGGCGGGGTCGCTCCTGTGGTGCACGCGGAAGGTCCCGAGGTTGGTCGCCACCGACTGCAATCCCTCGGGCGCCAGGCGCGCCGGTACGGGCGCCGCCCGCGATGGTCGGTCCGGGGCTCCCGCTCGCGCCGCGGAATCGGCTCGCGGCGTCGATTCGCCTTCGAAGGTCGTGCCAGGCGCGGATCGACCTTCGGGCACGCGACAGCCCGCGGACGTCCATGGCAGGGCTGTCAAGTAAACTAGACAAAGGACGCCAGCCTTCATTGCTTGCCTCCGTCGACGCGAGTCTCCGCGGACTCCTGGCGCGCGGGCAGGCACCACAGTCGCGCGCCGAACACATCCTTGTACGCGCCCGCGGAGCTCAAGCGCTGCACGCGGTGATTGCCGCGCTCGACGACCCACAGGTCGCCATCGGGGGACGAGCACAGCCCCTGCGGCTTCTCGAATTGCACGCGCCCCATGCCGCGTCCACCGATGGACTCGACGACGCGCGCCTCGCGATCGAGCCGCAGGATGCGCCCGGTTCCCTCGTCGGAGATCCAAGCGCCGCCGTCCGAATGGGCGGCCATGCCATGGGGCGCCAACAGGCGTTCGGCGCCACCCAGCTCGGCCTTGGCGGCGAATTCGTGCAGCAGGGCGCCATCGCGCTTCGCGTGCACGCGCACAGCGCGCGACTTGCGATCGACGATCCACACGCGCTCGCCCTCCACGGCGATGGCCGTCGGATCGACCCAGCGAGGGCCTTCCGGCCGCCACTCCCGCAGCAACTCGAGCTTGGCGTCGAGCACCCAGGCGCCGCCCCGTCTGCGGTCCGCCACCCAGAGTTCCCCCTCGCTCCAGGCGATGGCTTGTGGACGCGGCGCCGCGGGCAGGCCTGCCACGGTCTGCAGCGCATCGAGGTCGACGAGGCGCGCGAGGCGTGGCAGGAACGGATCCTGCTTGAGCGGCGCGGCGAGGTCGCGTTCGACGAGCACCGCCGTGACGCGCGACAGCAATGGATCGGCGATGTAGGCGAGGCGCGCGTCGGGAGAGAGGGCCACGGCCACGGGCGACAGCGCGCCGCCGTGCTTGGCTCCGCGCACGAGAAAGCGCGTGATCTCGATCGGTTCCTTGTCGCGCAAGTCGTACAGTCGCGCATCGGGCCCGCTGGGTTCGAGCGCCACGAGCGTCTGCCTGCCGGCCGCGATGCCGCCTTCCACGTGGGCCGCCGTGTCGCGTTCGAGGTTCAGCAGCGGGTCGGGTTCGTCGTGGTTGCCTGCGAAGAACTGCACGCGATCCTCGACGGGCTCCACCAGCGCGGCGCGCGAGCCATCGGGAGCGATGGCGAGTCCCGCTGGGTAGTGCAGGCGGCCCTTGCCCTCGTGCGGCAGCAGCGCGTGCACGCCATGCGCATGCACCAACTCGCCAGTCGGCGCGAAGCACTGCACGCGGTGGTTGTCTCGATCGCACACCCACACATGGCCCAGCGCGACCTCGATCGAAGCCGGACGCGCGAACAGTCCTTCGTGCGGTCCGTGGCCTTCGATCTCCAGGAGCAAGGTGCCGTCGGCGGCGAAGCACGCGATCTTGGGCGTGCCCGCGTCGACGACCCAGACGCGTCCTGCTTCATCGACGGCCACGTCCACGGGCTCGACGAACAACCCCTTGCCGCGCCCCGGAGCTCCGTAGGCCTGCGGATAGGAACCGTCGTCGGAAAACGACAACACGCGCCCATGTCCCGAGTCGGCCACCCACACGCGACCCTTGGCCCCGCACACGCCTTGCGGCTCGATCAACACGCGTGCTCCGAGCGTCGTTCGCGTCCCATCGGGACCGAGCCTCAGCACGCTGGCCCGCGCCTGGTCGACGACCAGCACCGATCCATCGGGCAGGCACTCGACCCCATGCGGCCAGACGAGCCCACCGTCCTCGGCACGCAATTCCGTGCGCTTCTCGAGCGTCCCATCCGGCCTCAGCCATGCGAGACGCGAACCGAAGCTCTCCGCCACTACGAGCAAGCCGTCCCGGTGCCAGGCCGCCGCCACGGGCTCCAGCAACCCCTCGGCTTGCGCTTGGAATTCCGCCCAACGCGGCGGCATGCCGGCAGGTTGATCCTGCGCGGCCAGCGCGGGCGCGGTCGCGTGGACCTCGATGGACAGGGTGAGGGTGAAGAGGAGTGCGAGGCGCGCGAGCATGCGTGGGCGAGACTAACCGAGGATAGGCGGGGGGCGCAGGGGGAGGGGGCGAGGGAGTGAAAAGGGGGGGTGAATCCGATGCTGGCCCCTTTCATTGTGCGCGCGTCGGGACGCAGTCCGGACCTGACGGGGGCTTTCCAAGACTTCAGGAGACCTCACGGCCGCATGACGCGGAACGATGCCGGCCCAGGGAGGCTCCGTGCACGCGCCTGTCTGCACGTGCACCCCACTCGTGGCGCGGCTCTGTGGCCTTCGAGGGGGCATCTCGGATCGCGAGTCGCGAGGCAGATGCCGGGCATTTCACGCCAAGTGCATCCAAGCTCGATGAACTTCGGCTTGGTGCTCCGTGGCGCGGCCCAATGCGGTCGGCTGGCTGTCGCAGGAAGGAATGAGTGTCGAGCGCGAGGTGATTGCTCCTGTGCAGGCCTTGAAGGCTGGTCGGGCCACCTGGCGCTGGGCCATGAGGCCTGCTGCCACGCGTTGCGGCGGCTGTCGAAGGTCGCCACCGCGGATCGCGGTCGGATCCAGCGGCTTGCCCCACCAGGCCTCGGCCTGGTGGGCCCTCCATGTGAATAGACGCTCGCGGCTTGGCCTGCGTGGCAGTCAGCCCAGGATTTCGCGCACAACGACCGGGGCCAGCATCAGGATCGGTAGTCCGCGTTGATCCTCACGTAATCATTCGAGAAGTCGCACGTCCAAGCCTCCGCCTGCGCGCTCCCCGCCGCCAAGTCGACACCCAGCACCACCTCGTGGTTGTTCAACAGGTGCAGGTGCGCCTCCTTCTCGTTCTCGGGGTGCGGCTTGCCGTCCGAGTACACGTCGGCGTCGCCGATCCACACGCGGGCCTTGGCGGGGTCGAAGTCGATGCCGCTGCGGCCGGCGGCGGCGAGGATGCGGCCCCAGTTCGGGTCGCGGCCGTGGACGGCGGTCTTGGTCAAGGGGCTGGTGGCGATGGTGCGGGCGACTTGGGTGGCGGCGGCTTCGTCGGGGGCGCCCAGCACTTGCACGGTCAGGAGGCGCGTGGCGCCTTCGCCGTCGGCGGCGATGGTGCGGCACAGCTCCTGCGCCACATCCGTCACCGTGCGCGCCAGGAGCTCCTCCGATGTGGGCGTGGCGCTCGTGCGGCTGCTCCACAACAGCACCGTGTCGTTGGGCGAGGTGTCGCCGTCGACGGTCAGGCGGTGGAAGCTCCGGTCGGCGACTTGGCGCAGGAACGCGTGCGGCTCCCTGGGCAGGGTGGCGTCGGTGAAGAGGTAGCCGAGCATCGTCGCCATGTTCGGATGGATCATGCCAGAGCCCTTGGCGACGCCGGTGACGCGGAAGGGCGCGCCGCTCTTGTCCTCGACTGCGACCGTGCGCACCTTCGGCACGAGGTCGGTGGTCATGATGGCGGTGGCGAAGTCTCCGAGGCCGCGCTCGGAGGCGGTGCCGACGAGGTTCGGCAGCGCGGCGAGCAGCTTCTCCATCGGCAGGCGCGCGCCGATCACGCCGGTGCTCATGAAGAGCACCTGCTCGGGGGGGCAGCCGACGAGCTCGGCCACGGCGCGTTGCACGTGGCGCGCGTCCTCGAGGCCGGCTTCGCCAGTGGAGCAGTTGGCGTTGCCGCTGTTCACGAGCAACGCGCGCACCCGGCCGCCGGACTTGGCGAGCGACTCGCGGCACACGGTGACATGCGCGCCAACGAGCTTGTTCGTCGTGTAGATGGCGGCGGCGGGCAAGGCCTCCGGCGCGACGACCAGACCCATGTCGAGCTTGCTCTTCTTGGCGCGGATGCCGGCGTGGATCGCGGAGGCCTTGAAGCCGGAGGGCAGGACGGGACGGGGGTCGCTCACGCGACCGCGGTTCAGGATGGGTTGTTCCATGCGGCGAGGCGCTCCTTCCAGAGCTTGACTTGTTCGACGACGCGCGCGGGGGATGTGCCGCCATGCGCGGCGCGGCGCGCGAGGCAGGCTTGGGGCGAGAGTTCGACGGCGAGCTGCGCGTCGGAGATGTCGGCGAGCTGGGGCATCAGATCGTCGCGCACCGGCTTCGGCAGGCCCTCGACCTCGCAACCGCGTTCGAGCGCGAGGCGCACCGCCTTGCCGGCGAGTTCGTGCGCGTGGCGGAATGGCGTCCCGCGCCGCACCAGCAGATCGGCGAGATCGGTGGCGTTGAGGTGGCCCTTGGAGCTCTCGGCGAGGCAGCGCGCGACATCGTAGTCGACGTTCTTCGCCACGATCGCGCAGATGGCGAGGCATTCGCTGGTCGTGTCGACGACCTCGAAGAGCGCCTCCTTGTCCTCCTGCAGATCCTTGTCGTAGGCCAGCGGGATGCCCTTCTGCATCACGAGCGTGCCCACGAGGCGTCCCACCAAGCGTCCGCACTTTCCGCGCAGGAGCTCGAGCGCGTCGGGGTTCTTCTTCTGCGGCATCAGCGAGCTGCCGGTGCTGATCGCGTCGGACATCCCGAGGAAGCGCGCTTCGCTGGAGGCGAAGAAGATCCAGTCCTCGGCGAGGCGCGAGAGGTGCATGCCGACCATCGCGCACAGGAAGGCGAGCTCGCTGACGTGGTCGCGGTCGCCGACCGCGTCGAGGCTGTTGGCCGTGGGCGCGGCGAAGCCGAGCGAAGCGGCGAGCTCCTCGCGGTCGACGGCGAAGGCCGTGCCTGCGAGCGCGCCGCTGCCCAGCGGACAAGTGTCCATGCGCGCCAGAGCGTCGACGAGGCGCGTGCGGTCGCGCTCGAGCATCTCGACGTAGGCCAGCGCGTGGTGGCCGGCGGTCACGACCTGCGCACGCTGCAGGTGCGTGTAGCCGGGCATCGGCGTCGCGGCGTGGCGCTCGGCCAGCGCGACCAGCGCGGTCATGGCCTCGATCAGCGCGGCCTCCAAGCTCGCCCCGGCGGCGCGGCACCATAGCTTGAGGTCGGTGGC
>SXXH01000143.1 GCA_005789645.1 Planctomycetia bacterium
AGCGGCTGGATGCGCCCTTGTGCTTGTACGCGCGCTGCCCCCCGCCCTCGCGGCTGGCGCCGCAGCTGTCGCCCTTCTTCGACCGCCTGGTCGCCGATGGCCTCGCGCGCGAGGCATCGCGCCGCCCATCGGCGGCGGAAGTGGCGCGACGACTCGTGGAAGGCGAGGCGGGTGCATGGTGGCGCGCCACCGTCGATCTCGCCAGCGCGGCCGGCCGCGGCGCCGCTGCCGAGGCCGAGGGCGGCGAGAAGGCGCCGCTGGTCGGGCGCGAAGCCGCGCTGGAGCGACTCGAGGAAGCCTGGAGCGCGAGCGCCGGCGGCCTGCGCGCGCTCTTCGTCTCCGGCGAGTCGGGCATGGGCAAGACGCGCCTCGTGTCGGAGTTCGTCGCGCGCCTGCGGGAGCGGCTGGATGCGCCCTTGTGCTTGTACGCGCGCTGCCGCGACGCCGAGGACTCGCGCGCCGCGCAGCCCTTGGTGCGCTTGCTCGAGCGCTGGTTGCGCCTGCCGAGCGGCGCGCGCCCGACCGAACGCGAACGCGAGGAGCTCGAGCGGCTGCTGCCGCCGCGCGCCACCTCGGCGCTGATGGGGCTCTTGGGAGGCGAGGACGCGGAGGCGGGCGAGATGTCGCCTTCGGTGGCGCTGGCCCAGTGGCTGTCCGCCCTCGCCCGCCAAGTGCCACTGGTCGTGCACCTCGACGACGCCCACCGCGCGGGCCGCGACACCTGGGAGGCGCTCGAAGCGTGGGCACGCGATGGTGGCGCCGTGCGTGCGCTGTTCTTGGCGTGCGCGCGCGGCCAAGCCAAGGAGCCCGGCGGCTGGCAGCGGCTCTCGACGCTCGTGCCCTGCGACGAGCTCGAACTGGCTCCGCTGTCGGAGGACGACGTGCTGTACTTGGTGAAGCGGCTCTTCCACCACGGCGCGCCGCGGTTGCGCCTGGCGAGCGTCCTGTGGAGGAGGAGCCGCGGCAACCCCGGACTGGTGGTGGAGCTGCTGCGCGGCCTGGTGGCGCGCGGCGAGGCGCGACCGCACCCCGACGGCGGCGGACTGGAGCTCGGCGTCGATCCCGACGCCCTGCCGTTGCCGCGCTCGATCAAGCAGGCGATCGAAGAGAGCTACAAGGCCCTGCCCACCCTCGATCGCGCCTGGCTGCGGCGCCTCGCGGTCGTCGGCGGCCGAATCGAGCCCGACTTCCTGCTCGCGTGCTTCAAGGGCACCAGCCGCGCGGAGCTCGACGAGCTGCTCGGCCGCTTCGTCAAGCTCGGCTGGCTCGTGGTGGCGGGCGCGCGCTACCGCTTCGCGCGTCCGGCGCTGCGCGAAGCGCTGTACCGCTCGCTCTCGAAGGAGCAGCGCGAACGACTGCACGGCGCCGCCGCCGACGCGCTCTTCGACGAACGATCCTCTCTGGAAGGTGCCTACCAGCGCGCGTTTCACCTGCGCAGCGCCGGTCGCCACGCCGAGCTCCTGGCGGAGCTGCCGCCGCTGATGGATGCGTTGGTGCGCCATGGCCAACCACAACGCGTCGCGCCGTTGGCGGGCTTCGGCCTCGAGGCGCTCGATCAGGCGGGCGCGAGCACCGTGGCCGATCGCCTCAAGATCCGCCTCTTGGAAGCCGCGGCGGACGCCACCGATCGCCTGGGTTCGCGCGATGACCAACGCGAGCTGCTCGAGCGCTTGTCGAACCTCGAGATCGACGCGGCGCGCGATCCCGAATCGGCGGGGCGCGTCTACTTGCTGCACGGACGCTACGCGGTGGCGACGGGCCAGTACGGCTTGGCGCGCGGCCTGTACAAGAACGCGATCGAGCTGTTGGAGCGCGCCGAAGCGCCGCTCGAATCGAGCGAAGCCTCGCGCCGCTTGTCGGCGGTGCAGAGCCATGTCGGTCGACTGGTCGAGGCGCGCGGCCTGGCCGAAGACGCGCTGCGCTTGGCGACGAACGACGCGCAGCGCGGCCTCGCCTTGCTGCAACTGGCGACCGTCGGCGTGCTCGAGGACCAGCTCGAGCAGGCGTCGGAGCAGACTGAGCAGGCGCTCAAGCTCCTGCGTGGCGATGGACGCTGGCACCTGCCCGGCGCCGTGGCGGGCGCGCACCTCGTGCGCTCGCGCATCCAAAAGGGCGCGGGCGACATCGCTCGCGCGCTCGCGGCCGCGCGCCGCGCGCTCGACCTCGCGCGCGCCGCCGGCGAAAGTCGCCTGGAATGCGAGGCGCTGGCGCGGTTGGGAGGGTTGCTGCTCGACATCGACCGATCCGACGAAGCGCAGGCGATGCTGCGCGAGGCGCTCTTGCGCGCCAAGGAGATCGAGGATCCGCGCGGCAAGGTGCTGGCGACCTTGTTCCTCGGGATCCTGCTGTGGGAGGCCGACGATCCCGCGGCGCAACGCACGCTGGAGGACGCCGCGCAGCTCTCCTCCGACCTCGGGTTGGCGCGCATCGAGCAGCTGGCCGACGCCTTGCGCGCTCGCATCGAACACGCCGCCGGCCGCCTCGACGCGGCACTCGACTTGTCGGCGCGCGCGGTGGCCTCGCTGGAGCGGCATGGAGCCGAGTGGAACGATCGCGTGGTGGTCGTGGCCACGCGCGCCATGTGCTTGCGCACCTGCGGGCTGAAGAAGGAAGCCGACGCGCTCGAGCAATCGCTGCGCCGCCAATTGGAGCGCGAGAACAAGGCCCTCACCTCGCCCGCCATGCGCCTGCGCCACCGGCGGCGCGGCGAAGCCCTCATCTCCGCCGCGGTCTCGCCCGAGGGACCGGTCTATCCACGCGTGCGCCTCGACGACTAGCGGCAGGGACGCTCAGCGCCGACGCTCGCCGCGCAAGCCCTCGAGGATCCAGCCAAGCCGGTGCAGCCACCACGAGCGACGCGAACGCGAGCGCACGAGGTGCAGCATGCGTCGACGCTCGCCGAGCCGCGGTTCGTAGCCGCGGAGCACCCTCAACCAATCCGAGCGTGACAACGAGATCCCGTCGCGCGCCTCGCGACGAGCGACGAAGCGCGCCAGGCGGGCTAGATTCCTCGCGCGCAAGCCCTCCTCCATCGACTCGTGGAAGCGCGATCCGTCGAGGTCGAGCACGAAAAGGCTCGCGCGCTCGGGCGCGCCCTGCACCAACAAGTTGTTCGGCTGGAGGTCCGCGTGCTCGAAGCCGAGATCGTGCAGGCGCCGCACCAAGGCTCCCGTGGCGCGCAGCAGCACGGGCGGCAAGCGCCGGCGCGTCGCGCGCGCCGACTCCATGATGCTCCCGAGGTCCCGCGCGTCTGCGATGCGGCGCACGACGAGTTCCAGGCGCCAACCGCATGGGTCGAGCCGCTGCGCGCGCGCCGCGACCACGGGGGCCGTCGGCACGCCGGCGTGGGCAAGGCGCTCGGCCAACGCGGCCTCGACGAATGGGCGCGACGGGTCGAGGTAGCGCTCCCCCGTGGCGAAGCGCAGCAGACCTCCATGGCTCGAGCGTCGCACCAGCAGGCTCGATCCAAGTTCCAAGAGCGGTGCGCGACCGGCGAGGGCGCTGCGCGGCAGCTTGGGCCGCGAAGCCGGCGTCCAGCCCAGTCCCGCCAAGGTGTCCCTGTCCTGCGGCCTGCAAGCCAGGACATCGCGACCTTCACGCACGAGCTCCCAACCGGCGGGCAAGTCCGGCAAGCGCGTCACGACCAACGCTCCCGATCGAGTACGCCCCCCACGACGGAGCCGGTGCGTTGCATGGAGACCCCGCCCGCGCGGCGCGCCATGACTGGCGCAGGCGACGCGTACGGGGTCTGCATGCGGTCGATGTCCGCCAAGCGGGCGCCGAGTCAGTCGATGCCCAGGCCGAAGTCTTCGTTCGACTCAACGGGCTTTGGTGCCGGCTTGGAGGTCGGCTTGGGAGACAGCGGCGGCACTGAAGCGGCGGGACGACGCGCCGGGCGCTCGTCGTCGTCGAGTCCGCGGCCGAATCCACCTTCATCGCGAGCAGGACGATCATCGCGAGCAGGACGATCATCGCGGGCAGGGCGATCATCGCGGGCAGGGCGTTCATCGCGACGCGCGGGACGATCACGCCAACCAGCCTCGTCGCGCCGGACCGGACGCTCGTCGTCCCTGCGCACGGGGCGCGGTTCATCGCGGCGCGAACGATCGTCACGCGGGCGATCGTCACGCGGGCGATCGTCGCGCGGGCGGTAGTCGTCGCGCGGGCGGTAGTCGTCGCGCGGACGATCATCGCGCGCACGGTACTCGTCACGCGGACGATCATCGCGGGACCGGAAATCATCGCGCGGGCGATCGTCACGCGGGCGATCGTCATAGCGACGGGGCTCGTCGTCGCGGTGCCGGGCGGACTCGCGCTCGTCAGGACGACGATAGTCGTCGCGAGCACGGTCATCGCCAGCGCGGTAGTCGTCGCGCGGGCGATCGTCATAGCGACGGGGCTCGTCGTCGCGGTGGCGGACGGACTCGCGCACGTCAGGACGACGATAGTCGTCGCGAGCGCGGTCATCCCGACCGCGGTATTCGTCACGCGGGCGGTCGTCGCGCTCGCTACGAGCGGGCTCCTCGCGGCGCTGCTGACCTTCGTCGCGGGCACGATCGAAGCGCGGCCTGTCGTCGCGGCCACGGCCGTCGTCGCGAGCTCGGCGCGGTTCGTCACGGCGCGGTTCGTCACGGCGCGGTTCGTCACGGCGCGGTTCGTCACGGCGCGGTTCGTCACGGCGCGGCGCATCACGGCGAGCAGCCGGACGCTGGTCGGCGTGTTCGCGTTCGCGCGGCGCCTCGCGCACATCATCGCCGGCTTCGGACCAACGCGCTTGCGTGTTCGCTTCGGCTCCGCCTTGCGAGGCTTCGGCTGCCTCGCGACGACGGCGACCGCCACGACGGCCGCGGCGACGGCGACGTGCGCCGGCATCATCGCGCTCGTCCGGTGCACCCACTCCGTCGCGAGCTTCGTCGCCGGACGCGGAGTCTTCGGAGTCTTCGCCCGCAGCGTGCACGGCGGCCGGCGCATGACCGCGTTGATCGTCGCGGTGTTCATTGCGACGCTCGTCGCGGCGCGCCGGGCGACGGTCTTCACGACCAGCTGGACGGCGTTCGACGTCGATCCCGTCTGCATGGATCTCACCCACCGACAAGTAGTCGGTAGGAATCGGATCCGACAGCCACAACGAGTAACGATCCCAGAAGTGGATGCCACCCTCGTGCGCCTCGCGCGCGTTGACCGTCACGACCGCGTACTCGCGTCCGAGGCGCTTGCCCATGTCGATGGCATCCTCGATGGTCGTGGCGAGGTGCAAGAAGCGACGGCGACCGCTGCGCAGGCCGTGGCGCGCGGCGCGATCGGCGTCCATGCGCGAAACGCCGACATAGACATGCTCGGGCGGTTCGCTGGGCTCGCCCGGTTCGATCTCGATCGAGTGCCCATAGAGCGCGCGCACGCGGTCGCCCTGGATTTCGTAGCGCTTGCGATCGCCCGAGTCGACGGCGGCGTGCACATCCGCCTCCTCTACATCCTCGCCCAGCTTCTCGTTCAGCGCGTGGACCACGTCGGACAGCGCGGCCCAGCCTTGCTTGTCGACCTCGAGGCCGAACTCCTCGGGCTGGTGCCGCAGCATGTAGGCGAGGGAGCGGGTGATGCGTTCGATCAGATCAGGGGATGTCATGGAATCGCGGTGGGTGCGTCGCCCCTCGTTCGAGGGCGCGCTCTTTGTGGAAACGTCGGGGAGGGTCGGGTCGCGGGGAGCGCGCCCTCGTTGCATCGCGCACAGCCGGGCCACAGTCGCCTCGGGCGTGCCGCGGGTGTCCGAATTCTAGCCACCCGGCGCGCCTCGGTTCCATGGTGGGGACCCGTCTCTGGCGCGAGTCCCCTCGCCTACCCTGTCCAACTGTCGCCACGGCCAAGTGTCCGAGGATCCGAAGGCCGCGCTGGCCCTCGAGGGTGACGGCCACGCGGACAGCCGCGGGTGGCGGACTGGATGCGGCGAGCGGAGCGCCGCCAACGGCCCAGACGGGCTCAGTAACGCGGGAAGGCCGGATCCACCTCGCGCGACCAGCGATCCAAGCCGCCCACGAGGTTGTAGACCTGATCGAAGCCCAGCCGCTCGAGGGCCTGCGCCACCGAGGCGCTGCGCACCCCGTGGTGGCAGATGCACACGATCGGCAGTTCCGGGTCGAGCTCCGCGACTCGCAGGGACAACTCGGAAAGCGGCAGGAGCACCGAACCGGGTAGCGTCCCCAGCGCGTGCTCGTCGGGCTCGCGCACATCGAGCAGCACCAGCGACTCGCCGGCGACCAGGCGCTCGCGCAGTTCCATCGGCCTCAACGCGGCAAGCGCCATGTCCCCCCCTTCAGCGCGCGACGGAGAGCGCCGGGCGGTCGCATTGGGCGGGAATCGGCACACCGAGCAGCGACAGCACCGTGGGCGCGAGGTGCAGCAAGTCCGGTCCTTCGGGCGGCAGCGCGACCTGCCTGTTGGCGTAGAAGATGCCGCGCACGAGTTCGGCGTCGACCGACACATGGTCGCCCGACCACGGACTCAAGTTGTCTTCGAAGATGGACGCAGGGACGATCTTGCCATCGACTTCCTGCAGGCGGATGCTGCCGGTGGTGGTCGCCCAAGACGCCCGCCAGCCGCCGGCGAAGCCGACACACAACTCCGCCTCGTCGTCGAGATGCTCCCCGCTGTGGACGTCGGCGAGGCGCACGACGCTCTTCACCGCCTTGCCGCCCTCGTCCTCCATGGCGAGCAGGCGCGCGCTGATCTCCTCCAGCAGCGCGGGCGCGTCTTCGGGAGCGACGATGCCCAGGCGTTCGCGGCCTTGCAGGTTCAGGTAGATCGTGCCGAGGCCGATGGCGTAGGCCTTGGTGCGCGTCCAATCGACGTAATCGCCGATGCTGTCGCCATCCGCTGCCGCGACGCCCTCGCGCAGGACGAGATAGCCCTCGCGCGCCAGCCAGTTGTTGATGTGCACCTGGCGACGGAAGGACTGGAAGCCGTGGTCGGCGACGACGAACAAGATGTCCTCGGGCGCGAGCTTGGCGGCGACCTTGCCGACGAGCGCGTCCATCTGCTCGTACGAACGCTCGATCGCCTCCCCCATGGCGATGTCCTTGCCGAAGAACAGGGTGCGCGAGGCCGCCAGCTCGGGATCGTGGTTGGGATGGCCCTCGTCGTCGAGGTGGTAGAGCATGTGCTGCACGCGATCGGGCGTGCTTTCGATGCCCACCACGAGGCGCGCGCCGCGCTCCAACGCGCCGAGGATCAGCTTCTCGCGCAGGTTGGCGGTGAACTCGATGTCCTGCAGGAAGGTCAGCGTGTCGATGCGCCGGTCCTTCAAGGGCATCGTGATGCAGGCCCAGCCCACGGTCTCGAAGGGTTCGCCGATCTGTTCGCACAGGTCCGCGCCGAAGGAGTGCGGACGCGACACGGCCTGCCAGCGCGGCGCATCGGCCGGATCGAGGTGCAGCATGTCGATGTACAACTCGAAGGGCTTGTCCTGCTGCACCTTGGCGCGCGTCACCGCGCGCACCTTGATCAGCGGATCGACCTCGAAGACCAAGCGGTACCAATCGGACCACTGGCCCAGCGCGAGGCGCTGCTCCTGGCCGCCGATGGCGACCTTCCACGCGTCGCCGTCCTGCTGCACCTCGAGCGGCAAGGACACGCGACCGGCTTCGCTCGAGGTGTGCGCGAGCAGCTCGGGCAGCAACTGGTCCTCCAGCTCCGCGCGGCGCGCGCGCAGCTCGTCGACGCGCGCGTCCGACAGTCCGGGACGACCGAGCTTCTCGGCGATCTCGACCAGCTCGGCGCGCGCCTCGGCGATGCGCTTGTGGTCGAGCGGACCGTACACGAAGCTCTTGGCTCTACCTTCGCGGAAGTCGATGCGGAACACCTTGCCGCCGGTCGAGGTGGCCTGGCCTTCCGGCGCGCGGCGGAACACGTTCTGCGCGTCGGTGTAGACGAACCAATCGCCGTACTGGCCGCGCGCATCGGGCACGCCGAGGCCCGCGAGGAGCTCGAGGTTCTCCACGTCGGGACGATCCCAACTCATCGCCGCGTCGATGACGACGCTCTTGACCCCGGCGCGGGCGGCCTCCTCCCAGAACTCGCTGGTCTTGACCGGATTCGTCACGACGCCCTCGATCTCCGCGGGCAGCCAGCGCCCGGCGAGCACCGCGCCCGTGGCGCCGAGGGCGCCAAGCAGCGCGGCGAAGAGCAGCGCGGCCTTGGGACGCAACTTCAAGAGCAGCGAGAACAACGCGCCGAACACCACGAGCGCGCCGAGGAACACAAAGGTCGCGCGCAGCCAAGCCGGCGTGCCGCCAAGCCAGCCGAGCAACCCGCCTTGCACCGCGCTGGCGAAGGGACGCGCTTCGGAGCCC
Source organism: Planctomycetia bacterium (assembly GCA_005789645.1). Classification (GTDB taxonomy): domain Bacteria; phylum Planctomycetota; class UBA1135; order UBA1135; genus SXXH01. The sequence goes on from SXXH01000143.1 coordinate 8,343, forward strand.
TTGAAGCCGAGGTCGGGCGCGGGCAAGCCGTTCGACCAGCCGCGCTTGACGAAGCCGGGGATCCCGGTCTTGGCCGGGTTGGCGCCCGAGTTGGCGCTGGCCCAGGCCACGGGCGATTCCGCCGGCACGGTCGAGAAGAGCGGCGCGAAGGTGCCCTGAGCGCGCAGCTTGGACAGGTGCGGCAGGCGCCCGGCGTCCATCAGGGTCCGCGCGCGCTCGGCGTCCGCGCCGTCGAAGCCCAACACCACGACCCGGCCTTGCTTGGCTTGGGCCGCGGCGTGCAGCGGGAGGCAAGCCAGGCAGGCGGTGGCGAGGATCAGGAAGGCCCGTAGGAAGATCATGGCTGGCGCGAGGGTTAGGATCTGCGGCGTCGGCGCGCTCCGGTCTCCGCCGGGACCGCGCTTGCGAGGGATGAAAGCCTACAGGTCGCATCTGAGTGGCGCCACGCGCGCCGCGCTGCTCTCGGCGCTCGTCGTGGCGGGCGCCTTGGTGGTGGCATGGTCGTGGCGGAGTCGCGCGACTCCGCGCGAGGCCATCGAGGCGTCGTCGAGCGCGATGCCTGCGCAGGTGCGTTCCTCTCCGAGCCTGCTGGAGGCTCCTCGTGGCGTCGAGCGCGTCGAGGCCGGCGCCATCCCCGCGCGCGAGCGCTTCGAGGGTCGCGGACGATTGCGCGGCGAGATCGTGCTCGGAACACGCGTGGAGATGCCGCGCGAGTGGACGCTGGTGCTCGAGCCGCATCCTTGGAACCTGGGGCGCGACCGGGCGCGCACCACGCGCGTCGAGCATGCCGCCGGCGAGCGCGAGTTCGAGGTGCCCGACCTGCCGCTGGCGGCGTGGCAAGTGCGCGTCGAGGCGCGCGGGTTGAACTCGACGCGCGCCGACGTCCTGCTCGTGCGCGGCTCGCCCGACGCCCATGTGGTGCTGCGGCTCGATCCTCCCGGACTGATCGACGGCGAGCTGGTCGATGCCGCGGGTGAACCCGCCGAAGGCGTGCTCGTCGTGCTGGAGGCGCACGGCGAACGCCGCGAGGCGCGCAGCGACCAACGCGGAGCGTGGCGCTTCGACGAAGTGGTCGATGGCATGCACCGCATCTGGACCGGCCCGCCCGAGGCGCCGCTCCTGCAGCCCTTGGAAGTCGACTTCGCCGCGCCCAGCCTGCGCGCGCCGCGGCGCCAACTCCCCGTTTGCGGCGCGCTCGAACTCGAGGTGCGCGAGCCGGGCGGCGCGCCGGCGGTGGATGCGCGCATCACGGGCTTCGGCGACCCGCAAGGCGCCTTGCGCGGCCGCACCGACGCCTCGGGGCGCTTGGTCGAGCGCTGGTTGTGGCCCGGCGAGTGGCGCTTGCAGGTGCTGTCGGCCGATGGGCGAGCCACGGACTTCGTGGTCGAGGTGGCCGCGCGCTCGACCACCAACCGCGTGGTCGAGCTGCCGACGCGCTGAGCGCGGCCATCGTCAAGTAAAGTTGACAAAGGCCGCGCCGGCGCGAGTCAGGCGCCGCGCGAAGCCGACAACGCGGCCTCGAAGTCGCGCGCGAGGTCCTCGTGCTCCTCGATGCCGGTCGAGACGCGCACGAAGCCGGGTGCGATGCCGGCGGCGACGCGCTCGCGCTCGTCGAGCCGCGCGTGGCTCGTGTTGAACGGCAGCGACACGAGCGTCTCGACGCCGCCGAGGCTCGAGGCCTCGAGCGCGAGCCGCAGGGCGCGCACGAAGCGCAGCGCGCGCGCGTCGCCGCCCGCCAGCACCATCGACCACATGCCGCCGGAGCCGCGCGGCAGGAGGCGCGCGGCGAGCTCGCGTCGAGGATGCGACTCCAACCCGGGGTGCAGCACGCGCAGCACGTCCGGGTGCGCTTGCATGCGGCGCGCCAAGCGCAGCGAGCCCTCGCAATGGCGCGCCATGCGCAGGTGCAGGGTCTTCACGCCGCGATCGAGCAGCCAAGCGCCTTGGGGATCCATGCAGCCGCCCGCGAGCTGCAGCTTGCGGAAGCACTGCTTGACGAGGTCCGCGCCGCCGCAGACCACGCCCCCCACGAGGTCGGAGTGGCCGGCGAGGTACTTCGTGGCCGAGTGCACCACCAAGTCGGCGCCGAGCGCCAACGGCCGCTGCAGGAGCGGCGACACGAAGGTGGCGTCGACCACGAGCCGCGCGCCGCGCGCGTGGGCGTGTGCGGCGAGCCGCGGCAGGTCGGCCACCGCCATGGTCGGGTTGGACAGGCTTTCGGCCCACACCAGCCGCACCGGTCCCGCGTCGAGCGCGCGCAGCAGGGCCGCTTCGTCTTCCTGGTCGACGAAGTCCGTGCGCACGCCCAGCGGACCGAGCAGGTTCTTGAACAGGTCCCACGTGGAGCCGTAGACCGAACGCGGCGCGACGATGCGATCGCCGGCGCCCACGCAAGCGAGCGTCGCCGCGTGGATCGCCGCCATGCCCGAGGCGAAGAGCAAGGCGCGTTCGGCGCCCTCGAGCGCGGCGAGCTTCTCCTGCACCGCGTCGAGCGTGGGGTTCCTCAGCCGCGAGTAGATCCAAGCCTCGTCCGCACGTCCCTCGACCATCGCGGCGTAGGCGTCGTCGAACAACTGGAAGGTCGAGGAACGCACCAGCGGCAGCACGGCGGCGCGCTGCGCCTCGTCGGGCCGCCAACCACCATGCACGCACAAGGTGGCGGGATCGAGTTCGCCGTGGCCACGCCGCGCTTCGTCGTTCGTCATGGCGCGGATGGTAGCCGCCGGAACGGTGCTGGTCGCCGCGGGGCTTCGCCTCCTAGACTCTGGCGCCATGCCCTCCGAGCCGCTGATCTCCCCTGCGTCCTGCGACCTTTCCCGGCCCTACGCCACCAAGGCGGCGATCTACGCGCGCCTCAAGCAAGCCGGACGGCTCGCCTTGCTCGACGGCATCGCCTGCCACGACGCGCAGGGCGCGCCCTCGGTGGCTTGGAAGGAGATCCGGGCCGACGACTGGTGGGCCGACGACCACATCCCCGGGCGCCCGTTGTTCCCCGGCGTCTTGATGTGCGAGTCGGCCGCGCAACTGTGCAGTTGGGACTACATGGAGCGCACGCCGGGCTTCGACGGCTTCCTCGGCTTCGCCGGCATGGACGGCACGCGCTTTCGAGGAGCGGTCGAGCCCGCTGGCACGATGCTCTACGCCTGCAAGCCGTTGAAGGTGCGCTCGCGCATGTTCATCTACTCCGCGCAGGGTTACTACGGCGGCGAGCTGGTCTTCGAGACCGAGATCATCGGCACCGTCCTGTGAAGGCGCGCGTCCACGCGACGCTCAGTAGCCGAAGCGCGCCTCGAGTCCGTTGCTGAAGGCGTGGCCCTGCCCGACGGTCGAGTCGAAGACCATGGCCTGGAAGTACAGGCTGGTGCCGACCAGCGTCGGATCGTTGGGCACGGCGAAGCGCACCTGCCCCATGCCGGTGTCGTCGAGCAGGAAGCGCCGCGTCGATTGCACGGGATCGCACAGCACCGTGCCGCCGCCAAAGCTCGCGGAGCCGCCGAAGATCGACGTGAAGAGGATCCCCGAGCGCACGCCGAGGTTGGGCGAGACGACATCGAAGACCACGGTGGTGCCGAGCAACGGCAAGGTCTGCGTGTCGAGCGAGAGGATGTTGGCGCCGCCCAGTCCCTGCCCGTACGCCACGAAGGCCGCCGCTGCGGAGGGAGGTCCGATGCGCCAGTCCCAGATGCCGCGGCCGTAGGTGCCGAAGCGCGCCACCGTGCCGTCCTCGACCACCTCCACCGACCAGAACAGGGTGATGGGCACGCCGGGCTCGGCCAGGTTCTGCCACGAGCCGAGGCTCGGATGCCAGCGGTACGGACCCGCTTCGGTGGCGGCGTAGACGGAACCATCGCTTCCGTACGCCAAGTCGTAGATCAAGGTCGGCGGCAGGCCGGTGCCGATGGGGTTCCAGGTCGACCCGCCATCCGTGGTGCGCCGCGCGGCTGCCGTCGAGTAGCCCGAGCCGCCCACGACCGCCTCGTCGGGGTTCGTCGGGTGCACAGCCAGCGCGTTGCCGTAGAAGTAGTGCGGCGCGGGACCGCTCGAACTCGCCAAGGTCCAGGTGACGCCGCGGTCGAGCGAACGGTAGACGCGTCCGGCGTTGTTGACGCAGTACGCGCGCTGGGGATTCGAGGGCGCGAAGGCGAGCTGCGACACGTAGCTCGCGCCACCGTCGAGCAGGTTGCTGGTCGTCCACTGCGTCGCGGGCCAGTTGTTGCCGGTCGTGCGGCGATGGCGCCAGAGAGTGTTGCCGCAGAAGAAGAAGGCCGTCGCGTCGGTCGGGTCCGCGTGGATCGGCGGCAGCCAGGCGTTCGTGGCGCCGCTCGGGAAGTTGACATAGGGCGAGAGGAGTTGCGGATTGGCCTCGCCCTGCTGCACGAGCACGAAGCCCGGGTACACGCTGTAGAGCAGGTTGTGCGTGCCGTCCGAGGAAGTCAGGTGCCCGTAGTCGCCGGAGATGAGTTGCGCGAAGTTGGTCGATGGCCCGTTGCCGGTCGGAGGCGCGAGGAAGCCGCGCTGGTAGCCCTGGTCCTGCGCGCCGGCGACGATGAGCGTCGGACTCGTGCGCGAAGTGTGCGTCGAGTAGTACTGCGACACGCCCAAGCCCGACAACGACAAGTTCTGCACGGTGGACAGTTGCGTGCGGCTCTCGTACAAGCCGCCGTCGGTGGCGATGTACCAGATCTCGCCCGCTCCGTCGGGCAGCGCGAAGATGCCCGGGATGTCGGCGTGCAGGCGCTGCGCGGGATTGCCGTAGTAGTCGCCCCAGGCGTTGACCTTGGCGAAGTTCGCGCCACCGTTGGTCGAGCGCCATGTCTCGACGCCGCCGTAGGCCACGAGTTGCGAGTTGGTGATCGAGGCGCACAACGTGCCTTCCCACACATCGGTGGGAGTGTGCACGTGGCTCCACGTCGCGCCTGCGTTGGTCGACGAGTACAGGCGCCACGCGGCGCCGATCCGCTGGATCGCGTAGAGTCGCGGCGCACCCGCTTCGCTGCCCGCGAGCCAGCCTTGCGAGGCGGTCGCGTCGAGCGTGCCGACCACCACTGGATTCGCGCCACCGGTGGTCGACTTGAGCACCTGCCCGCGGTGCAGGATGTAGACATCCGTCGCGGCGGCGGCGCCGACGCGCGGCACCCAGATGCCGCCCTGGTGGTTGGCGTTGCCAGTCCAGCGATTGGCGAAGGTGCGCCCGCCATCGGTCGAGGCGAACAGCCCCGGACGCGCGCCGCCGCCCGGGTTGTATTGGCCGTAGACGAGCAAGGTCGGCGGCGTGGTGGCGAGCTTGGCGACGCCGCGGCACGAGCTCAAGGTCGGCAAGCCCGCGGGTTGAGCCCACGAGCCGCCGCGGTCGCGCGTGACCGAGACCTTGCCGCCATCCGTGGCGGCGAGCACGATCTCCTCTCCTCCGGCGGCCTCGGGCGGCAGCACCTCGATCCAATGCGCGCCGCCGGCGATGTTGTCGCCGATCGGCGTCCAGCCCGTGCCGTTCTCGTTGCCCAGCCACACGCCGCCCAGCGCCGAACCAGCGTAGATGCGGCCCGGCACCGAGGGCGAGCGCTGCACGCAGTGCATGCGCCCCGCTTGGTTCTTCGATCCGACCTCGCTCCAGCGCGACGGGATCAGCGCCGCGGATTGCGCGAAGGCGCGGCGACGTGCTTCCTCGCGTTGCTGGTTCTGGCGCTCGATGGCGCGCCAATCGACGCCCTCGGCCGCCTTGTGCAGCGACTCGATCCAGCGCTTGCGCGAGGTCTTGTGCTCGCGCTCGGCGCCCTCGTCGAGGCGATGCTCCGTCGGACGCGGGATGGCGCGCGGAACTTCGTCGACGGGCGGCGGCTGCACGCAGGCGACGACCAGCAGGGCGACGAGGGACGAACGAAGGAGCGAGCGCATGGCGCCTCCAAGGATACACGCGCCGGATACCCGCGCCCTCACAAGCCTGCGCCGAAGGCCTCCTCGCGCGGCCCCGCCAGCGTGGAGGGCGCGTCGAAGTCGAGGATCTCGAGCACATCGAGTTCCGCGCAGCGACAGGGCACGCCGAGCAGCTCCGCCAAGGAGGGCCGAGTAGCGCCACCCTCGCCGTTGACCGCCTCCTTCACGTACGTGCCGTGCTCGGTGCGCATGACGACGTGCAGGACGAGATCGGCGCGCCGCTCGACGGACGTGATCTCGATCCAGCGCTCGCGCGCCTTGTCGGCGCGGCGGTGCGCGACGCGCGCGGGCGTCTGCTGCACGATCGTGCGGCGCGGCCCGACCAGCGCGGCGAGACGCTCGTCGTCGACGGGTTGCTCGAGCTCCACGAGCACGCCGTACTCCTTCTTGTGCGGAGTCTCCTTGAGGAAGCGCACGCGCGACTTGTCGGCGTGGTGCAGTCCACGCACCTCGAGGCGTCCCGCGTTGCGGCGGTTGATCTCCGCCTCCACCTCGGCGAGATCCACGTCCAGCACCTTGGGATTGACGAGCTCGAGCACGAAGGGCCGGCCCTCGCCCAACATGCGCACATCGACATCCTCGCGTCCCGCGCCGTGGAACTTCTGCTTGCGCGTCTTGTAGAACCCGCCCGCGACCCAGGCCACGAGCTCCTGCACCGAATCGCGCGTCAACTTGCCGAATCCCTCGCAACGCTCGCACTTCCTGCGACGACGCGGGTGGCCCTTGCACTCGGGACAGAAGAACACCGTCTGCGGCAGATCACGCACGAGCTTGCGGTAGCGGCCCTCGAGGTACAGCTTGACCTGTGGGCGCATCGGCTCCTCGCCACCGCGCGGGACTCGACGACGCACGGCGCCGCGTGAATCGTCGCCGTCGGCGACGACTCGGCCCTCGAGTTCGTCCACCTGCGGGGCGTCGGACTCCTTGCCGCCCGACTCCTCGTCGTCCGGTCCTCCGGTCTCCTCGGGGCCAACCACGTCGGGTCCAACCACCTCGTCGCCCGCGTCCTCCGCGCCGATCCCGGTCGCCTCGAAGGGGTCGTCTAGTCCTCGCGAGTCTGCGTGCATGGCGTTCCTTCCGCGCCGCCAGCGGAGGCCGCGCCCAACGACTCGAACGTTGCGTCCCTCCACGCTGGACGGGACGGCGCCGGCGCGGCCCTGGCCGCGTGCGGGGCGCAGAGGATAGCGGCCGACGACGCCGCGCGCACGCGCGAGCTTCACAGCCCTCGGCTGGCTAACATCCCCGCATGCATCCGATCCTGTTCGAGATCGCCGGCTTCAAGGTGCGCGCCTTCGGCGCCATGGTCGCGCTGGGCTTCCTGCTGGGCTCGTGGATCCTCGGGCGGCTGGCGGCGCGCTTCGGCCAGGACCCGCACGGCGATCCGCAGCGCTACGCCTCGATCACGACCTGGATCGTGTTCGGCGTGATCCTCGGCGCGCGCGCCATGTACGTGGTGGTCGAGACGCTGCAAGGCAGCCAGGTCGGCCAAGGCTTCCTCGAGGATCCCCTGTCGATCTTCTACGTGTGGCAGGGCGGACTCGTGATGTACGGCGGAATGTTGGGCGCGATCGGCCTCGGCATGTGGCGCGCGCGGCAGTTGGGCGTCGCGCCGGTGCATGCGCTCGACTTGGGCTTGGTCGCGGGCTTCTGCGGACAGGCCGTGGGCCGCGTGGGTTGCCTCCTGGTGGGCGACGACCATGGCAAGCTCGTGCCCGAGGCGTGGAGCTGGTTGCCCTTCCCCGCCACGCTGCGCGTGCCCGATCCGCTGCCGCCCGAGAGCCTGTTCGGCCTGCAGAACGCGGGCCAGCTGTTGTGGGCCACGCAGCCCTTGATGAGCATCAAGGCGCTGATCGTGGCCTTCATCGGCTGGCAGGTGCTCAAGCGGCGCCGATACGCCGGCCAGGTCTCGCTGGTCGTGCTGCTCTCCTACAGCGTGCTGCGCTTCGGCGTCGAGATGCTGCGCGGCGATGCGGTGCGCGGACTGTGGTTCGACGGCACGATCTCGACCTCGCAGCTAGTCTCGCTGGTGGTCGGCGCCTTCGCGCTCGTGATGCTGTGGCGTTGCCGCGACAGGCGCGATCCGCTGCCCGACGCGCGGCGCGCGGGTTGAGTCGCAGGATGGCCGCGCGCCGCAAGGCCGACGATTCCGGCTTGTTCGCGCCTGCGCCGCGCGAGGGCTTGCGCGCGCGCGTGGTGGCGGGGATCGACGAGGCCGGGCTCGGGCCGCTGCTCGGGCCGTACACGCTGGGCTGGTGCGCCTTCCGCGCCGACGATCCCGCGCGCCTCGTCGACTTGTGGCGCGAACTCGCCCCGGCGGTGTCGCGCGAGCCCACCGCGCTCGACGCGTTGGCGGTGGCCGACTCGAAGGAGGTCTGGTCGCGCACCTCGCGCGGGGCGCTGCGGCTCGAACGCGTGGTGCGCTGCTTCGAAGCGCTGCGCGGCCTACCGGCACCCGAGGACGCGCGCGCATGGTTCGCGCGCGCGGCTGGCGAGCTGTGGAACGAGGAGCTGGAGCGCGAGCCTTGGTGGTCGTCGGCGCCCTGCAGCCTCGCCCAAGGCGAGCTGGACGAGACGGAGCTCCTGTGGCGCGACGACATGGCGCGCTTGCTCGCGGCGCGAGCGGGCTCGGCCGGCATCGAGCTGGTCGCGCTGGGTTCGCGCGCCACGACGCCGGCGGAGCTCAACCGCTCGTTCGAGCGCACCGGCTCGAAGGGCGCCACGGTCTGGGAGGAGGTCGCGGCGGCCTTGCGCATCCTCTGGCGCGACCATGGCGCCGCGGGCCTCTCGGTCGTGGTCGACCGCCAAGGCGGTCGCGCGCACTACGGGCGCCTGCTGGCCGCCAGCCTGCCGGGAACGCGGGTGCTGATGCTCGGCGAAGCACCGGGCGATTCGCGCTACGAACTCGACGACGACGAGGGGCGGCGCGCCGAGGTGCGCTTCGTCGAGCGCGCCGAAGCGCTGTCCTTGCCGGTGGCGCTGGCTTCGTGCCGGGCCAAGTACGCCCGCGAGCTCTCGATGCAGGGCTTCAACCGCCACTTCGGCGCCGTGGCTCCGGAGGTCCTCCCCACCGCGGGCTACGTCGAGGACGGCCGCCGCTGGCTCTGCGAGATGCACGATCGGCTCGAGTCGCTGGGCATCCCACGCGAGCGTCTGGTGCGCTCGCGCTGAAGCGCGGCTATCCTCTTCGGCGCCTCGTTCGAGGCATGGAGCCACCAGCGTGAAGATCGCCATCCTCGGCGCCGGCGTGTCCGGCCTGTCGCTCGCCCGCTTCCTCGTCGAGGGCGGCGTGCCAGCCGACGACCTGACCCTCTACGAAGCCTCGCCCGTGGCCGGCGGTCTGTGCCGCTCGAAGACGGTCGATGGCTACACCTACGATGTCTCCGGCGGGCACATCCTGTACTCGAAGGACAAGCCCGCGCTGGATTGGATCCTCCAGCAAGGTGGCGGGCTCGAGCGCTTCACCAGCGTCGAGCGCCACACGCGCATCCGCTACGGCCAGCGCTGGGTGAACTACCCCTTCGAGAACGGCCTCGGCGACCTGCCGCCCGAGGCGAACTTCGAGTGCCTGCGCGGCTACGTCAACGCCTGGCACGATCGCGCCTCGCGCGGCACGAGCGCTCCGAAGGAGTTCGGCGCATGGGTGCGTTGGCGCTTCGGCGCGGGCATCGCCGAGCACTTCATGGACCCCTACAACGAGAAGGTCTGGAAGCGCGCGATGCACGAGCTGACTTCGGACTGGGTCGCGGGCCGCGTGCCCGACGCGCCCGTCGAGGACGTGTTGCGCTCGTCGGTGGGCATCCGCACCGAGGGCTACACGCACCAGTCGGTGTTCCACTATCCACTGCAAGGCGGCTTCCAGGCGATCACCGACGCGTTGCACGCGCAGCTCGCCGCGCGCGTCAAGCTCGGTCGCCGGGTCGAGTGCGTCGAACAGTCGGGTTCGTCGTGGAGCGTGGACGGCGAGCTCCACGACTGCGTGGTCTCGACCCTGTCCTTGACGGACATGCCCGCGATCGTGCGGGGGATGCCCGACGATGTGGCGCGCGCTTGCCGCGAGCTCGAGTACAACGGCATCGTCTGCATCCTCGTGGCGCTCGACCGCCCAGAGCACCCCCCGTTGTCGTGGATCTACCTGCCGCACGCTTCCCAAGGACCCGCCAACCGCGTGACGTACATGTCGAACTACTCGCCGCACCTCGCGCCGGCGGGCAAGAGCTCCTTCTTGTGCGAAGTGACCGTGCGCGGCGGAGCCCCCTATCCCGGAGCGCAGCTCGAGCACGAGGTGGTCGAAGGCCTGGTGCAGGCCGGAATCGCGCGGCGCGACGAAGTGCTGTTCACGGACCGCAGCGAGATCCGCCAAGCCTACGTCGTGTTCGACCACGGCTACGCCGCGCGGCGTCAAGCCGCCTTGTCATGGCTCGAAGGACACGGAATCACCCAGCTGGGTCGCTTCGGCCGGTTCGAGTACGACAACTCCGACCAGTGCGTGATCAAGAGCCGCGCCCTGGCGCAGAAGCTCCTCCAGCGCCGCCAGAGCGGCGACTGACCTGGCCCGACGCCCTGCGGAGGGGTGTTCCAAGCTGCGGCCGATGGCAAGCCCGGGCCGATCGCGGGTACGCGCCGGGTGCATCCTCGCGGCGCGCGAAGAGCGTCCGGTTTTCTGGCCGCGGTGGAAGGGCGCGGGCGGCGAACTGCCTGTCTGCACCTACCCCGCAAGTCCTTCGTGGAAACGGCTTCCGAGCGTCCCTACATGGGCTGGCGCGCGCCCGCAGAATCAGTTGCAACCACCTTTTACAGTGAACAAATTTCCGGCTTAAGCATGTGCGACTTACATGCTTGTTGATTTCAAATAAATTGCACTTTCCTTAATTCAAAGCCATCGGCTATCGTTGTGTGAATCTGGATCGAGGTGGGCGCGCACTCGCAGCCCTCCCGCCTACGAACCCAGGTTCCCGGCAACCGCAACGGCCGGGCGAGGGGGGTCGCTGCCTCGCTCAACGACTAGGGACCTGACTTCCATGACCACCGCCGCTTTTCGATTCTCCCTGCACGCCCAAGCACTTCTAATCGCCGCCTGCGTCGCCTCGTGCGGGAAGGGCGGCAGTGGTTCGTCGACCGTTCCCGAGCTCGAACTCGCCTACGCCAACGACGACTTGGTGCTCGCGACCGGCGCGCCTCTCGCGCCCATGGCGCCCGAGATCGATGCGGCCGATTGGTCGTGGACGGTCGAGCCGGCGCTGCCCGCGGGCCTCGTCCTCGATCCGGGCACCGGCGTCGTGTCGGGTCAGCCGACCGCGGCGTCCCCGCGCGCTTGGTACACGGTGCGCGCCTCCTCGCTCCACGGCATCGCCGAGCGCGCGCTGCGCGTGGCGGTGGCCGACCCCATCCGCTTCGCCTATGTCAGCTCGGACGCCGACGACACGATCAGCGCCTTCACCTACGACGCGCTCGACGGCGGCCTCGCGCGCCGCGACTTCTCGGCGACCTCGGTGGGCGAAGCGGCGCCCGGGCAACTTTTAGTCCACCCCTTGGGCAACTGGGCCTTCTCGCCCAATGAGGCCAGCGGCAACATCACGACTTGGAGCCTGGACGTCGAGTCGGGGCGCCTGACCAAGGTGGATGTCGACGAGCTGGGCGCCGGCCCGCACGCCGTGGCCATCCATCCCGGCGGCAGACTCCTGTACGCGGTCGATCTCGAGCAGGACCTGCTCGTGGGCTTCGCCTTCGATCCCGTTCTCGGAGTGCTCGAGCGCCTCGAAGCCACCGTGCCGACGGGCACGCGTCCGACCTCGCTGGCCTTCGACGCCAGTGGACGCTTCCTGTTCGTCGCCACTTCCGGCGCGCCCGGCAACGGCGCCGGCAGCAGCGTGCAGACCTACGCGGTGGGTTCGCGCGGCGGGCTGGTCCCGCGCGGCCAGCCCTTCAAGCTCTACGGTGGTCGTCCGAGCACGCTCGTCGCCGACCCCAATCGCCAAGTGCTCTATGCCACGCTCGACGCTTTCGACGCCCTCGTCGTGCTTGGCTACGACGACACGGGTACGCTCAACGGCATCCAACTCAGGCCGGCCGGCGATGGCGTGTGCTCGCTGGCGGTGCATCCCTTCGAGCCGCGCCTCTACACGGTGGCTCGCGGCGAGGGCAGCTTGCGTTGCTTCAGCATCGACGAAGCGACGCTGCAGGTGGCGGAGGTCTCGAGCCAGCCCGCCGGCCTAGAGCCTGTGCAAGTCGTGGTGGACACGCTGGGCGAGCGACTGTTGACGATCTCGCGCGGTTCGCGCGAATTGGCGAGTTGGATGCTCGGCGACGGCTCGCAACCGCCGGCCAAGGACACCTCCTTCGCGCTGCGCGGCACGCCCAACAAGATCGGCTGCGCCGTGGGCGATCGCCCGTCCGTCTGGCTGCCCTGCTTCGTGCACGTGGTGGCCACCGAGTCGGAACAGGTCTCTTCGTACACCATCGACGGCTCGGACGGCAGCGTGGACCACTCGGGCGCGGTCGAGTTGCCTGGCCGCACGCCGTCCTCCATCGTGCTCGACGCGCGCTTGCGCCACGCCTTCGTCGTCAACGCCGCCGATGGCGCGATCTCGCGCTACGCCGTCGATCCGACGAGCGGCGCGCTGACGCCGCGCGCCGGCGACGTGTCGGTCCTCGGCCGCATCCGCCACATCGCCGTCGAGCTGTCGGGACGCTTCCTCTACGGCGTCGCCGAAGAAGGCGTCGAAGGCAACGGCAAGCTGCACGCATGGGCGATCGACCAGGTCACCGGCGAGCTCGCGCACCTTGGCGCCAGCGCGACCGGCGCGCACCCGCGCCAGGTGGCCGTCGATCCGACCGGCGAGTTCATCTACGTGCTGGTCGCCGGAGCGGGCCAATCGTCCCCGACGATGAACATCTACCGCGCCGACGCGCGCACGGGACTCGCCTTCGCCGGCGCTTCCATGCAGCTCGCCGACATGCCGTCGCAGATCGCCTTCCATCCCTCGGCGCGCTGGATGCAACTGCCGATGCCCGGCCTGGGCCTCGTCTCGCGCTTCGAGATCGTGCGCGCCTCGGGAGCGCTCGTGCCGCGCACCGACGCCTCGCCGGCCTTCGGTCCCGAGCCCTGCGCGGTGGCCTTCTCGGCCGACGGCAAGTGGGGCTACATCGCCTACAAGGGCGGCGCCGGCCTCGGCATGGTCACGCGCAACCGCGTTGGTCTCGAAGGCGAGTTGGAGCCGGGCAGCTGGGCCGCCACCGCCGGCGCCAACCCCGTGGCCCTCTCGTTGGCGCCGGGCAACGACTTGCTCTACGCGCTCAACGCCGGCGGCGACGACATGACGCCCTACCAGATCCAAGGCGACGGCACGCTCGCCAACCAGACGAACGTGCTCGTCGGCCTGCAGCCCAGCGGCTTGTCGGTGACCGGCATCACGCGCTGACCGCCGACGGTTCGCCGCCCGCCTCTGGCGCCAAGACCGCGCGGCGGTCATCCTCGCCCCTCTCGGAGGACGAAGATGATCGCCGCGTTGCTTTGCGCCAGCCTGATTGCCACTCCCGCCGGCGACCGCGTCACCGGTTCGAGCTTCCAGACGCGCAGCGTCGCCTACGGCGCGCGTGGCATGGTCGCCACGAGCATCCCGCAGGCGACGCTGGCCGGGCTGGACATCCTGCGCGCCGGCGGCAGCGCGGCCGACGCCGCCATCGCGGCCAACGCCGTCTTGTGCGTGGCCGAGCCCACTGGTTGCGGCGTGGGCGGCGACCTCTTCGCCATGGTGTGGAATCCAAGGGAGAAGCGCGTCGAGGGCCTCGAGAGCAGCGGCGCCGCGCCGCGCGAGCTTCCCCTCGAGGAGTTCGAGCAGCGCGGACTCGCGCGCATCCCCTCCTTCGGACCGCTGCCCATCTCCACGCCGGGCTGCGTCGAGGGCTGGATCGCGCTGCACGCGCGCCATGGCAAGCTGCCGCTGGAGAAGGTCCTCGAGCCCGCCATCGAGGCCGCGACGCAGGGCGTGCCGGTGGCAGACCTCGTCGCGCACTACTGGGAACGCAGCGTGGCGCGCTTGTCGGGCGAGGCGAACTTCGCGGCCGAGATGACGATCGCGGGCCGCGCGCCGAAGAAGGGCGAGCTGTGGCGCAACCCAGGCCTCGCCAAGGTGCTCGCGCGCGTGGCGCACGCGGGGCGCGCGGGCTTCTACGAAGGCGCGACCGCGAACGCCATCGTCGAGTCGACGCGCGCGGCGGGCGGCTTCCTCTCGCTCGCCGACCTCGCCGCCCACCGCGCCAGCTGGACCACGCCGGTGTCGCTCGACTACCGCGGCGTGCGCGTGTGGGAACTGCCGCCCCCGGGCCAGGGCGTCGCCGCGCTGCAGATCCTCGGCATGCTCGAACGCTTCGATGTGCGCGCCATGGGACGCGCCAGCGAGGACTACATCCACCACTTCGTCGAAGCGAAGAAGCTCGCCTTCGAGGATCGCGCGCGCTGGTACGCCGATCCCACCTTCGTCGAAGTGCCGGTGGCGGGACTGGTCTCCGATGACTACTGCGCGGAACGCGCCGAGCTGATCGGCGCACGGAGCGCCAAGCGCGTCGCGGCCGGCAACCCGGCGCTGGAGCAAGGCGACACCATCTGCCTCGCCGTGGCCGACGAGTCGGGGATGATGGTCAGCCTGGTTCAGAGCAACTACCGCGGCATGGGCAGCGGCGTGTCCGTCGCGGACCATGGCTTCGTGCTGCAAAATCGCGGCGAGATGTTCGACTTGGCGCGCGGGCGCGCCAACACCTACGCGCCGGGCAAGCGTCCGTTCCACACGATCATCCCCTGCATGCTGACGCGCGGCGAGGAACCGTGGGTCGCGTTCGCCTTGATGGGCGGCGCGATGCAGCCGCAGGGCCACGCGCAGGTCGTCGTCAACCTGGTCGACTTCGACCTGGACTTGCAGGAAGCCGGCGACGCGCCGCGCATCCACCCCGAGGGTTCGAGCGAGCCCACCGGCGAGCGCATGGTCGATGGCGGCCGGGTGCAGCTCGAGTCCGGGCACGACTGGGAGGTCGTGCGCGCGCTGCTGCGGCGCGGGCACGTGGTCGGCTGGAACGACGGCGAGTACGGCGGCTACCAGGCCGTCATGCGCGCCACCGAGCGCGGCGTGTGGATCGGCGCCAGCGAATCGCGCAAGGATGGCTTGGCGCTGGGCTGGTGAGGCGCGGGCGCGCGCCGAGGCCGCCCTTCGCGCACCTACCCTCTCTCCCCTGTCGACCCAGCCTCGCGTCGCGTACTAGTCCCGCGCCAAGTCGCTCTGCACGCGCGCCAAGTCCTGGCGCACCTCTTCGATGCGCGCGCCTTCGCCGACGACCCAGATCCAATCGGCGGGCTTCGGCTCGCTGGCGCGACGATCCAGTGCGAGTTCGAGTTCGCGGATCCTCTCGAGCGCGCCCGCGTGTTGTCCGCCATGCGCGAGGAGGGCGCAGCGCACCCAGAGCAGATCCGCCGCCAGTCGCGTGGCGGAGCCATCCTCCGCGAGCAGGCGCCAGCCAGCGCAGTGCGCTTCGGCCGCGAGCAACGCGCCTTTGGCTTCGCCAGTCGCGAGCAGCGCGTTGGCCAGGGCTCCCTGCGCCTCGAGGGCCAAGGGGTGCCGCGCGGATTGCTCGCCGAACGCCACCAACGCGCTGCGCGCGGTGGTCGCGGATTCCTCGTGCCGCTTGGCGCTCGCTTGCACATGCGCCAATTCGACATCGAGGCTCGCGACCAGCAAGCGGTGGCGACCCGACTGCTCGGCGTTGGCGCGCAACTGCAGTAGCCGCGACAAGGCCGCGTCGTCCGTGGATCTAGGGACCGAGCGCCATGCCGCGCGTTCGCGACGCCACGCGGAGTGCATGTAGCTCCAATCGAGTTCTCCCTTCGAGCGACGCAGTTCCCACACGGCGTCGTCGAAATGCCGCGCGGCCTCCTCGCCGTGCTCCGGCGCCCCGCACGCGGCGTCCAACTCGCCGAGCAGGAGCCGCGTCTGGATCACCGTCGCTGCGCGTGGGCCCAGGTTGCGCTGCAGGCGCAGGCAGCGGTCCAGCAACATGGAACGCAATCCGGGCATGGAAGCCAGCGCCTCTTCGGCCTCGCGCGGGCGGCCCAGGCCGATCGAGCTCGCCGCCAGCAAGGCGACATCGCGCGCGCGACGGAAGTCGTCGAGCGCGAGGACGCGCGTGCTCGCATGCGACTCGCGCAGGACGAGTTGGCGATCCTCGGCGCGGAACAAGCCCTCCAAGGCGCGCGCCCGCGCGTCGAGGACGAGCGACCGCATGCCCACGTCTTGGTGCTCGCTCGGCACCCGCCCATCGGCCGCTTGCAGACGGCGCAACACGCCGTCGAAGTCGCCGACGGCCAACAACAGGCGCGCGGAGTCGAAGTGCAGGCCGAAGGCCTCCATTGGATCCGCGGTGTGCGCGGCGCGCTGGGCGATCGTCTCGGCCAACGCGTGGCTGACTTCGTCGTTGGAGCGCTCGATGTTCCCGTAGGTCTTGGACAACTGCAACGCGTCGTCGACGCTCTTCGTAGTGCTCTCGCGCGAAGCAGCCGCGTCCCGATACAGCCCCGCGGCGAGCCCGAAGACGGCGACCAGCCCGCAGGCGATCGCCACGGTTGCCTTCTGGCGTCGCACGACGCGCGACAGGCGCCCGAGAGGGCCCCGCACGCGCGCGGCCGGCGGCTCGCCCGCGAGGAAGCGATCCAGGTCGTCGACCACCGCGGCCATGCTCGAGTAGCGGCGGTCGCGCCGCTTGGCCATCATCTTCATCACGATGGCGGCGAGGCCCTCCTGCAACGCGGGGGCGACGAGCCGCGGATCGGGCGCGTCGTCGAGCAGGATGCGCTCGAGCAATTCGCTCTGCGTCTCGCCCTGGTGCGGCCGCTCGAGCGTGAGCGTCTCGTACAGCGACACGCCCAGCGAGTAGATGTCCGTGCGCAAGTCGACGCCCAGGCGCGAACTGGCGGCCTGCTCCGGACTCATGTAGTACGGCGTGCCCGAGAGGCGCCCCGATCGCGAGAGCGTCAAGTCGTCCTGGATCTTCGCCAACCCGAAGTCCGCGACCTTGGGTTGGCCTTCCGGCGTGAGCAGGATGTTGCCCGGCTTGATGTCGCGGTGGACCACGCCCGCTTCGTGCGCGCACCACAAGGCGGCCGCGATCTGGCGGAACAAGCGCGCGCAGCGCGACCAATGTTCCTTGCCAGGCGCGCCGCGCTCGCGCAGCTCGGCGATCATGTCGGCCAGCGACAAGCCACCCGGCACGAGCTCCATCGCGATCCAATGCAGTCCCTGGTGCTCGCCCACCTCGTGGATGGCCACGATGTGCTCGTGCGAGATGCGTCCGCAGGCGCGCGCCTCCTTCTCGAATCTCTCCAACGACTGGTCGACGAAGGACAGGTGCGGGTAGAGGATCTTGAGCGCGACCATGCGGCGTGGCAGGCGTTGCTGCGCTTCCCAGATGCAACCCATGCCGCCGCGTCCGATCTCGCGCACGAGCCGGAACGGGCCGATCTCGGAACCGGCCGCTATGAGGCCGGCCTGCGGCTGCAGCACGCCGCGCAAGGAGATGTAGTCCTCGAGGATCTGCTCGAGGTGCGCGCGCACGTCGGGCGCATACCCGGCCAGGAACGCGCCGAGCGCAGGCGCCTCGCCCGCGCGCGATTGGTCCAGATAGACATGGAAGGCTCGCTCGGCCTGGACGCGCGGCGAGGGCTGGACCGAACCGGACTCGGCATGCAGGGGGAAGGGTTGCGCCATGGAAGGAGGCGGATCGGCCCCACCTTGTCCAGTCGACAAGGGTACTTCAAGCAGGCGAACTCGGCTGGACTGGCGCGGGGTGCTTCGCGCAGGCCGTGGATCGCGTCAAGCCTCAGCGCAAGGGCGCGGCCTCGGCGGTGACGAGGCCCAGGGCTTGCCAAGAACGCCACTGTGGGCCGCCGCAGGACTGCAGACGGCGCTCCAGGCCGCGGATTTCCGCTCCCAGGCGCCGACCCTCGCGCGCCGGATGGAGCCGCAGGCACAGCAGGTCGTAGACCACGGGCAAGTGGGAGCAGTCGACCTCCGACCCATCCACGGGCAAGGCGAGGGCGGCCGCCGAGCGCGCGGCGGCCGCCTCGTCGCCCAGCAGCAACGCGCGGCCCAAGGCGACCTGGCGCCTGGTCTCGACGAGGTGGCCGTCGGGCCGATGCTCCGGCGATTCCGGCCGCGGACCGCGACCCTCCGCGAGGGCGTCGAGGGCGTCGAGCTGCGCCGCGAAGTCGTCGCGCCGGCCCAGCAAGAGCTGCGCCGAGGCGATGTCGAGGGTGGCGGCGATGCGCAAGCGGCAGCGCACGCCCGCCTCGAGCGGCGCCTCGGCGACGAGTTGCAGCGTGCGCCTCGCGCGCCGCAACGCTTCCTCCGCCAAGCCCGACTCCAGCAAGCAGCCCGTGAACTCGTTGCGCAGATCGAAGGACTCGAGGTTGGGCAGTCCACCCGCCGCGTCGTAGGCGTCGACGAGCACGCGGCGCTCCGCCAGCAAGGCGCTCGAATCCACGCCTAGTTGGAGCAGCACGCCGAGGCGCGCGCGCTCGGCCACGACCACGCGCGAGTGCAACGGCCCGTAGCGCGCGCGGAAGGCGGCGCACAGCGCCTGCGACTCGGCGAGCAACGAAGGCGAAGCAGGCGACGATCCCCGCTCCGCCATGTTCACGCGCACGAGCACCTCGCCTGTGCGGGCCTTGAGCGTGTCGAGATGCTCGGCGCCCAGGTGCCGCTCCATGCGCGAGACGAGCGCCTCGTAGCGCGCCAACACCTCGGGCAGCGTGGGCCACTTGGGCACGGGCGAAGCCGCCCACGCGTCCAAGGCCGCAACCGTGGCGCGGAAGCGGGCCCCCAACGCCAAGGGATGGTCGGGGCCGTGCAGAAACTCGAGTTCGTCCGCCAGCTTGCCGGCATGCGCGAAGTGCTCGGCGGCGGATGTCGCGCGGCGCCGCGCCTCGCAGAGGAGGTGCAGCAAGCGCAGCTCGGAGGTCGCCAGCAACGGCGCATGCCGAGCCTCGTGCAGGAGTTGCTCGGCCAACGCCTCGCCTTCGGCCGCGAGGTCGAGATGGCACAGGGCGCGCAGCAGCTGCAAGCCCGCGTCGAGGGCGTTCGGATCGCCCGAACGCGACAGCGCGGCGCGACGCGCGCGCATGCCCTCCAGCAAGCCACCCGCGGGCGCGAGATCGGCGTGCTGACGCTCGAGCTCGGTCGCGCCGGCGCGATCCTCGCAGCGCAGCAGCAGCGAATACGACTCGCAAGCCAAGCGCCAGGTGCGCGGATGCGGATCCGCTCCGGCGGGCGAGCGGTCGACGCGCTTGGAGAGTCCGAGCAGCTCGGCGAGCAGCGGCCGCAGCGCATCGTGGTCGTCGAGTTCGGCCAAGGTGCGCGCCAGCGCTTCGCCGGCCTCGAGCCGCAAGGCATGGTCCGAGCCCGCGAGTTCCATGGCGAGCCGCAGCGATCCGGCCGCGTCGCGCAGGCTTCCGGCGATGCGCCACGAGCGTCCAGCCGCGACGCACAAGCGCGCCGCCCGCGAGCGATCGTCCCTGCGCTGCGCCTCGGCGGCGGCGAGCAGCGCGCGCGCCAGTTCCTCCGGACCCTTGGGTTCGACTTCCGCGGCGCGCGGATCCTGCAAGTCGACCAGCGAACGCAGCAGGACCTTGGCCTCCGCCGCGCGGCGGGCCGCGCCCTCGGCGCGGCTCGCGAGCAGCGCGAGCAGCACGCTCGAGCAGGCGAGCAAGGCCGCCACGCTGGCGGCGGTCGCATGCCGTCGCGACCAGCGCGCGACGCGTTCGAGGCGACTGGGCGGGCGCGCCAGCACCGGCACGCCATCGAGGAAGCGCTGCAAGTCCTCGGCCGCCTCGCGCGCGCAGGAGTAGCGCGCCTCCGGACGCAGGGCCCCGAGCTTGCGCACGACCAGCGCCAAGTCGCGCGGCAGCGAGGGGCGCCTGCGGCGCGGATCGGGCAAGTCGTCCGCGAGGATGCGACGCGCGAGTTCGCGCTCGTCGCCAGCCACGTGCGGACGCTCGAGCGTCAGGGCCTCGTGCAGCGTGGCACCCAGCGAATACAAGTCGCTGCGCGCGTCGAGCACGCCCGCGCCGCGCACCTGCTCGGGACTGGCGTACAGCGGGGTGCCGACCTGTTCCGCCGCGCGCGTGATCGACAACGGGCGCAAGATCGACGACGGGCCCGTGCTCGACAGCGCTTGTTCCTCGCGCGCCAGGCCGAAGTCGGCGAGCTTGGGCCGAAGCCCCGTCGCCAGCAGGATGTTCCCCGGCTTCACGTCCCTGTGCAGCACCCCCTTCTCGTGGGCGGACTGCAGCGCGCGCGCCATGTCGCGCCCGAGCGCGGCCATGCGGCGCGCATGGTCCGGCGGCGGGGCGCGACGACGCAGGTCGGCGATGTGGTCGGCGAGCGTCAAGCCGCCCTCGCAGAGCTCCATCGCGATCCAGCGCAGATCCTCGTGCACACCCACCTGGAATATGCGCACGATGTGCTCGGAGGCGAGTCCCGCAGTCACGCTGGCCTCGCGCTCGAAGCGCGCGATCGCGGAAGGCAGCAACGACAGGTGCGGGTACAGGAGCTTGAGCGCCACGCGCCGGCGCGGGAACTCCTGCCGCGCCTCCCACACGACTCCCATGCCACCGCGGCCTACTTCGCGCACGAGCTCGAAGGGCCCCACGCGGGCGCCCGCCGCGAGCCCGAAGGCATGCTCGCCGTAGTCGCGCCGCAGGCGATGGTAGTCGTCGAGGACGAGGCGCAGTTCGTGGCGCACGCTGGCGTCGAAGCCCGCCAACCATGCGTCCGCGTCGAAGTCGTCGGTCCTGCGCCGCTCGAGGTAGTCGGCGAAGGCGTCGTGCGCGGCGACGCGCGCGCGCGCGCGGGCTGCCGCGCTGTCCTCTTGCCGCGCGTCGGCGTCCAATCCGTCCTCTTCGCCACTCGCGAACATGCGTCACCGCAGCAGGGCCGGCATCCAGCGCGGGCGCGTCCCGACCGGAACGCGAGGCTGGATTCAGTCGTCCTCGCGCCCTCCTTGGCGGGGAGGAGTGCGCGACTGTATGCGCTCGATGGCGCGCGACAGCGCCTTGCGCGCCGTGTCGGGCGACAGGCCGGTGGCTTCGGCCATCTCCTGCTGGCTCGCCCCGCGCAGGTGCAGGCGCACGAGCTGCTGGTCGCGCTCCGGCAGCTTCAATAAGCGGCAGATCATCTCTTCCGTCTCCTCGCGCCGACCGAGGTTCGACGAGGGCGGACGCTCGTCGGCGGGCAAGGGCAGGTCCTCCACCGACAACGGATGGCGATCGCGCTCGTCGCGACGCTGCGCCTGCATGCGACGCGCCTTGTCGGCGGCCTTCCAGCGCAAGCGCTGCGCCAAGAGCGCCACGAACTGCGCACGCGTCTCGAAATTCAGGTCCGCGATCGAAGTCCAGACCTCGCCGAAGACCGACTGCACCAGATCGCCCGTCTCCAGGAAGCGCCGCAGGCCGTCGGACAGCAGCCTGCGGCCCTTCTTGTGGGCGTCGTCGAGGAAGTAGGCCAGGAACTCGTCGGCGGCGCGCTGGTCGAGGCGCGCCGCGGCGTGGACTTCAGCCAGCACGGCGTCCTCGACCATGATGCCGCCGCGGATGCGCGACAGGATCAGCGCCTGGGCCGCGGCCGTGGAGACGACACGCTCGGAAGCCGGACCGAGCTGTTCGCGGGCGAACAGCAGGGCGGCTTCCAAATGGTGATTCGAGGGCGAGGACATCGTTGGCAGCAGGCGCATGCAAGAGGCGTCCGCGACCTAGAGCGCAACTCCGGGGCGCGACGGACAACCTCCGCTGTTTCCAGGCGGCTCTTGGATGCTAACGAGTTCGATGTGCTGGACTTGCGTACCGAGCCCGAATCACGGCCGGTCCCCACCCCCCGACGGTGGCGAGGCACATGGAGAGCGGCGGCGCCGCGGTCAGTCGCGGTCCGACAAGATGCGCAAGCAGCGCTCGCGCAGCGGATCACCCGTCGGCAGCACCTCCAAGGCCCGCCGAGCCGCAGCCTTGGCCTCCGCGGGCCGGCGAAGCAAGACTTGGGCCTGCGCCTCCAGCTCCAACGCCGGTCCGAGCAACGGACCACCGGAGGCGAGCAAGGGCGCCAGCAACTCGCGCGCCCGCTCGGCCCGAGGCGGAGCGGCGAGTTCCAGCCGAGCAGCCTCCAGCCGGAAGGCGGGCTTGGCGCCGGGCAGGCCCAGCGCCGCTTCCCACGCCGCGCGCGCCTCGACCACGCGCCCGAGGCGCGCGCGGGCCAGCGCGAGGTTGCGTTGGTACTCGGCCTCGCCGCGGCGAAGTGCCGCCGCGCGCTCGAAGCGCGCCAGAGCCTCGGCGTGGTCGCCGCGTTCCTGGAGAAGGACGCCCAGCGCGTTGTGTCCGTCGGCCAGCCCGGGGTCCAGCTCGACCGAGCGGGCCGCGCTCGCCAGGGCGCCGTGCTTGTCGCCCGTGCGCGCGAGGATGGCGGCCAAGTTGGCGTGATGGCGCGCGAACCAGGGCTGGGCGTCGCGCGCGGCGAGCAGATGGGCGCGCGCCGCCTCCAACTCGCCCGCGCGCGCCAAGAGCAACCCGAGGTTCTGGTGCGCCCGCGCGTGGCCTGGTCGCAAGGCAAGGGCTTGCTCGTAGCGCGCGCGCGCCTCCGTCAAATTTCCTTGACGCTCCGCCACGAGTCCCAGGTTGGTGGCGGCCAGCGCGCTCCGTGGATTGACGACGAGCGTGCGCTCGAACAGCGCGCGCGTGTCGCGCCAGCAAGAGGCCTGCGAGGCGGAGGCGGTCGCCAAGGACGCCACGAGCACCCAGCCGGGAAGCAAGGTGCGCGCGCCGAGGCGCCGGCAAGCCCAAGCCACGCCGAGCGCGGGTCCGAGCAGCGCCAACGAGGCGTAGCGGTCGGCGGTGGTCGAAATCGCCTGGTGCGCGAAGGGCACCAGCCCCAGCGTGGGCGCGAGGGCGCACGGCAGGACGAGCAGCGCCGAGGCGAGCGGCCGGAAGCCATCGCCCGCCCCACCACCAACGTCGTCGGACCGCGGGGTTCGCCGCAGGAGGCGCGCCAGCGCGAAGCACGCCGCGACGAAGAGCAAGGCGCCGAACCATGGTGTCCACGCACCCGGCCAGGCCGCGAGCACGTTCTCCGGGCGACGCCCATGGTCGGGCGACAAGCCCATCGGCAGCAGCATGCAGCGCGCTTGGTGGCCGAGCGCGTCGCACGCGACCAGCACGCGTCCAAGCGCCGACGGCGTCGACTGCAACAACGCGTCGGACTGCGCGAGCTTGGAGGCGACCAGCGCCGCGACGCACAGCGCGAACGCCGGCAAGTGGCGTTGCACGATCGACCAGCGCGCGACGACCGTGCGCGAGCCCGCGGCGGGGAAGCCCGACTCGAGCAGCAGTGCGAGGGCCGGCGCCACCGCGGCAGAAGGCTTGCACAAGAGCGCGCCGACCAGCGCGAGGTGCGCGTGCACCAACGCGCCACGCCCACCCGCGCGGGCCGCGCAGCCGCGCTCGAGGTAGGCGATGGCGAGAAGGTTCGCCGCGGCGCCGCGCAACTCGGAAGCCCACGCGACCACCTCGACCTGCAAGGGGTGCAGCGACCACAACGCGGCGCCCAGCAAGGCCGGCGCGCCGCCGAAGCCCAGGCGCTGCAGCAAGCGCACGAGCAGGGCCGCGGCCCCCGCGTGCGCGAGGAGCGGCAGCAGGTGGTAGAGCCAAGCCTCGGGTCCCTCGCCCACGAAAGCCGCCACCCACCACAGGCTGCAGGCGAGCGGCACGTACAAGCCGAGGTACGGCCCGCTCCAGTACGCCAGCAAGCCTTCGAGCGTCGGTGGCTGCAGGCGCGGGTTCTCGACGATGTTCCAGGGATCGTCGAAGTGCAGGAACTCGAAGCCGACGACGCGCGCGTGCAGCGCCAGCACCAACGCCGCCGCGGCCAGCATCCACCAAGGCGAGCCGGGCGAGGTCGC
>SXXH01000144.1 GCA_005789645.1 Planctomycetia bacterium
GATCCGCGCGCGAGCCGCATGGCGCGCAGCGCCTCGCCTTCGGCGCGCTGCGTGGCCGCGCCCACGCGCACCAGGACAGCTCGCCCGCCATCGTCCTCGAGCACGGCGTGGGGGCGCAGGTCCGAGGGGGGCACGTGCGCGGCGACGATGCGCACGCCCGCGACGAGGGCGACGCGCGCGACGAGTTCCACCGCGGGCTCGATGCGCGTGCGACCCAAGTGCACGAGGTGGTGCGCCACCTCGTCCGGTCGCTCGAGCCCGAGCGGCTGGCCTCCATCGGCGACGCCGACCAGCAGCAGTCCGCCACTGGTGTTGGCGAAGGCGCACAGGGTGCGCGCCAGACGCGCGTCGGAAGGCGGCACGCGCTTGAACTCGACGACGGGACCTTCACCCGCCTGCAAGGCGCGCGCGATTTCGGCAGGGGAGCAGTCCATGCGCGCGCAAGGCTAGCCGGCCAGCGCGCGTGCGCCAGTGATGGGCCCGCGGGCGGGCATCCCGGGCGTGCAGTTGGCGTTCCCGCGGGCTTCGTGTATGCTCTTCGGCCCGAAATGGGCGTGGCGGAACGGTCCACCGCGTCCTATCCAGGCAGGAGTCAGCACATGGCCAAGGCACGTCTCAAGGCGATGGGTCCCACCCGCCGTCGCGTCAAGCCCCGCAAGATGGGCATGGGTTCCGGTCGTTCGCGCAAGCAGCCCAACACCAAGGGCCGCGTCTGATCCCCGCGGACCACGCCCGCCGCGAGGCGCGGACCTCGTCCGCGTGACTTTCCAGCCCGTGACCGAGCCTTCGTTGTCCGGCTCGACCTTGGCCGCCATGGCTGCCTTGGCCGCGTCGGCGACATGGGGGCTCGGTTCGCTGTTGTTCGCTCGGCTGCTGCGCGAGGGCGGCGCCAGCCCCAACGCCGCGAACCTCTTCAAGAACACGCTGGCGGCGCTGTGCTTCGTCGCCATCCTCGCCGCGACCGGCGAGCACCTGCCCGTCGGCCCCGACCTGCTCGTGCTGCTCGCCTCCGGCGCGTTGGGCTTCGCCGCGGGCGACACGCTGTACTTCGCTGCGCTGCCGCGCGCTGGCGTGCAGACGACCGCTGTCGTCTGCCAGATCCACACGCCGCTCGTGGTGTTCGTCGATTGGCTCGTCTACGACGACATGCTGCCCGCGCGCAGCCTGTGGTGCATCCCGCTGGTGCTCCTTGGAGTGCTGCTGGTCGTCTTCGATCGCGGCCAGCGTCAAAAAAACCAGACACAACGCTGGAGCGGCATCGGCATGGCGGCCTTGGCCGCCGCAGTCATGGCCGTCGCCGTGGTGATCGGCGGCGAGGCCATGGACGACGAGGCGCTGTGGGGCGGCACCGTGGTCCGCATGGCGGGTGGCATCGCCGGTTCGCTGGTCCTCGGCGCTGGTCTCGCGCTTTGGCGCGGCGCGCGGCGGGCGCGGGATCCGGCGCGGCCGCTCTTGGAGCTGGCCGCGCCCTGGCGCGACGCGCGCCTCGCCAAGGCGTTGCTGCTCGCGGCGTTCTTCGGATCGATCATCGGCTTGCCGCTGTACCACATCGGGCTGCGCGATCTGCCGAGCGGCGCCGCGGCGGCGCTGTTCGCCACCACGCCGCTCTTCACGCTGCCGCTGGGCTTCTTCTTCGGCGAGCGCCACGGCTGGAGGGCCTGGCTCGGCACCATCGTCGGCTTCGTGGGCGTCGTCCTGCTGGTGCGCTCGCTGGATCACGCGCCGCTAGGCTGAGCGCGCGCGCACGTGCGCATGGGCGCACAAGGCGAGTCCCGGCAAGGCCAACCACGGGCTCCATGCAGGCAGCCAGGCGAGCGTGCCGCCATCGCGCGCGGCCAAGCCTTGGAGCACGAGGATCGCGTTGTAGCTCCCGTGCAGCGCGATCGCAGGCCACACGCTGCGCGACGACAAGACGAGGCCGGCCAGCAACGCACCCAGCAGCGTGGTTGGCGCCAAGCGATGGACCGAGGCGTGCACCAAGCCGAACAGGATGGCGCTGATCCAGATGGACTTGGCGGTCCCATGGTCGCGGCGCAGGCCCGACAGCAGCGCTCCGCGGAACAGCAGTTCCTCGCAGATCGCCGGCGTGAAGGCGACGAGGAAGAGCAGCGCCCACGCCGGCAGCGCGAACAGGCCGACGAGCGGGCCTCCGGCTTCGTAGCCGCTGGGCAACGGCAGCACCTGTTGCTGCAGCTGGAACAAGTGCTCGGCGCCCTTGGCGAGCGCGGGCGCGAGGAGCAGCGCTCCCGCCACGCCCGCCAACGGCAAGCGCGCCAAGCCCAACGCCTCGACCAGCGGTTCGCCGGCGCGACGCGCCGTGCCGCGCGCCGACAAGAGCGCGAACGGCAAGGCGATGCCCCACAGCGTCGCCAACAGGCCCCAAGCGAGGTCGAGGCCTTGCAGCATCCCGCCCAGCACGTAGATGCACAGGATGGCGGCGAGAGCGAAGCGCAACGCGCGGCGCGATTGGACGGCGCGCGCCTGGACCTCGCGTTCGACGTCGCCGGCCATCAAGGCCTTCTCGCCATCGAGGAGGTCGCCGACACGCCGCACGAAGACGAAGCTCCATGCGAGCTGCGAGACGACGCACAGCGCCACGAGGTGGAAGAGTGGCTGCCCACCCAGCACTTCGCGCACCGCCAGCGCCGCGCCGGCGAAGGGCAGGAGCGCCGCGGCGTGCTTCAGGCCGAGATCGGCGTCCGGCAACGGCACCATGGGCACCAGCAGGCCGAGCAGCAGCGGCAAGAGCAGGTTCTGCCCTTCGCGGAAGGTCTTGGCGCGGGCCGTGGCGACGCACAGCACGCTGCAGGTCAAGAGCACGCACGGCAGGAACACGGCCACCGAGGCCAGGCTCTTCAACGGCGAGATGGCGGCTTGCGCGTCCGCTGCCATGCCGGAGACGAGGCCTGTCTGCACGGCGAGCTGGAAGCCGAGCAGGTTGGCGCCGAGGCTCGCCAACGTCACGGCCACGACGACGGCGAACTTGGCCCAAGCCACGACGCGGCCGGGAACGGGCTGCACCAGCAAGGTCTCGAGCGTGCCGGCCTCGCGTTCGCCGGCGAAGGCCGACAGCACGACCCAGGCGGCCGAACCGATCAGCGTGAAGAGCAGCACCAGCGGAGCCCAGCGCCCCAATTGCTTGCCGCGGGCGATCGCGGGATCGGCGATGTCGCGCGCTTGCGCCTCGAACGGCGCGCCGGGGTCGAGGCGCAGGGCCTGCACGATGCGCGATTCGCGCTCTTCGATGCGCAGCTCTTCGACGACCGCGGCGAGGCGCCGGTCGGCCTCCACCGCCGTCTCGTCGGTGCTGCGCGACCAGCGCGAGAGGCGCGGCGGGCCTCCAGCGCGATCTTCGCGCGCGAACAGCAGCGCGTGGCCATCGGCGAGCAGCGCCGCGGCGCGTTCGCGCTCCACCTCTCCGGCCGGGATCGACAAGTCGAAGTCGGCCAAGGCGGCGGCATCGACCTCGGATAGTTCCGTCGGCCCGGAAGCCAGGAGCTTGGCGCGCAGCTTGTCCTGCACGCCCGGCGACAGTCCGCGCAGGTCTAGCGCGACCTTGACGGATTGCGCCGCCATGCGCTCTTCGCCCATGCGTTCGAACAACCCGCCCAGCCAGAACAGGAGCGGGAACAAGAGCAGCGGCAGCACGAAGGCCGCGAACATGGCGCGTCGGTCGCGCACCACGCCGAGCAGCTCCACGCGCGCGAGGC
>SXXH01000145.1 GCA_005789645.1 Planctomycetia bacterium
GTGGCCGAACAGCTCGGCTTCGAGCAAGGTCTCCGGCAGCGCGCCGCAGCCGATGGCGACGAATGGCCCCTTGGCGCGCGCGGACAACGCGTGGATGGCCCGCGCGACGCGCTCCTTGCCCGTGCCCGATTCGCCTTCGACGAGGATCGTGGCCTCGCCCGGCGCCACGGTGCGGAGGCGGTGGAAGACCTGCGCCATGCGCGGCGAGGCGCCCACGACACCGGCGAGGTTGTGCGAGCCGGAAGCCGCCGCCTTGAGGCCGGCGTTCTCGCGCTCCAACTCGACGAGTCGCGCGAAGGTCCCGACGAGCGCCACGATCGCCTCGTTGCGGAAGGGCTTCTGGACGTAGTTCGCGGCGCCCATGCGCATCGCTTCGACCGCCTGGTCGACGGAAGCGAAGCCCGTGGCGACGACCACCGGCCGCGTGGCGTCGAGCTCCTTCGAGCGCGCCAGCACCTCCAGGCCACCGCGCCGCGGCATGCGGATGTCGGTCACCACGCAGTCGATGCGCGTGGCCGACTCGAGCAGTTCGATGGCGCGCTGGCCGTCGGGCGCGTGCAGCACCTCGTGGCCGGCGGCCTCGAGGGCGTCACCCAGCGTGACGGCGATCGTCTCTTCGTCCTCGGCGAGCAGGATGCGCATCTCGCCCTAGCCTAGTCTCGCCGCCGGCGCGAGGCACGCCGCACGGTCAGGAAGCGCAAGGCGGCTCGTCGCCGCCGCGATTCCCGCCTTCGGCTTGCGCGCGACGCAAGGCCCGTTCGGCGGCGGCGCGCAGTTGGTCCTGGTAGAGCACCTCGTCCCCGGCCAAGGTGGTGCGTCCGCAGGACAGCGTCAGGCGTTCGCCTCCCAGCGCTCCGCCGAGGGTCAAGCCGCGCGCGCCTTCGAGCATGCGCTCCACGAGCCGCGCCGCGCCGGCCGCATCGGTGTGCGGCACCACGACGAGGAAGCTGTCGTCGGGCAAGCGTCCGGCGCAGTCGCTGGCGCGCGTCAAGCCATGCAAGAGCAAGGAGACGGCTTGGAACGCGGCCTCCTTGCCTTCCCATCCATGGCGTTCGCGCAAGGCCGGCAAGCCGTCGATCGAGGCGTGCACGAGCGACAGCGGGTAGCGGTAGCGCCGGGCGCGGGCGAACTCGACCTTGAGCACATGCTGGATCTGGGCCAGCGTGTACAGGCGCGGCTCGTTGTCGGAAGGCGGCTGCATGCGCCGTTCCTTCTACACAATGCGCGCCTTGCATGCACCTCTGCGTAGCCCCGCCGCGCCGAGCGCACTAGACTCCCTGCATCGCGCGTCCGCATCGCGGGTAGTCCGCGGGCGTTCCATCCCCACGAGGTGACTCCCATGCTCATCGCCCTGCTCGCGACCATCAGCTCCGACTGGACTCGCGTGGACGCGCCCGCCCTGTGCCTGGAGCGTCCCGTCGAGACCCCCTGGACTCCGGCGCGGCACATCGAGACTTGGTGGCGCGCTGGCGCGCAAGCGGCCGATGCAGCCCAACCTGTCGCCCTGTGGCCGTGGGACAAGCATGCGCAACTGCTGGAAGCACGCGCCCGCGCCTCCGGCGACTTCGAGGTCGTGCGCCTCGACGGCGCGCTCCTGTGCCGCGGGGACGCGGCCGCGCTGCAGGCGCTGTCGCAGGCCCAAACCGAGTTCGAGGCGCAATCCTCGCGTCTGTGGATCGACTTGGAGGCGCGCCTGGAGGTCGAGGGCAAGCTCGTCGAGTCCGCCAGCGGTCGGCGACGGCTGATGAGCGGGCAGGTCGCGCGACTCGGCGCACTCGAGTCGACGCCGTTCCTCGCGGGCTTCGACATCGAGATCGCCACGGATGCCGGCGCCGCCACGCCGCGCGTCGGAGCGGTCAACCACGGCACGCTGCTGTCGCTCTCGGCGGCGCGCCTCGATGGCGGGCGGTCGGTGCGCATCGACGCGTGGCTCGACGCCGCGCGCCTCGTGGGATTGGACGAGTTCGACGCGGGCAACGCGGATGTCGGACGCCTCGAGTTGCCGCGCGTGCAAGCCGCGCAGCTCGCCACCTCCGCCCTCGTCGCTTCCGGCGGCGAACTGGTGGCGCAGATCAACTCGCCCGCCTTGGGTGGCGCCGCCATCCTGCGCGTGCGCGCCACCACGCGCGAGGACGAAGGCGACGGCAAGGGCTGGACGCTGGTCGACGCCGCGGGTGTCTCGCGCCCCCCCCACGCTCCGTCCGTCATCCGCGCCGGAGCCCCTTTCGAAGGCGAGGCCGACGATCAGGAGCAATCGCCCTGGCCCGTGCGCGGCCCGATCTCCGCCGGATCGCTGGGAGCCTCGATCGGACGACTCGAATCAGGAGGCCTGTTGTCGAGCAAGGTCGGCGCTCCCGTCGTCGAGTGGAGCGAGCACTTGCTGCTCGTCCAGCCCGACAAGGCCCAGCAGTTGTCGGCCCTGCGCGCACTCGTGGCCGCCGCCGCGGCTCCTCAGCGCGCGCAGGGACGCGCGCAGCTCGCCCATCCGGGACTTTCGGCCGACTTCCCGCTCGTGCCTGGCCGTCCGGCGCGCGTGGCCTTCTTGGAGGAGCGCGCGTCGCCGTCGGAGTTGCAGCTCGAGATCGCGCAGCAAAGTTGGTTGGCGACGCCGGAACTGCAGGTGGTGGCCGATGGCGTGGTCGTCGACCTGCGCCTCGAAGGTGGCCGGATGCAGGCGCGCGGATGGACGGCCGCCAGCGACGCTGCGCGCACCGTGGAGCGCGAAGCGGCCCAGCTTGCGCGCCTGCAACTGGCGCAACGCCGCCACGCCAAGCAAGCGCTCGAACTCGCCGATGGCGAGGAAGCGCGCGAGCTGCTGCGCCTCGGCGCGGTGGCGACCACGCTCGGTTGGCGCAGCGGCCCCTGAGATCCACGCGAGAGATCCACGCGAGAGATCCACGCGAGAGATCCACGCGAGAGTTCCACGCGAGGCGCAAGCCACCTCCGCAAGCCGCCTGCAAGGCTTGCCGCCCGGGCTTGAATCTCGAGGGCGGGACGAGTTCAAGAAGCTCGTGAGCGCCGGCCGACCGTCGGCGGGTACCATTCCTCCATGGAGCACACGTGGCTCCGGCACCATCCTGCATGCGCCTAGGCCTCAATCAATCCGCGCGACTCGACCAGCGGCTCTTGCAGTCGCCGCAGATGATCCAGGCGATGCAGATCCTGCAGCTGCCGGCATTGGAGCTGGAGGCGCGCATCCGCCAGGAACTCGAGGAAAACCCCTTCCTCGAACTGACGGAGGGTCCGCTGGTCGAGGAAGGCGGCCAGGACGAGTACGCCGACCTCCCGGGCGTCGATGGCGAGCGCGCGTTGGAGGCGCTCGAGCGGCTGGAGCGCGATGGGCCTCTGGCCGAACGAGGCCGCGCCGACGAGGATGTCGACAAGAAGTTCGAGGCCATGGCGAACACGCCCGACCTGGAACGATCGCTGCCCGAGGCGGTGCTGGGCGAGCTCGCGCTGCTGGACTGGACGCCGCGCGAGCGGGACATCGCCGAGTACTTGGTCTGGTCGCTGGACCAGCACGGCTGGTTGCCGGCGCCACGCGAGGAACTGCTGCGCGAACTGACGCACCCCGAGGAACCCCACGAAGATCCGGTGGTCGCGGCCGGCGAGCCGGAGCCCACGCTCGCGGAGCTGGAGGCGATCCTCGCGCGCATCCGCAGCGTGACGCACCCGGGCTTGTTCGCGCGCGACCTGCGCGAGTGCTTGCTGCTGCAACTGGCGGCGGCCGGCAGCGGCGAGGACGCGCTGGCGTGGCAAGTCGTGCAGCAACATCTCGAGGACGTGGAGCACAACCGGCTACCCAAGATCGCCAAGGAGCGCGGTCAGCCGCTCGAAGCCGTCAAGGATGCGATCGAGCTCGTGCGCACGCTCGATCCCAACCCAGGCGCCGGCTTCGGCTCGGTGCGGGCCGACGCCATCCTGCCCGAGGTGCTGGTCGAGGAGATCGACGGCGAGTGGATCGTGCGTCTCGCGCGCGAGCGCTTCCTGCGCGTGCAGCTCTCCCCGCTGCACAAGGAGCTGCTCAAGGAGGCGCGCAAGGGCGCCGAATCGCGCGAGTGGGTCAAGAAGCGCCTCGAGAACGCGCGCTGGTTCCTCGATGCGCTGCAGCAGCGCGACTCGACCTTGGAGCGCATCGCCAAGGCGGTCTTCGAGCACCAACGCGGCTTCCTCGAGAAAGGCGTCGCCGGCTTGAAGGCGTTGCGCATGCAGGAGATCGCCGACGAGGTCGGCGTGCACATCTCCACCGTCTCGCGCGCAGTCGCCGGCAAGCATGCCCAGACGCCGCGCGGCGTGCTGCCGCTCAAGTACTTCTTCGTCGGCGGCACGATGGGCGAGGACGGCGAGGTGCAGAGCCAAGCCTCCATCAAGCAGCGCATCGCCGACCTGATCCGCGGCGAGGACGCGACCAAGCCGCTCTCGGACGAGGACCTCGCCGAGCGCCTGGAGAAGCAGGACGGCGTGAAGATCGCGCGACGCACCGTCACGAAGTACAGGAAGGCGCTCAACCTGCCTTCTTCCTCGGAGCGCAGGCGCTTCTGATCGTCGGCGCCTCCTGGTTGTCGGCGCTTCCGGGCGCCGCACTTGGCGCAGCGGGCGCGCTGCGCGTATCCTTGGCCTCCCAACTGCGCCGCGCGCGCTGGACCAAAGGATCCTCCATGGCCGTAAAGGCGACTGAATTGCGCAAGGGCACCGTGATCCTCGGCGATCACGGCAAGCTGCTCCTGATCACCGAGTACCACCACCACACACCCGGCAACTTGCGCGCGGTGATCCACCTGAAGGTCAAGGATCTACGCACGGGAGTCCTCTCGCCCATGCGCCTCTCGTCGGCCGACGCCTTCGAAGTCGCCTATCTCGACCGCAAGAAGGCCGAGTACCTCTACAAGGAGGCCAACGGCGACTACGTCTTCATGGACCAGCAGACCTTCGACCAGTTCCCGCTGCCGGAGGACCTCGTCGGCGACAAGATGGGCTTCGTGCGCGAAAACACGGTGGTCGACGTGACCTTCCACGAGAACGCGCCGATCGGCGTCGACCTGCCCGGCAGCGTCACGCTCAAGGTCGTCGAGGCGGAGCAGGCCGTGAAGGGCAACACCGCCACGAACGTGAAGAAGGAGGCCGTGCTCGAGACCGGCCTGAAGATCAAGGTCCCGATCCACATCCAACCCGGCGAGATGGTGCGCGTCTCGACCGAAGACGGCGAGTTCCAAGGCCGCGCCTGAGCGGCGCGAGCGGAGTCGAGTCGTCCAGGCCGCATTGCGCCTGCGTCCTGCACTCGTGGCGCAGCCGCACCACGCCATCGCGGTGGCGCCAGCTTCGGCAGGCGCGCGCGGATCGGACTCAGCCCCGTCGGTAGACCCACACCGTCAAGTCGCGGCTCTCGACCTCGAGCGGCCAGGTGCGCACGAGTCGGCACTCCTCGGCCAGGAAGCGCTCGAAGCGCCGCGCGTCCTCGCGCGGCCAACCCTCGAGTTGCTCCTTGTTGACGACGAGCCACATGGGACGCCCGGCGCGCGCCCACGCGCGCAGCTCGTCGTGGCGCCAACGGTCGAGCACCGCGATGCTGCGCGGATGGCGCAGGTCCACGGCCGAGCGATCGAGGTAGTGCTCGCCCACCGCGGCCTCCATGCCCGCGACCAGGTCGCCCGGAGCCCGCGCCGATTGGACGTAGGCGTATGCGTCGCGCCAAGCGGGACGCTCCCCGCGGCGCACCGTCATGTACAGACCGGTCTGCACGAGCAGCGGCAGCGCCACGAGGGCCGACCAGGCCCAATTCCACGCCGCGCGAGGTTGGCCCGCGCCTTCTTCGCGAGCGAAGGCGGGAGCCGCGCCGAGGAGCGCCACCCAAGGCAACAGCACGAAGACGTACTGCGCCGACACGCGCACGCCGAGGCTGAAGCAAGCGGCAGCCAGCAAGGACGAGGCCACCACGAGGAAGCCGAACTGCAAGGCGCGCTCGCGGCGCACGAAGGCCAACCACGCGCCGATCAACGCCGCGGCCAACAGCACGGGCGAGATGTGGAAGCCGCTGGTCAACACGTAGTGCCGGAGCGAAGCGAACGCGTCGGACTGGCCCTTTTGGGACATGTAGTCCTGGAAGGCCTCGTAGGCGCGCGGCGCCGCCACCAGCGCTCCCAGCACGGCGGCGAGGCCCAAGACGATTCGCAGGCGTGGCGCCTTGTCGGCGGGCGCGAGCCCGGGCAGGAACGGGCCCAAGGCCAAGCCCGGGAGGATCAACAGGGCCGAGGGATGGAACAGGCCCGCGGCCGCGATGGCCACGAGGCCCGCGAGCAGTCCCGGCAGGGCACCGCGACGCAAGCCGCGCAGGTACAGCCCGGCGCCGAGCAACGCGACGAGCTGGGCCAGCGTGTAGAAGCGCGCGGTCTGCGACCAGTGCACATGCCAGCTGCTGCAAGCGAGGAGCAGCGCCGCCAGCGCGGCGCGCGCGTCGCCTACGAGCGGCCTCAGCGCCCAGAAGCAAGCCGGCACGCAGGCGACGCCCGCCAGGCACGGCAGGAGCCGCAAGCTCCATTCGTCGGCCCCGCCGCACCAGCCAACCACGAGGCCCACCAACTGGTAGCCGAGCGGGTTGCCAAGGCGTTCCCCCATGGCGGGGTCGTTGAGGTCGGCCCAGGTGAGCACCTCGTCGTACCAGAGGCTCCACTCGCCCAGGCGCCAGAAGCGCACGAGCGACAACACGCAGGCGAGGCCCAGCAAGAGCCGGGCCGCGCGGCCGAAGGACGCGGACTCGTCGCCTGCCTGCTGCTCCGCTGCCAAGGTGCGCAAACTCTTCCACATCGCGAGGGTGGCGGCAACAGTCGTCCAAGCGGCGGGATCCAAGCCCATCCACCGCCTTCGCTATTGCCGAACGAGGTCCGCGTCCGAAAGAATGGACACCCCATGCAGGTTCCCCTCGTGAGCTCGCGCACCCCGGCCCGGCTGGCCTGCCTCGCTGCGGCCTTGCTGCTCGCATCCTGCTCGACCATGGGCAGGGGTCGCCACGTGGCCTTCGCCTCCGACCCGCCCGGCGCGCGGGTCGTCGTGGACGGCAAGGACTCGGGCTTCGTGACTCCCTGCCACATCGCCCTGCCGACGGACGCGACGCAGCAAGTCGACCTCGTCCTGCCCGGACACAAGAAGGAGACGCGCGTGCTGACGCCCAAGCAGGAGACGGATGTCGTCTTCTGGCAGGAAGCGTACATCCGCGAGCAGGTCTGGCGCTTCCCGCTCTGGCTGGCGCTGCCCGACTTCGTCGCTCCCGTGAAGGCCAAGACCGTGCTCTTGCCCGCGCGCGTGTTCGTGCGCATGGAGCGCGAGTCCACCACCACCCCCTGAACGGGGCAAGCAGCTGCTTGGACACGACCGAGTCCCCGCGCATCCGGGTCCCTCGCTCGGCGGTGTTCCTCGATCGCGACGGCACGCTGGTCGTCGAGCGCGATTGGATCCTCGCGCCCGAGGCGTTGGAGCTGGAGCGCGGCGTCGCGCACGGACTCGCCGACTTGGGGCGCTCGCCCCACGCTTTGTGCGTGGTCACCAACCAAAGCGCCGTGGCGCGCGGCTTGCTGCGCGTCGAGGAACTGGAGGCGATCCACCTGCGCCTGCGACGCCTGTGCGCCGAGGCCCACGCCCCGCTCGTCGACGTGATGTGTTGTCCGCACCATCCGGACGAAGGACGCGGCGCGTTTCGGCGCGCCTGCGCCTGTCGCAAGCCGGGTCATGGCCTGTACGCCACGGCAGCCCGCCTGCACGGCCTCGACCTCGCCGCGTCGTGGTCGATCGGCGACGCGGCGCGCGACGCGGCCGCGGCGCGCGCCGCGGGCTGCCGCGCCGTGCACGTCCTGACCGGCAAGGGCCGGCGCGAAGAGGCCGCTGCGCGCTCGGCGCATCCGGGTATCCTCGTGGCGAGCGATCTCGCCGAAGCCGCCGAGACGATCCTCTCCGCGACGCCGCGCACCTGAACGCGCGCGAGGCCTCTCAGGGCAGCCAGCGCATGACCATGCCCGAGGCGGCGTTGGTCGCCCAATCCGGCAGTCGCGTCCACAACTTGCGCAACCGCTCGGTCTCGGCGTTGCCAGGGTGGAAGCTCGGCAACTGCTTGTCCTTGAGCAGGGCGACGCGATAGGCGAGCGGCGCGGGCTCGAAGCCCTGGTGCTCCTTGAAGCGATGCGGCCCGCTGTCGACGCGCGAGCGCCCGAAGTCGAAGGTCGCCAGGCCTTGGTCGAAGCACCACTCCTGCAACGCGCACGGCAGGTAGTTGGAGACGCTCCATTGGCGATTCGCCGCGTCGGTGGCGCCGAGGTAGTAGTAGTCGAACTCGTCGCGGAAGACGAAGCTCATGCAAGCGGCCAGCGTCTCGCCACCCTCCTTGCGTCGCACCGCGTGGATGCGCACGCCACCATCCGCGCCGAGTTCCTCGAGCAGCGCCTCGAACCAGCGCCGCGGCAGCGTCGGGGAACCGAGCGACTTCTTGTTGGCGGCGAACAAGCGCACCAGCTCCTCGAGGTGCCCGGCGCCCTCCAGCAGTTCGAGTCCATGGCGCTCCACGCCCTTGCGCGCCTCGGCGCGCGCCTTCTTCGGCATGCGCGCCAGGATCTCCTCGCGCGCCGCGGGGATCTCCTTGCGGAAGGTGGCGTACAACTCGTGGCGCGCGAGTCCGGCGTCGTCCTGCAGGGGCGTGCGGCGACGCAGCTCGAGTCGCGCCGCTCCGGCCGCGCGCGCCGCCTCGACGGCGACGCGCACCAGCGCCGCTTCCGCCTCGGCGTCCAGCGCGCAGGGTCCGCCGTAGACGGCGTAGGCCGTCGAGACCCAAGTCGCGGGCTTGAAGGGCCGCTTGCAGGCGAAGAGCGGCAGCACGCCGACCAGGCGCTCCCCGCGCCATGCGCCGAGATCGCGCGGCTCGTGTCCAAAACACTTGACAACCGCGCGGCGCCAGCCCGCGAGATGGAAGAAGCCGCCATCCTTCGACGAACGCACGAGCGCGTCGCGCTCGGCGTCGTGGCGCGCGTCGAGCGGCGCCACGCGCAGGACCCCTGACGCCTCAACCATCGCCGTCGCGTCCCCCGCCGGCCGCTGGTCCTTCGTGCACCCGCTCGACCTTGTACTCCTTCAAGTTGCGCGCCTGGGTGTAGATGATGATCTCCCCCACCAGCCCGAAGCCCACGATCTGCACGCCCAGCACCAGCAGCAGGAAGCCGAGCAGGAAGATCGGCCGGCTGATGATGGGCCCCGGCTCGAACAGGAGGTTCTGCACCAGCAGCGCCACGATCAGCGCGGTGCCGGCGAGCATCAGGATGCCGCCCACCATGCCGAAGAAGCGCAGCGGCTTGAGGGTGAACTTGGCGAGGAAGACCACGCCGAGGATGTCGAGCAGCCGCCGCGCGTACACGCCGAGGCCGTAGATCGAACGCCCGGTCCACTCGGCCACGTGCTTGACGCGCAATTCGACGACCTTGAAGCCGTGGCGCTGCGCGATGGCCGGAAGGAAGCGGTACATGTCGCCGTACACGGCCACGTCCTCGAGCACCTGGCGCCGGAACACGCGCAAGTAGCAGTTCAAGTCGTGGAAGCTCGACTGCATGATGCGTCGCATCACCCAGTTGAACAGCGCCGACTGCAGGCGGTTGAACAGCGGATCGACGCGGCCGGTGCGCCAGGCGGCGACGAAGTCGGCGCCTTGGTCCAGCTCGGCCAGCATGCGGCCGAACTCGGACGGCTCGACCTGCACGTACTGCGGCGAGGTCGCGACGATGGCGCCCTTGGCCCGCTCGAAGCCGGCCGCGAGGCAGGTCGACTCGCCGAAGGACTGCTGCATGTAGAGCGCCTGCACGCGCTCGCCGTGCAAGGTGGCCAGCTGTTCGGCTTGGCGCCACGCCTCGCCGCGCACGCCATCGAAGACGAAGATGAACTCCCAGCTTCGGCCGAGTCGGTCCATGACTTCGGCCAACGCGGTGCACACCTCGCGCACATGCGCGTGCGTCGTGCGCACCGGCACGATGACGGAGATCTCCACGGGCCGCGCGGGAGCGCTCACGGGCCGCGCTCCATCTGCTTGACGAGGACGCGCGCCTCGCCCGGCCCGTGCATGCCGCTGGCCTTCACGACCAGCTCGGCCAACAAGCCCAGCATGAAGAAGTAGACCACCACCATCGCCAGCACCGACAACAGCACCAGCGCGGCGCGCGCGCCGTCCGCGTCGAGGCCGCCGCCTGCGCGCGTCCATTCGTGGGCCAGCGCCAAGGCGAAGAACAGCGTGGCGAAAGGCGCGACCAGCAGCGCGAAGTAGCTCAGCGGACGATGCGAGAACCCGCTCAGCATGCGGATCGCCAGGAGGTCCAGCAGCACGCGCGTGGCGCGGCCGATGCCGTACTTGCTGCGGCCGTGGATGCGCGGCCGGTGGTTGACCACCACCTCCGCCACGCGTGCGCCGCTGCCGGCGGACATGGCCGGCAGGAAGCGGTGCTGCTCGGCGTAGATCGGCAGGTTGCGCACGAGTTCCGCGCGGAAGGCCTTGAGCGTGCAGCCCGTGTCGTGGATCGACACGCCAGTCACCAACGCGATCAGGCGGTTGGCGAGCTTGGAGGGCAGCTTGCGCAGCACGAAGCCGTCGTGCCGCTCGCGGCGCCAGCCGGCGACGATGTCGAAGCCCTCCTCGAGCTTGGCGACCAGCGCCGGAATGTCGGCCGGATCGTTCTGCAGGTCCGCGTCGAGGGTCACCACGATGCGTCCGCGCGCATGGTCGAAGCCCGCGGCCAAGGCCGCCGTCTGCCCGGCGTTGCGGGCGAACTCGACCACCCGGATGCGCGGATCGGCGCGTCGCAAGGCGAGCAGCACCTGCAAGGAGCCGTCGCGCGAGCCATCGTCCACATAGACGCACTCGTAGGGGCGGCCTAGGGACTCCATGGCCGTGGTGACCTCGCGCTGCAAGAGCGGCAGGTTGTCTTCCTCGTCGTAGACGGGGACGACGACGGAAATCTCGGGCTGGCCGGACATTGGGGACGGGCGGGGACATAGAAAATCGCCCAAAGGAGCCCTTCGACCCAATGAAAAATTGAGCCGGTCGGTCAGCGGGCAGTCCCGCGCACGGGTCCTGACCCACGCCAGGCCGCCCGAATCAGGCCGGGGAAGTAGACTTTTCTGGATCCCCGCCCCCGCCAAGGGCTAACTAGGATCAGTGCGGACCGTGAACTCCGATGCCATGGACGGTGGCGGCTTCTCCCCGAAGCCGGCCGCCTTCGAGCCTGTCGCGCGCGCTTCCGCGCGCCCGGGCGACATCGTCGTGGGTCCGGGCACCCGCATGTCGCTCTTGGCGCGACATCTAGCCTGCGCCGGCGCGCCGGTGCACCAGGTCGAGGACTTGCTCGACATGTTCGCCGCCGCGCGCGGCACGCGCTGCATCATCATCGACGCGGCCGCGCTGCCGCGCGAGGATCTCGGCTTGCTGCGCCGCGCGCTGCAGCAGTCGGGAGCCGCCTTGGTCGCAGTGGCCGACGATCCGCGCCATGGCCTGGTGCGCGAGTTGTGCGTCCAGCACGGCGCGCGTTGGTTGCCTTGGCCACCGACCTTGGACGACATCGCCCAGCTCGCTGGCGGCGACTCCAACGCGGTGCGCGCGATGCCGCCTTCCAGCCTCGACGCACGCGTCGAGGATCTGCTCGGTCGCGGCTCGGCATCCTCCACCAACCTGCCGACACCCTTCGACTTCCACGAGGAGTCGAGCACGGCGGCCACGCCGCACGCCGAGCGCGCTCCCGGTGCTCCCGCCGATCCGCTGGCGAACGACATGGAGCTCGACGCCATCGAGGAGATCCTCACGCGCGGACGCGCCTCGCCGGTGCCGGGACTCGAGCTGCCGCGGCCGCTCGATTTCCAAGACGAGGACCAACCGACGAACGCGCCCGCCGCGGACGAAGCCGCGCGTCGCCCCGTCCCGCCGCCCCAAGTCGGAGCAGGCAACCCGCACTTCGCACCGGGCTTCCCGGGCACGGTGCGCATGCCCGACTCGATGCCCGCGGAACTCGCCCTCGGTGGCGACAAGCCCGCCACCGGCCCTGCACCCGCAGCCTCGACCGCCACGCCGGCGATGCCCGCGACAGGTGCGCCGTTGCCGGAAGGACTCGGAGGACCGCTGGCGCTCGACAGCGACGCCAAGTTGGGCCCCGCGCCCGCGTGGATGCGCGACCAAGTGGCCGATCTCGCCGACCAGACGACGCGTCTCGACCTTTCCCTGACGGTGTTGACCGACAGCCTCGATGGACTCGCGGACGAGCGCAAGCAGGACTTGGAGACGCAGGTCGAGCAGGTGCGCGGCGAGACGGCGCGCTTGATGGGCTTCGCGCGGACGCTGGCCTTC
Source organism: Planctomycetia bacterium (assembly GCA_005789645.1). Taxonomy (GTDB): domain Bacteria; phylum Planctomycetota; class UBA1135; order UBA1135; genus SXXH01. The sequence continues at coordinate 12,353 of SXXH01000145.1, forward strand.
CTCGCGACGCCGCCCGCGCGCGGCACGCAGCGCTTCGACATCGGCGAGGTGCTCAAGGTCTATGTCGCGGGGCTCGCGAGGCAAGGTCCCGACGCGCCGCGCCTCTTGTACCGCAGCGCCGGGCCGGTCGAAGTGCGCAGCGACAGAGGCCTGCTCGGCGTAGTGTTCGACGCGCTGCTCTTCGTGGCGCGCGAATGCTCGTCGCGAGGGGTCGTGGTGCGTGCGCAGGTGCTCGCGCCGAAGGACGGCCGCGTGGCGGTCGAAATCGAGTTCCCTGCGGGACCCTTGGATGGCCGCACCGTGGAGCACATCTTCACGCCGTATGCCTTGCGCCGCGTGCTGCCGAACCTCGGACCCAACGCACTGGCGGCGGCGCAGGCCATCGTCGTCGGCCACGGCGGCGACTTGACGCTGGGCTTCCTCGACAAGGGTCGCGCCCTGTGGCGGCTCGAGTTGCCTGTCGCCGACGCGTGAGCCTGCTGGTCGTCGGCGCGGGAGGCTTCCTCGGTCGCGCCGTGGCGCGCGCGGCACTCGAGCGCGGCGAGCAAGTGCTGGGCTGGACGCGCGAGCCCGCGCGCCTGCCGCGAGGAGTCGCGGCTGCGCGCGTCGACCTCCTGCGCGACGACGCACCGGAGGTCCCCGACGGCGTGCGCGCCATCATCTTGCTGTCGGGCCACGCCGTGCCCGGCGCGGACCATGGCGAACGCTTGGCGCGCGAGAGCCTGTTCATGTGCGCGCGCGTCGTCGAGCGCGCGCGCCGCGCACGCGGTCTGCGGCGTTTGGTGTACGCGTCGAGCAGCCATGTCTACGCGCCCTCGAGCGAACCGCACGTGGAAGACGAGCCGCCGGCGCCAGCGAACGCCTACGGAGCAGGCAAGCTCGCCTGCGAACGCCTGTGCGTCGACGCGGGAGGCGAAGTCGTGCTGGCGCGACTCTTCGGCTCGTGCGGTCCAGGTCTGCCGCGCGGGCTGATGCTGACCGACGCGCTCGAATCGGCCGTGCGCGACCTGCGCGCCACCAAGGACGGCGCGGCGCGGGTGCGCATGCGCGGACCCGACGCCTGGCGCGACCTGTTGGCGTTGGAGGACGCGGCCGAGGCGCTCGTAGCCTGCGCGTCGCACCCCGCCGGACTGTCGGGCGCGGTGCATGTCGCCAGTTGCCTGCCGCGCCGCTCGAGCCAGCTCGTGGCGACGATGATGTCCGCGCTGCCCGGACGCATCGTGGTCGACTGGCCCGCGGGCGAAGGTCCGGCCCAGCTCGCGGTGGCGCGTCGCCTGCGAGTCGAGGCCGGCTGGAAGCCGCGCCACGACCTCGACTCGGCCCTGCGAGCCATGGCCAGCGCGGCTTGGAACTTGCGGGACGAGGGCTGCTAGGCCATCGTCCAAGTCCAGCCATGGCGCGCACGGCCCTGATCACCGGCATCACCGGACAAGACGGCAGCTACCTCGCCGAGTTCCTGCTCGAGCAGGGCTATCGCGTGCATGGACTCGTGCGCCGCTCCTCCAGCGAAAGCACAGGACGCATCGCGCATCTGCTCGCGGCGCGCAGCGTGGAGCTGCACCACGGGGATCTGTCCGATGCGGGTGGACTGCGCGAACTCATCGATCGCGTCGAGCCCGACGAGTTGTACAACCTCGCGGCGCAGAGCCATGTCAAGGTCAGCTTCGACCAGCCCGAGTACACCGTCGATGTCACCGGGCTCGGCGTCGTGCGCCTGCTCGAGGCCCTGCGCGCGCGCCACAGGGCGGGCTGCAAGCCCACGCGCTTCTACCAGGCGGGCTCGAGCGAGATGTACGGCTCGGCGCCTTCGCCGCAGGACGAGTCGACGCCGGTCCATCCGCGCTCGCCCTACGCCTGCGCCAAGGTCTACGCGCACCACCAAGTGGTCAACCACCGCGAGAGCCACGGCCTGCACGCCAGCAACGGGATCCTCTTCAACCACGAGAGCCCGCGACGAGGCGAGGCCTTCGTGACGCGCAAGATCACGCGCGCGGCGACGCGCATCAAGCTCGGGCTGCAGGTCGAGCTGCAGCTCGGCAACCTCGACGTGGCGCGCGACTGGGGCTACGCCGGCGACTACGTGCGCGCCATGTGGGCCATGCTCCAACAAGACGCGCCCGGCGATTGGTGCATCTGCACCGGACGCGCAGCCACCTTGCGCGAGTTCCTCGCGTTGGCCTTCGCTCGGCTGGATCTCGACTGGCGCGAGCACGTGACCGTCGACCAGGCCTTGTTCCGCCCGGCCGATGTGCATCACTTGCGCGGAGACGCATCCAAGGCGCGGCGCGAACTGGGTTGGAGCCCCACCACCAGCTTGGAGTCGCTGGTGGCACTCATGGTCGACGCCGATCTGGAACTGGCGCGGCGCGAAATGGCCTTGCGCCAGCCAGCCGGACGCTAGACCTCGCCCCACCAGCAGCCACCTGCTCGTGGAGGCGCTGCGCGCTGTCCTTATTTTGCACTTTCCTTTGATTCAGGCCCTGTAGCGCGCCCGACACAGAGCTTGTCGGACCCGTGAGCAGACGGGTGGCGGCACGGAGGAACATGCGAGAAAAATTTGGCTTCGTCGCGCCGGGCAGCGCGGCGTCGTGGTGTGCGAGTGCATTCTTGATCGGGCTGGCTGGTTGCGGCGGCAGCGGGACAACTCCCCCGCCGAGCCCGGCCGGACCGCTCGACGAAGAACCGACCTTGGCGCAATTGGCGTCGCCGGGTGGCGTCGTCGCCAAGCTCGAGGTGCAAGTCGGCGCCTTGCCGATCATGCAGGTGCGAGCCGTCGTGCCAGTGCCGCGCGAGTCGCTGCGGCGCGGAGCGCAGAACAGACCCTTCCGCCTGCGTGATTCGCACGGCGTGCTCTCGCCGACGCAGGTCGAAGTCGTGGCCCAACGCGCGCTCGACCTCGACGGCGCCGACGCGGTCGAAGTGGTCGCGCTCGTCGAACCACCGCTCGGCGCGCAACCCGGCGACCGCGTGCAGTACGACCTGGTGTGGCAGGACACGCCCCACGAGTCGTTCCTCGCTCCATTGGCAGGCGAGGATCTCGCCGGCGTGCGTGGCGGGATCGTGCTGCGCGCGCGCGACGCGCTCGGGCACATCTACGAAGCGGATGTCACCAAGCCCATGCGCGATGGTGGCCCGGGTTGGAACGTCGAGGCGGATGGACGCATCTTCCGACGCGATCGCACGCACACGACGATGGATCCCATCGTCGTCGTCGGCGGAGCCACGCCGACCTTGCCGCACTTGATGGGCGTGCACGCCTTCGTCACGCAACACGCCTGGACCTCCGCCGTGAGGTTGGACCTGCACATCCACAACGCCTTCACCGGACGCGACCCGAACGACGCGTCGGACGACGCGCTGGGCGACATCCTGTTCGAAAGCCTCGACCTCGTGCTGCCGGCCGGTTGGCGCGCGGTGCCGTGCTTCGAGGATCCGCAGTTGGGCACGACCTCGGTCTCCGGCGACAGCGCGAGCCTGCCGATCGTGAAGGACCTGCCGGGCGACGACCTGCACCTCCTCCCGCAGCGTTCGCGCTTCCAGCGCCGCTTCGTGCTGGCGCCCGTGGACGAACTGGATGTGGCGCAAGCCCTGGCCGCCGAGGAAGGCCTGGCCTTCGCGGTGCCGGGGCCCGGGCTGTTCTCGTGGTGGAACCAGGACACGGCGCGCTGGTGGCCGCAGAAGACGGCCTTGCCGGCGTGGGGCGAGGCGATCGACCTGCAGCTGCGCCAGTCGCTCGCCGACGAACACGCCGCGCTCGTGGCGCAAGTCGCCGCGGGCTCGGCCAGCCCAGGCGGCTATCCGATCCAAAGCGCGGCACTGGGCTGGGCGCACCCCTTCGGCATCCCCTACGGAGGCATGACGGGTGGCGACGAGATCTACTTGTGGGACGGCGTGGACTTGGCGGCCGCGCGCAGCAAGGAAGGCGTGCGCAGCGCCATGTTGCGCATGCGCATGTACGTCGATCGCCAGCCGAACGTGCTGTTCGAACTCGAGGGCGATCCGATGCGCGTGGAGGGCTGGATGGCTCAGGGCGCGACGGGTGCTCTGTTGCCGGTGTGGTGGTTCAACGGCCCGCTCTTGTGGGTCGCCGACCCCTTCGGCTACCAATCGGCCGACCAATCCCAGTCGCAGCTGGCCTCCTCGAGCGGACGCATGGCGCCGTACGCGGCGGCGTTGCGCAACTACGAGCCGATCGACTACCAGCACTTCGTGCGCCACACGCGCACGCTCAAGACCTTGTGCTGGATCGCCAACGATCCGCTGGCCAAGCTCGAGCTCGAGGCCCAAGCCGAAGGTTGGCGCCTCTCCTACCCGATCGTGCCGCAGAACGGAGGAGGCGCGGCCATCGAGACCGGCTACCTCGCCGACCGCCGGCACGTCGACGCCAATCCTGGAGACGGGGTGGACTTCGGCCGGGGCGAAGGTTGGGGCTTGGATGCGCTCGTGGCTTGGCACGCGCTGGCTCCCGCCGAGCGCCGCGACGAGCTGCGCCCGCTGTTCGCGCTGGTGGCGCAGCTCCTCCACGACGGCCAGGTCGATTGCACGGGTTCGTTCATGGCCCAGCCGGCCTCCAACATGTTCGGCGGCCAGCATCGCGTGCGCACGCAGACCGAGACGGCGATCGTCGAGCACGCCTTGATCGGCATGCGCGAGTCGGCCTTGGCGCGCGACGACGCCTCGGCCGCCGCGCTGGTGTCGCAAGTGCTCGAGCGTTCGTACTACTCGACCGTCGGACCGACCGTGTGGCGCGCCGACCGCCATGGTCCGTTGTTCAAGGTCGCCGTGGGTCCCTACGCGGCCGCGCAGGCGCCGTACTGCGGCTGGGTGCCGCCCGGCGGCGAGACGCAGGAGATCGACGACTATCTTTGCCCATCGAGCTTCGCGCACGCCTGGCGCGCGACCGGCGACGAGTTGTTCCTCGACAAGGCCGCCGAGCTGCACCAATGGAGCGAGATCTCGCAGGTGCTCGACGCGCCGCTTTCGAATTGGCGCAACCGCCTGGCCCTGCAACGGCTGGCGCAGGACTTGCTGGCGGATTGACGGCGGCCGGCCGATCGGCGGCTGGCGTCAAGTCTGCTTGACGCCAGCCGGGGATCCCTAGAAGCAGAACGGCACGCGCAGGGAGTCGGACAAGTTGAAGCCCGCTCCGCCACCGGCAGGGTTGCGATACCAGTTCTGGAAGTACCAGGTCTCGCCGGCGTCGATCTGCGAGCCGACGAGGTTCACCCGCACCGCGGCGTCGCCGAAGATGCTGGCGTTGGAGACCGGCAGGCGCGTGATCGGGTTGCCGATGCAGCGGAAGCCGTTGCCGAACACGGTGAAGCTGGTCGACTGGCCGTGGAAGAAGATGTTGGCTGCGCCCGGCGGCAAGCCGCTGGCCACGATGGTGAAGTTGTCCTGCGCGCGCACGGTGGAGCCCGACCAACTCATGGTCGCGCCTGGACCAACCGAGTTCGGCGAGGTGCTGCAATCGTTGGTGGGCAGGACGCACGGCGGGTAGGGGTCCCGTCCATTCAAGGTCGTGGGATTCGCGCCGATTGGATCGAGCCACTGGGCCAGCGCATTGCTCGTCCAGAACCGATCGAAGCGGCCGAACCAGGCGGTCTGGCCAGTGCACACGAAGGCGTCGACGCAGCAGGCGGGGCCCTTGACGCGGCCGTTCTGGTCGAACAAGGGTCCGCCGGAGCTGCCACCTTCGAGCGTGCCCGTGTTCCATTGCACGCGCCACAAGGTCGTCTCGCTGGCGGTGCCGTTGTTGTCGATGGAGATCTTCTTGGGGCCGCCGCTGGGATGGCCCATCGCGAAGGCCATCGAGGCGTTGCCCGTGCTGCGCGTCCAGCCAGCAAGGTAGGGCTCGTGCGTGGCCGGCGGCAGCGCGTTCATGCGCAACAGGCGGCAGTCGTAGGTCGAACTCGTCGTCAGCAGGGTGCAACCCGACGAACTGTAGGAAGTCGGCGCAGAACCGCTCGCGCAGCCGCTGGTCTGGTAGCGGAAGAGGAACACGGTGCTCGCCGTCTGGCCGCAGTGGTCGGCGGTCAGCACATACGGGAGGTTGGTGTTCCCCGTGTTGTTGAGCAAGGCACCCGAGCACAAGGCTCCGCCCGACAAGGTGCGCATGGTGGCGCGCTTCTGGGTCGGATAGGGATCGCCCTGCGGGCAATTGACATCGACGAGGCAAGCCCCCAGGTTCTGCCCCGGCGCCTCGAGGCGCACGCGGCCATCCATCAAGCCCAGCACATCGCGGTAGTCGTGGATGACGCTGGCGAGCTCCAAGGTCGGCGTGCCCGCGCCCGCTGGCAAGTCGAGCTCGAGCACGAGCGCCTCGCCTCCGTAGGGTTCGAAGACGAAGCCGCCGTCGTCGTGGCGATTGGCGCGCGTGTAGGCGCCCAGGATCTGCTCGCGCTCCTCGTGGTAGGCGTAGAACTCGGCGCCTTCGGGCAGATCGAAGCGCGAGAACTCCACCGCCAGAGACTTCGCGCCCGGCGAGGCGAGACGCAGGCGCCAAGCCCGCCGTCCCTCGCCGAGGTCGGTCCAAGCTCCATCGGAGAGGTCGGCCTGCACCGGCACGACCGCGCCGTAGCGCAGCGGCTTGTGGTTGCGCGCGGCATCCTCGGCGAGGAACGCGGCCACATCGGGCGTCGGCAGGACGAGCGTGGGAACCGCGCCGGGCAAGGGGCGCTGGAGCCCGGCCGGGAGTCCACCTTGGGATGTCTGGGCGAGCCCTTCGGATGCGGCGAGGCAAGCGACGAATGCGAGCAGCGAGAGGCACTTCATCGCCCCAGCATACCCTGCAGGTGCGCATCCCGCAGTGGTCGCCGCGTTGCGTGCCTTCCTGATCAGGACAATGTTGGATCAGGGTCCGGGAAAGTCCTGCGCGAGCCTTTGCAGCGCCAGCGTGTTGCGCCAATTGGCCAGCGGCTGCTGCAACACGACGCGCCAATCGCTCCAGTGGTGCAACTGGGCGACCTTGACGAGGAAGCCTGGATCGCCCGTCGCGCGAAAGCCATGCGCGAAGCTGGAATCCGACTGGTAGGTGTCGACCTCCGTCGACGCGCCGTCGGACGGGATCCAGCCGCACCAGCCCGCGATCGCCTCGTCGTAGGGTCCAACGGCCACCTTCGCCAGCGGACCACCCAAGGCCTCGCTCCAGGCAGGAGCGACGATGGTCGAGGCATGCGAGCGTCTCAGGATGTCGGCGACGAGCTCGTGCGCGCAAGGCGAGGCTCCACGCAAGGCTTGCTCGCGCAGCCCGAGCAACGCGTGCTCGAGGATGGCAGTCTCGGTCTGCGTGCGCACGCGGTACAGGCCGCCGAAGCAGCTCAATGCCGGCCATGCCATCAACGATCCGTCGCAACTGGAACGGCCATCCGCCAGCAAGCGCGCGAAGCGTTCGAAGAAGGGCAAGTAGCGTTCGCGCAATCGCGGCGGGGCGATGGCGTGCCAAGCCACGAGCGCGTCCAAGCCCCATCCTTCCCCGCGTCCGACAGCCAATCCTGCGGCCGGATGCGCGTCGACATGCCGCCGCTCGTGCAGGAACCCGGTCTCGATGGCCTCGCCCCAGCTGGTCTGCGGCAGCTCGGGGAAGGAGAAGCGCCAGCTCTCGGCTTGCGATTCGAGTTCCAGGCGCGCCAGCGGATCGTTGGCCAACCATACCAGCGTCTTGGCGTTGCGCACGTGGCGCACGAGATGCTGGTAGTCGATCGGCATGTACGCTCGCAAGGCCGCGTCGTACGGAGCGACGCGGTCTTGCGCCAGCGCGAGATCGCGTTGCGACTGGTCCGCCACCAAGAGCCCCCACGGATCGGCTTTCGCCAGCAGCGGGCCGTTGAACCACCACACGGGGAAGTACGGCCCGCTCGGTCCTTGTTCGATCCAATCCTCCACAGCCGAGGGACGGCCGCGAGCCTCGTACATGACGTTGGGTTGCCGGCAAGCGTACATGCGCAATCGCAACTGGGCGGCGCGCAAGCCCTCCACGCTGCCCGCCGCGGCGACGTCGACTCCATCCCACAGCCACACCTCGTCGCCATCGGACATGCCTCCGTAGGTCGAGCCCCACGGATGCGCCCAGCCAAGCACTCCGCTCGCGATCGGGTAGCCCGTCGGACTTGGCAGTCCAGCCGCCACGAGCGCGGCGAGATTGGAGTGCTCGGCGACGATCGACGAGCGCAAGCTCGCGACCACGCTCGAATCCCAGCGCGGCAGGGGCACCTGCTGCGGCCAGTAGTGCGGCGTCTGCGCGTTCCACCACGACCAACCCTCGAGCCCCGAGCTGGTCGGGCCAGCGAGCACGAAGCCCTGTCCTTCCTCCGCGGCCATCGATGCGGCCAGTGCTTGCTCGCTCGCCGGCGCCAGCACGAAGCGTCGCTGGAAGCGCGACAGTTGCGGCAGCACGTGCAACCTGCCATCCGGCAAGGCCGCCACGATCGGCTGCACATGCTCGCCCGCGGACTCGCGCGCCGACGCCAGGAAGGGATCGGCGTGCGTGGCGACGGCCATCCACCCCGCAGGCAGCACGAGATCGAGATGCTCGAAGAGGATGTCGCCGAGCACATCGTCGTCCGGAGCGACGGCATCCTCGCCCGACCATGCGTCGTGCACCTGGATGTCGAGTCGCAGCACGGGCGCGTGCGCGAAGCGCGTCACGAAGGACTGCACCCCGAAGGCATGCGGACCTGCGCTTGGCGCGACCGGCCTGGCCGCGCAGTGCAATCGATCGATGCGCCGCAAAGGGCCATTGGAGAGCGTCTCCAGCGACGGTCCGTCCAGGCGCAAGTCGGCGAGCAAGTCAGCCTCCAGCAGGCGTCCGAAAGCGTCTCGCGCGCGCAACTTGACTGCGCCTGGCGTCGCCAAGAGCGTCTCCACCTCGATCGGCGCGACATGCGCGCCGATCGATTGATCCACGCGCACCAGTTCCCAGATGGCGCGCCCTCCCGCGCGTGCGCCAATCGGTCGATGGACCAACCCGACGACCTCGACCACGCTCGCCCCGTCCAACTCGCGCGCGTGGTGCACGACTGGGTCGAGTTGGGTGGGCTCGAACACGCCATCTCCCGCGCGCAAGGACAGTGGCAGGCGTGTCGCGGCGCGCGAGAGCGTGCCGCGCGGCACGGGCACGGTGGCGCGCAGCACGAAGGGATCCTGCGCGGGCAGCACGAGTTCGATGCGCGCCACCGCATCGCCTGGGCGTGCGAGCTGCGCAAAGGTCGCGGCATCGTCCGTCACGGGTCCGCATGGCATCGGCGAGGCAGGCGGCGCGGGCGCGCGCCCCTGCCGGGCCGAAGCCGCAGTCGCCAGCGCGGCCAGCACCAACGGAAACAGACGGCTCCAACTGGGCGAGTGCATGCCTCGAGGATGGAACTCGCCAGCGCGTGCGCGCCACCGCAACAGTGGGCAGTGGAGCTGCACCAAGGGCGCAGGACCGGCCCAGGCATCCTGCGTCAGGCGCAACATGGCGAGTCGGTCCTGCCAGTTCAAGGTCGGCGTGGTCCACGCGTCTTGCACGGAAGTCCACCCATGGAGCTCGCAGGGCCGCGCCATGTACGTCGGATCGCGCGTGAAGCGCCAGCATGGGCGAAGCCCGAGTTCGACTGCCATTCATCGATGGTCGGCGTCTCGGCGCCCGCGGGAGGCGGACTGCGGTAGGACGGAAGGCTCGCGTCGAACAGCCCCACTCCGGTCTTCGGCACCGGTCCATGCAAGCTCGTGCGCCACACCTGCGGCGAGATCGTCTGGCGCCACGAACGCTCGAGCAATCGCTGCACCTGCGCCGCGGCGCAAGGCTCGCGGCCGTCGAGCGCGCCGCGCAACAGGCCGATCATGGCGTGCTCGAGCATGGCGACCTCGATCTGCGAACGCACAGGGTGCTGGCCCCCGAAGGCCGCTTAGGTCGGCGCGGCCATGAGTCCATCGTCGCAGGCCAATGACGCATCCCACCACAGGTCGACCATCCCGAGGAAGTCCTCCTTGCAGGCGTTCCGCCGCATCTGTGGCGCCAACGCGCGCCACGCGACCAAGGCGTCCACGCCCCACGTGTCGCCCCGGCCGATGTCGACTCCTCGCCCGAGATGCGCATCGACATGGCAGCGATCGACGAACTGCCTGGTCGAGGCGGCTCCGCCTTGCGGAGTCTGGGGCAGCGGCGAGCAGGACAGTCGCCAGCCCTCCGCTTGCGACTCCAGTTCGAACTTGGCCGGCGGATCGTTGGCCAGCCAGCACAGGACCTTGAACGTGCGCGTGTGGCGCACGTAGTGCTGGTAGTAGACCGGGCGATAGGAGCGGATGTACTGGTCGTAGTTGGGCAGCCGCCCTGCGCCGACGCCCGCGCGTAGGCGCTGCGATTGGCGCTGGAGAGCCCGAAGGGATCGCCGGCCGACAGCTGGGGACCATTGAACCACCACACGGGCAGGCGCAATCCACCGGCGGTGGAGGTCCATTCCTCCGGACGGATGCGGCCGCCGTCCATGGAGTACAGGGAGTTCGGCTGGCGCGACACGCACATGCGCAAACGCAACTGCGCCATGCGCACGCCCTCGACGCTGCGAGCGGAGGCGATGTCCACGCCATCCCACAGGTGGATCTCGTCGCCACCCGTCATGGCCCCCGTGTCGAGTCCCCACGGATGCGCCCAGCCAAGCACTCCGCTGGAGAGCGGGTAGCCGCCTGGACTGGTGCCTCCGCTGGACGGGATGGCCTCGAGGCTCGCGAACGAAGTGGCGAGCGACGTGCGCCATGCTTGCACCACCGAATCGGGGAACCAGGGCAGCGGCACGAATTGCGCCCAACAGCCGGGCGTGCGCGCGTTCCACCACGAAGCCAGACGCGGCCTCGCGAGCGCGTCGGGTACGACGAAGCCCAAGCCCTCCATGCGCGCCAACGAGCGAGCCGTCAGGGCTTCCGCGCAAGGCGCCAGCACGAGTCGCCGCTGGAAGCGCGACAACTGCGGCAAGACATGCAGGGTGGATCCGCCATCCACCCGCACCATGGGCAAGCGTGCCTCGGCGCCCTCGTCGACCGCGGTTCCGAGGTGGGGATCGTCGACATCGGCGAGCGCGCGCCAACCCGTGGGAGCCACCAGCACGAGCGATTCGAACAGGACGTCGTGCAGCGCATCGTCGCGCGGATCACCCACCACACGCGCGAGGAAGGCGCTGCGCACCTGCAGATCGAGGCGCAAGGCGGAAGTACCCGCGTGGCGTGTCAAGAATACCTGACACCGTGCCGAGCGGCCACGCGGGCGTGGAGTCGCCCAGCGAGGACGGCATGAGCACGGCGTGCGCGCGATCGCGCCTCAGCGCGACACCGGTTCCGCCAAGCCTCCACGAACCCGAGCTGATCCGGATGTCGGAGAGCAGGTCGGCGGAGCACAGGGCGCCATCGGAACCGCACGCCTCGAGCCGCACCGTGCCGGGGCGCGACAGCAACTCCGCGGCCGATGCGAAAGGGCTAAGCAGGCTCCTTCGCGCAGCGCCAGCTGCGTTCGCGTCGCGAAGCGCGTGAAGGTGGCGGGCGGCACCGGCACGGTTGCCCGCAACAAGGAAGGATCCACCGCCGGCAGCGGCACCTCGATACGCGCCACGACCTCGCCGGGCGCCCACGGCGCGGCGAACGGAGCTTCGTCCAGATCGCCTTGACGCGGCGGCGATCCACCAGGGCAGGCCAACCCCGAGGACCCGGCGGCCGGACGGACCGGGGCGGATTGCGCCGCGACCAAGCTTCCAGCTAGAACCACCGCAAGGTAGGCGCACAGGTGGGCGCAAGCCCGGTGCCGACGCAGGAGAAAGCGCGCGAGGGACATGGATCGCGCGGCTCGGCGCGGAAAGATCCTAGGCGCGGCCCCCGCATCCCATGGCCGAGGCGCGTGGCGCCGCGATGGAAGCTGGGCAGCGCCGAAGCCATGTCATGCACGCGCGCCAACCTTGCGCGGTACAAGCCTTGTGCGTGCTCGGACGCACCAGCGTCGTGGCTTGCCTGGCAGCGGGTCGGGGATCAATGGCTGCGGATCCGGGACTGACCGATCCAGCGCTGACGGATCCAGCACTCGCGACCTGCGCGGAGGCAGGTTTGGAGGCGGCGCCCGGAATCGAACCGGGGAATAACGGATTTGCAATCCGTTGCCTTACCACTTGGCTACGCCGCCGTTCTAAGGGCAGCAGAGTGTAGCGCCGCCCTCGATGCGGTCAACTTGGTTCGACTGCCCGAGGCTCGTCACTGGAGGAAAAACAGGCCAAGGCGCGCCCTCGGCCGCGCATCCAGCGCGCCGCAACCACTGGAAAGCGGCGCGCAGCACGCGGCGAAAGACCCTAGTCTGGAAGGACTGCAACCGGGGGAATGGCGGAATCGGCAGACGCATCGGACTTAAAATCCGAAGCCTTCGACGGCGTGGGGGTTCGAGCCCCCCTTCCCCCACCAGCGCAGCCACCGCAACCAAGCGCGCGCGCACGAAATCAAGCAAGCCCCGCCGCGGGCGACGCGGCGGGACTTGTCAAATTTACTTTACAGCCGGCGCGGACTCAGCGCGTCTCGAGCCAGCGCAGCAACAAGCGCGCGCCCCACCCCGAGCCCATTTGGCCGCCCGTCCAATCACGCGCGGAGCCACCCCACGCAACGCCCGCGATGTCGAGGTGCGCCCACTCGACGTCACCGGCGAAGTGCGCGAGGAACGCGGCGCCGGCCGAGGAACCAGCGCCCATGTCGCCGCCGGAGATGTTCTTCAGATCGGCGAAGGCGCCCTTCATGCCGTCCTTGTGCACATCGGTCAGCGGCAGCGGCCACAAGCGTTCGCCGCATTCGTCGCCGGCGGCGCGCAGCTGCGACTCGAGGGCGGCCGTGCTGGCGAACATGCCGGCCAGCTCGTGGCCGAGCGCCACGACCACGGCACCGGTCAGCGTGGCCAGGTCGACGATGGTGTCGGGCTTGACCTTGGTGCGCGCGTAGCACAAGGCGTCGGCCAGCACGAGTCGCCCCTCGGCGTCGGTGTTCAGCACCTCGACCGTGGTGCCATCCATGGCGACGTGGATGTCGCCGGGCTTGGTGGCCCGGCCATTGGGCATGTTCTCGGTGGCGGCCACGAGGCCGTGCACCTCCCACGGCACGTCGAGCGTGCGCAAGGCGTGGAACACGCCCAGCACCGCGGCGCCGCCGGACATGTCGAAGCGCCTCTCGTCCATCTTGGCCGA
>SXXH01000146.1 GCA_005789645.1 Planctomycetia bacterium
AGTAGCTGAAGCGCTCCCACATCTCCGTGACGAAGAGGAGCATCAGGCCGCTAGGGTGGCCGAAGAGGGTCTTTTCCTGGGTCGCTGCGTTGCTGGACATGCCTTGCATCCGGGGGGTGGAGGGGCCGTTAAGTCGCCGATCCTAACCGTGGGGACGCCCCGGGCGCAGCTGTTTCCCTTTCGTGTGGACCCCGCTCGCAGGACGATCCCGAGTCGTCCTGGTTCCCGACTTGCCCACGACTTGCCCACGACTTGGCGAGGGCGATGGCGAGATGGCGCGGCGCGCGCCACGATGTAGGCATGATCGACGCCCTGATCCTGTCCATGTCGCCGCTGCTCTCGATCATCGAGGCCCCGCAGGAAGCCACCGCGCGCCAGCTCGACTTCGCCGCGGTCGCGCGCGCCATCGTCGTGCCCGAGCCCGCGGCCGCCCTCGAGTCCGCGCGCGCCGGCGATGGCGAGCAGGGCCGCACCATCTGGGTCGGCAGGGCGGGCGAGGGGCTGCCGAGCGACGACGCGGCGCGCTGGCTCGACATGCTGCTCGAGGACGCGGACGCGGTCTGCGTCGACATCGGTTGGGCCGAGGGCGAGCAGGTGGAGCGCTGGATCCACGACGGGGAAGGAGCCCTGCCTGCGCTGCTCGATGCATGCGCGCCGTGGTCGTGGGATCGCGCGGGAGCCGAGCGCGTGCTGCGCGCGTTGCGGGATCGCTGCGAGCGCGAGCCCGGGCGCAAGCCGCGCTTCGTGGGCGTCGGCGTGGGGCCGGCGAAGAGCACATACGAGCGCGCGCAAGCCTTCATCGAGGAGTGCGACTTCAACCTCGGCCATCGCTCCGGCGTGGTGCTCGGGCCGTTGCGCCAACTCGGCGAAGACGGCCGTTCGCGCTGGTACCGCATGGACCCGAGCGACCAATACGTGATGCGCATCGCCATCGGCGAGGCGTACGAGGTGCTGGCTGGCGACCGCGAGTTGCACGCGGAGCAACTGGGCGCGAAGAAGGTCGAGGTCGGCCTGCAATCCCTAGTGGCCCTGGTGAACGTCGAGCGGAGCATGAGCCATGAAATCGAGGGTGGCGAGCTCGATCCGCACGGCGACATGATCGCGGGGATGGTGCACTGGACCCGCGGGCATCTGCCGCCGACGGCGCGCGTGCTGTGCCTCGTGGCGGGTCGCGAGGTCCTGCGCGCCAGCCGGCCGGACAGCGCGGTGGCTTGCTTCGCGCGCCAACCTGGGGCTGGCCCTTCGACCAGCGTGCTGATGGTGGCGGACTCCATCGAGCCCTTGGCGCACGAGGTCGGAAGCGACCTCAAGCCGCGGCGTCTGCCGAGCGCCTGCGCCCAAGGAAGCGCCTTGTGCGCCGATTTGCGCGCCATGGCAGGCAAGTCCGCCTTCCTCGATCTGCGCGCGCTCTTGGCCGCCAAGGACGACGCCAAGGCCGGCGCCGACCTGCGCGAGCTGGCGGCGCGTTGGTCCGGCTCGCAGGAGGTGCTGCTCGCCACGCGCCGCATGGCCGACGCGTCCGACGCCCGCATCGACATCCTCCCGCTCCTCGACGTCGACTTCCTGCATTGGTCCAGCGCGACGCCAAGATCGCGCTGATGCCGGCGAGCCGGCAGACGCCGCGCGCTTGGTGCCTGGGCGGCCTCGCGGTCGCCTTGGTCGCCACGGCTGCTTGCTGGCTGCGCCACCTGCCGGGGCCCGGCGGCCTGCTCGGGCACGATTGGTCGTACTTCCTGCCGCGCCTCCTCGCGGGCGAGTACCACGCCAGTGTGTCTGGTTTGCTTGACACGCCCTGGTTCACGCCTGCCTTCGGCGCGGGGTTGCCGTTGGCCGCGCATCCCGCTTCGGCGTGGCATGCGCTGCCGCAGGCCCTGTCGATTCCGCTCGGTCCGCTCGCCGCGGCGCAGGCCACGTTGCTCTGCGCGGTTGCGATCGCCTACCTGGGCGCGTGGCTGTGCGCGCGCGACCTGCTCGGGCTCGGCCCGCGCGCGGCCTTGGTGGCGGGCCTCGCCTGCGCGCTGGACGCCTTCCTGCCGTCGCGCATGGTGGTGGGCCACCTTGGTTTCCACACGCAGGCGCTGGCGCCCCTGCTCGCGTGGATGCTGCTCCACCCGGGTCGACGCCATGCGGCTTGCGTGCTGGGCGCGGCCTTGGCCGCGGCGGCGATCGTCTTCGGCGGCAACGTCTACGGCGCGCCGGCCATCGCGCTGGTGGTGGCGGGCATCGCAGCCATGGCCGCTTGGCGCGGGGCGGATTGGCGCGTCTTCCTGCTGCGTTCCGCCGGTGCGCTCTGCCTGGCGCTGTGCTTGTGCGCCGAGAAGCTGCATCTGGCCGCGGCCTTCGTCGAGCATGCCCCGCGCGACCAGTACGGCCTGCCGCTGTGCGGCGACATCGTGCAGTCGACCCTGCTCCTGCTGCGGGTGCTGGCGATCGGCCCGGACATGGATTTGGTCGCGAGCTGGGTCTCGGGAGGGCCCAAGCTCGCGCGCCACGAGTGGGAGTTCGCGCTCGGGCCCGCGGTCGTGCTGGGGGCGCTGCTGGGCCTGGCGCGGGTCCGTCGCCCGGCTGCTTCGCCGGCGGTGGCGGCCTGCGCGGCGGCCTGCCTCGCCCTCGCCTTGGTCGCGCCGCTCGCCTTGACGACGGAATCCGCGTGGTTGCGTCAAGGATCCTTGACAAAGGACGCCAGCACGTTGTTCCGCGCGTGGGCGGCCTACGGGCCCTTGTGCGCGCTGGGTTGCGCGGCGTGCGTGGATCGAATGGAAGCCACGCGTCCGCGCGCGGCGTGGATGGTCGTCGCGCTGGCGACGGTCGGATGGGCGTGGTGGTCCTCCAGCGCGCCACGCGAGCTCGACTACGATCCAACGCGCGTGCTGGTCGCGCATGCGCGCCTCGCCGACGAGCCTGCGCCGCGCATCGCGCGGGTCGACTGGCTCGTCGATGCGCAGGGCCGGCCCGGGCTGCCGCTCGGACGCGACGACGCGCTCGCGCAAGGTGTCTCGCAGCTCCTGCCCTACGAGCCGCTGTTCGGCTATCGACTCGAACGCTATCCGCTCCATGGGTTGGCGCCCGGCTTCGCCTTGGAGACCGAAGGCGGCGTGCTGCGGTTGCGCGACCCGTCGTCCTGGATCGATCCGGAGGTCTCCGGTCGACCGGCGGGTGGGCGGCTGCGTGTGGACGAAGTGGCCCAGGCCGATCGCTTCGCCAATTGGGAGCCGGTCGACTGGCCGCGCTCCGACGCGTGGAGGCGCGCCGAGTGGATCGCGCGCGCGGGTTGGATCTGCGCGCTAGCGCTGGCGGTCGTCGCCCTCGCCGGCGCGCGCCGCACCGTCAAGGCGGCTTGACACCATGCGGCCCAGTCCGCGCGCCAACGCGATCCAGCCGAGTCCAAGCGGCGCCAACAGCAGCGCCGTGCCGCCGAGTCCCGCGGCGGCGCGCAGGAAGCCGTCGAAGGCCCACGCGCCCAGCGCGTCGCCCGCGCGGTAGACGAAGGTGTCGATGGCGGCCTTGGCCTTGTACTTCTCCTCCGGGGACAGCGCCGCGTAGAGCGCTTCGCGCACGGGGCGCGCGGTCGCGAAGTGCGACGCGCGCACGGCGACCTGCGCCACGATCAACGCGAACACGGGCGCCGCCAAGCCGGCCACGGGCGTGCTCGCGCCACCTGCGAGCGTCCACCACAGTCCGAGGCCAGCGCAGGCGCAGCACAAGGGCTGCAAAGCGAGCGAGATCGCGGGGCCAGCGCGTCGCGCCAGCCTCTCGGCGACGAACAACTGCAGCACGAGCGTGGTGCCTTGGGTCCACGCGTCGATCTGGGCGAACAACGCGGTGCGCCCGGCGCGATCGAGCGCTTGCGCCGCCACGGTCTCGGCCTGCACGAAGTACAGGAACGTGCCGCTCAGCGTGTGGAGGAAGGTGTAGCCGCAGATCGCCGCGAGGATCGGCCTGCGCGGCAGCAGCGCGAGGCCTTCCCATGCCGGTCCCGATCCGCCGGCGCGCTCGCGCCGCGCGTTTGGCGAGCCGGGCGGAAAGGCCAAGGCGCAGGGCGCGGCCAGCGCGAACACCACGGCCGAAAGGTAGAGCAGTCCCTCGCCACCGAGTTGCTCGTGCAGGCGCGCCGTGGTCGTGGCCCCGAGGAACGCACCCAACGTGCCGCCCGCGCCGACCAGGCCGTACAGGCGCAAGGCCTCGTCGCCGCGGAACTGGTCGGCCAACCACGAGAACCACACGGAAACCACGAGCAGGTTGAGCACGCTGACCTGCACGTAGAAGGCGCGCGCGATCCAGGGCGAGCCATCCGACTCGAGGAAGGGCGCGAAGACGCACAGGCTGGAGGCGACCGCGAGCAGCACCACGATGGCGTGCGAACGTGGTCGAGCGCGACGCGACAACTCGGCCACCACGAGCGCCACCACGAGCGTCGCGCCCAGCGTCGCGCTGAACAACCACGGCAGTTCCTTGGTGCCGCCTTGGAGTCCGGCCGCTTCGCGCAGCGGCCGCAGGATCGAGTAGGCGTACAGCGCGCAGAAGAAGCCCATGGCCGCCAACGACACGCGACGACCCTCGCCAGGTCGCAGGCGCAGCAGCGCGCGCAGTGGATGCAGCCCGCCTTCCTCGCGCGCGTCGCTCATCCCAAGGTCGCCAAGGCCCGCAACCACGCGAGCACGAGGATCGCCGGCACGCACAGCGCCAAAGCGATCTGCGCGCGCGGCGACAACCTGCGGCCCAGGTCCAAGCGCGCCGCGGAGAGTCCCAGCGACGCGCCGGCGACGAAGCCCGCCAAGTGCGCGCCCACGTCGACCTTGTCGAGGATCGCGTCGCGGTCGGCGGCGCTGGTCTCGACGGTGATGCCGCCCATGCCCGACCACGCCAGCAGTCCGACGCCCATCACGACCGGTGCCCAACGGCGCAGGGCCGTCGAGCGCGTCTGGCCGCGTCGCGCCCACTCGACCGCGACCTGCATGCCCAGCGCGCCGAAGACGGCGGTCGAGGCGCCGATGGAGGAGTGCGGCGCGTCGCGCAGCGCGACGTTGAACCAGTTGCCCACCGCGCCGGCCGCGAGGATGCCGAGCCACGCCACGCCGATCCCCACTCCTTGCGAGAGGATCAGGCCGAAGGTCGCGCCGAAGACGATGTTGCCGGCGAGGTGCGCCAGATCCGAGTGCAGGGTCAACGCCGTGGCGACGCGCCACCACTCGCCTTGCGACACCAGTTCCGATGCGTTGCGACCGATGGCCTTCCAATCGACGCCCTGGCGCCCTTCGATGACGAAGATGTGCACCAACGCCAACAAGCCCCCGTAGAGGATGGCCGCGTGGCCCCCGGCTGGCAGAGGTTCGAACGGGGCTTCGCGCGGTGGCCAGGCGCGGTTCTCGCGGTCGTAGCGCTCCAACTGCTCGCGCGCCGCGCGGGACTGGTGCCGCCGCACGAGAAGGGCCTGCGAACCATCGTCGAGCTGGGCGACGCCGTGGGGGATGGACACGGACTGCAGCACCAGCAAATGGTGGCGGGCTCGACGCGCGTCGGCGTCGCGCGCCACCTCCACCCAGTCCTGCGGGTCCATCGGCGCGTCGTTCGCTGCTTGCATCGCTTGGCGGTCGCTCGAAGCGTCCAACCCCATCTATACTGCCTTGGGGACGCATGTCGCGCGACCTGGAGCACCGAGAGATGAAGATCCTTTACGCCCTCACCGCGATCCTCGCCGCCATGGCGGCCCCCGCGAGCGCCCAGTCGGACCTGGGCGGCGCCAGTTGGATCGGTGAACCCGCCTACGCGCTCGAGCAGGACGGGCTGCGCATGGGATTCGCCAGCGAGCCGGCCGCCAAGGAGGACGAGTACCAGTACGTCCAGCTCGACCTCGGCGAGGATCGTCGCTTCGACAAGTTGCGCATCCACTTCGCGCGCCCGCACGGCGACCCCGCGCGTCCCGGCGTGCTCGTGCCGCGCGCCTTGCGCGTCTACACGGATCGCAACGAGCGCTTCGACAAGACCTTCATGCGCATCGCCGAGAACCTCGAGATCGATCCCGACTCGACGGAACCGCTCGAGATCGCCTTGTCCGCCTACAAGTTGCGCTACTTGCGCTTCGTGTGCACGAAGCTCGCACCGCGCCCCGAGGGCGGCTTCTGCTTCGCGCTGGGCGAGATCGAGGTGCTCGAGGGCGGCATCAACATCGCCGGCCAGGCCAAGGTGTCGGCCGGATCTTCGCGCGAGGCGGACGGTTGGACGCGCCTCGCGATCAACGATGGCGAGTTGCTGCCGCAGCCGGCCAACGCGTTGCGTGCGCGGCGCATGTCGCAGGAACCGGCGCTGGCCTTGCGGCGCGAATTCAGGCTGCCGGCCGCGCCGCGCGCCGCGACCTTGCTGGTGGCGACGCGCGGTGTCGCGCGCACGCGCCTCAACGGCGTCGAGGTGCCCGGCACCGGCGTCGGCTCCGGCTTCGCGGCCGCCGACGAGGTGGTTTGGACCAGCCACGACGCCAAGGACCTGCTCGCCAAGGGCGCCAACTGCATCGGCGTCTTGCTTGCGCCGGGCTGGCACGGCGGACGCGGCGAATTCGCCGCCATCTCGACCTTGCCGGCGGTGGACATCGGGCTCGATCGGCTGCCGCGCTACCTCGCCCGGCTCGTGGTCGAGTGCGAGGACGGTTCGCGCCACTCGATCGAAAGCGATGGCAAGTGGACTTGGTCGCAAGCTGGCGCCGTGCGCGAGTCCGACTTGCTGCGCGGCGAGGCGACCACGGCCGCGGCGAACCTCGGTGCGTGGGACAAGGCCGGGCTCGACGACACGGCGTGGCGTCCGGTCGCCATCGAACCCGCCGCTGGTGCCGCGCGTCGACGCGCGCGCGCCATCGGCGCCGAGCCGCGTTGGGTGCCGGCCGTGTTGTCGCTCGCGCCGCAGAGCGGCCAGGCGGTCTACGACTTCGGCGAGGTCGTGGTCGGGGGCGTTTCGCTGCGCTACGCATCGCAACCCAACATGCGCTTGTCGCTGCGGCATGGTCTCGATGCCGACGAGGAAGGGCGGCTCGTGCCGGCCCAGGGCGACGGCGCGCTCGATCGCCTGCAGGCCTTGGCGAAGGGCCCCGAGGCATGGGAGCCGCTGTTCGCGCTGCATCGCTTCCGCCATGTGCAGTTGACGGCCAGCGAAGCATGGCAGCCGTTCCAACCGCCGGCGATGGAGGAGGTGCGCGCTCGCGCGATCGCCTACGACCCGATCCAGCTGGGCGCGTTCCAGCACTCGTCCCCCGACGTGCGCGCGGTGGCGGCTGAACTGGCGCGGCGCCCGGAGCCGCCCTTCGACGAGGTGCGGCGCTGGCTCTTGCGCAGGCATGCGGGCGTGGAGCTGCCCGACGGTGGCGACGGCGAGTGGATCCTGCGAGCGCCCGAGAGCGAGTCCGCCTCGGCCGAGTGGACGCAGGCTGGACGCGCAGGCTCGTGGAGCGCCAAGCGCGCCTCGGACGGAATCGAATGCGTCGCGACGGTGCCCGAGGGCGCGCGCGTCGTCCTGGAATTGGCGCCAGGCCAGGCGAGCCTGCCGGTGGTGGATGGCGTCGAGGTCGCGCCGGAGCGCGGCGCCGACGGGGTCGCGCGCGTGCTGTTGCCCGCAGGCCGTCGCGCGATCCGGCTGGCACTCGAGTAGCGCCGCCGCGGGCTGTCAAATTTGCTGGACAGACGCGGGGCGGTGCTGGTCCGCCGCGAGTCCGTCCGGGCGCTTGCGCTCGGCGCAGTCGCCCTCGAGGCGGCGCAGCACGGCGATCCAGCTGACGCCGCGGCGCGTGGGCGCGCGCTCGTGGTCGAGTTCGTGGATCAGGCGCATTCCTTCGCCGGCGAACACGGCTTGCAGCAGCGCGTTCACGGGAGCCGGCGGAACATCCATGTCGGTGCCCGCGCCCCCGCTGGTGCGGCCCAGGCGCCGGTTCAACGCGCGCGCGCCGCGCACGAGCGGGGCGAGGCGCCAGTTCAGGGCTTGGAACAGGCGCACCTCGACCGGCAGTCCGTCCCACGCGGCCGAGAGGCGCGGCGCCTCGTAGCGGCGCCAGTGGCAACTAGCCTCGTCGTGCGCGCTCCACAGCGTGGGATCGGCCGGCGTCGTCACCAGCACATGCGCTCCGGGACGCAGGCGCGACAACACTTGCGAGAGGAACTCGAAGTCGTCCTCCACGTGCTCGAGCACATCCATCATGAGCACGAGATCGCGGCCGGCGACATGCTCCAGAGTCTCTTCGCGGGAGGCGGCGCGCGCGAAGCGAGCGCGCGGAAAGCGCGCACTCGCGGCGTCCACGGCCGCTTGGGCCGCGTCCACGCCGAGCACGTCGTGGCCGGCGGACAAGGCGCCGGAGTTGCCGCCCGTGCCGCAGCCGATGTCGAGCACCGACAGGCGGCGGCCGGCCGCCAACCTCGAGGCCAGCGCCGACACGATCGAGCGGCGCGCCGCGAACCACCAGTGGCGGTCCTCGACGCCCGCGATCCAATCGATCTGTGCGGCGCGCATGCGCCGCGGAGGTTAACCTGCCGACATGCGCGTTGTCTTCGCCATCTTCGCCTGCGTCGGACTGGTGCTGTCGTCGCCCTCCCGCCTCGAGGCCCAGAAGAAGAAGGAGGAGACCTGTCCGTGGTGCAAGCACGATCCCGAGCTGATGAAGGCGGCCGGGATCCTGTCGCACGAGGCGGGTCCGTTAGGGACCTACGAGGCTGGCGAGCTGCCGCGCAAGCTGCCTGCGTCGCAGTGGGTGTTCCTCGAGACGGCGCACTTGCGCCTCGCCACCAACCTGCCGGCGGTCAACCTCGACTCGAAGGAAGCCCTGGCGGTGGAGGCGGAACTGGCGCGCCTCTCGCAGGTCCTGCCGAGCGTGCCGAAGAAGGCCAAGAAGCTCGATCCGTGGCTGCGCGCGCACCTGCACGCCATGAAGAGCGAGGAGTTCTACGCGCGCTTCCAGCGCCTGTTGCAGGTGGTGGACGCCGACTTCCCCGAGTCGCGCGGGGCCGGACCGTTCATGGGCGACGGCAAGTACCTCGGCGAGAAGGACAAGTTCGAGCTGGTGCTGCACCAGTCGCGCAGCACGCACGAACTGTTCACCAAGGACCTCGCAGGCGTGACCGTGACCGGGGCGCTGCGCTATCACGTGCCTGTGCGGCACAAGATGCTGGCCTCGATCCCGTGCGAGGACTCCGATCTCAAGAAGGATCCGCAGCTCTTCGCGCACATGGTGCACGTCATGTCGCATCTCTTCCTGTGCGCGTACAAGCACTTCAGCTACGACCCGCCGTTGTGGCTGGATGAAGGACTGGCGCTGTACCTCGAGAAGGAGGTCGATCCGACCTCCACCACGAACGAGGGCGAGGAAGGCACCTACACCGACAGCATGGGCCCGCGCGACTTCGTCGCCACCGCGCGCAAGCTGGTGGCCTCCGGCAAGGCGGTCGGCGTCACGCAGATGCTCGCCATGAAGGAGGTCGGCGAGCTGACCGAGCCGATGCGCGTCTCGTGCTTCGCGGCTGTGCGCTGGCTTGTGCTGGAGAAGCCCGACGAGTTCGCCAAGATCCTCGGCGGCGTGAAGGGCCAGTTGGACGCGCAGGGACTGCCCAGCGGCGACGACCTGCCGTCCTTGCAGCGCAAGCTGCTGCAGGAGCACCTGGGCATGAACTTCCTGCAGTTCGACGCGGCGTGGCAGGCGCGCGCCCTCGCCGCGGAGCCTGCGCCGAAGAAGTGAGCTCGAGCGGGCGGGGGACTGCGCGTCCTACTCGGCGCGGTTCTCGGGGCGCCAGGGCTTGAAGGCCGACGCGGCTCCGCGTGCCGCGTCGGAGACGGGCACGCCCCACGCCGCGAACAGGAACGACAGGTCGGCTCCGCAGGCGCGCGACAGCCGGATCAGCCACTGGTCGCGCTTCTCGTCGTCGGTCTTGGGCCGCTCGTGGTCCTTCAAGGCGCGGTACTCGCGGAAGACCTTCTTGAAAGGCTCCCAACCAAACTCCTGTTGGACATCTACGTACAGAAGCAATGCAAGGAACGGATCGTCCTTCCAACGCTCGAACGACGCTTCGTGGTCCTCGACATGCTCCTTCCAGCGCGCGTCGCGCGCGCCTTGCAGGAAGCGCTCGTCGTCGTCGACCGCCTTGCCGCAGACCTTCTCCAGCACGTAGAGCGTGAACAAGTTGCAGGTCACCTCGCCCGTGCCTTCGAAGGTCCATTCGGGTGATTGGTGGTTGTGGCCCAGCTCGTGGAATGGCCCCCAGCCTTCCGCCTTCCACCGCGAAGGATCAAGCAGGAACGGCGGCGCGTCGAGGAAGGACATGATCGGATAGCCCGAGTGCATGTAGCCGGCGCTGATCTGCACGTCGGCGACAAAGCGCTCGGGCCGCTCGCGCGTGCCCAGGCCCGCTAGATCAGCACAGGCCTGCAGCACTTCTTCCCACTTGGCGGCGATCGGCTGCATGTCCTCGATCGCGCGCACCTCGGAGGCGGGCACGCTCAAGATGATCGAAGCCGTCTCGACCTCGGCCCACGCGCCGAGCAGCTTGCGCTGCCGCGCCCACTCGTCCTTGGTCGTCTTGCCCAGCACGAAGCGCGGCGCCTCGACGGCTCCACGAACCTTCACCTGCACTTGGCCCGCGGCCTTCTCGCCCGGGAGGATGTACACGAGGCCGCCGAAGGGCGAGACCACCTTGGTGGTCGCTTCGTCGAGCGGCCACGATCCGGCGACGCGCGGCGCGCGGTGCCACTCGCCATGGTGCGCGATGTCGTCGGTGTGGCAGCCGATCTGCACGCGCCAGCCCTGCTTGGCGTGTTCGGTCGGCAGGGTCACCTCGACCAGCTCGCCCGCCGCGGCCATCAACCCGGTGCTGCGCCAATCGTGGATCGAGGCGTCGATGACCTCGATCTTCGTCACGCGAAGCGCGCCGTCCTCCGGCTGGCCGGGGAACGCCTTGGCCGCGGGCAAGGCCTTGACCTTCATCGCCGGCGCGGCGAAGGCCTCCTCGACCTGCAACGACAGCGCGATGCGCTCGAGCGTGCTCGAGGCGCGCAACGGATCCTCCGGCGTCGGCACCACGGAACCGCGCCCGCGCAGCTTGGCGAGGCGCGGTCGCAGCAACTTGTCCGTGTCGGGCAGCAGGCGCACCGCTTGCGCGATGGTCCAAGTGGCTTGGCGCGCTTGCGCTTCGCCGAAGCCAGCCAGCGCCTCCTTGGCGGTCAGGGCATCCAGCGCCAACTGCGCGTTGCACCACGGCGAGGGGTCGGCGTGGATCGGGAAGCCGTCGTCGCGCCGCCCATGCGCGATGCCATCGCTGTAGAGGAGTCCCATCGGACCGAACAACCAGTTGCCCCCGTTGCCGGTCATCTTGCCGTTGTGCTGCGACCAGCCCCAACCCGTCTCGCCGCACAGGATGGCGCCGCCGGACCTGACGTACTTCGCCAGCACCTCGAGCTGTGCGGGCGTGAAGGCCCACGGCGTGAACATGAGCGCGTCGAACTTGAGGCCCTTTTCGAGGCGCGCGAAGTCGCCGAAGGATTCGCCCGCCATGCCGCGCTTGGACAACGCTTCGGCCATCCCTTGGTTGTTCCACACGCCCACGCGCGGCTTGCCGCGCTCGCTGCGCGTGGCCCAGCGGATGCAGTTCTCGAGCAACCTCCAGCCATCGCCGTCGTTCCAGGAGTCCGCGCCGAGGTAGCCGTTGTGCCCGAACAGCACCACGCGCCCCGCGCCGTGTTCCGCGGCGGCGATCACCGCTTGATCGATGCCGTTCTCGCGTCCGACGACGACCGGGAAGGCCTCCGGCCCGACCACGGCGATCCAGCCCGGATAGCCGGCCGGTGGCATGAGCTTGACGCCATCCAACATGCGTTGGATGTCCTTGTCGTGCTCGCCCGCCCACGCCGAAGCGCAAGCGGCCAGCAGGAGGCAGGTTCGCGCGGCCAAGCGCACGCAGACGGCGAATCGCGGCGCGACGAGCATGAGTGCGGCGAGCATGGGGGGAAGGGCGATTCCAACCCACCTCGGCTTCCGCGGCAAGGGAGCGGTCGCGTGCGCAGGCACACGCCCATGGCGCGCACGGCCGGGCGGGCGAGGCGCCCGCGCGGGCGCTCAGGCTGGCGCGATGACCACGGCCGTGCCGGTGGCGGTGACCATCAGCATGCCGTTGCCCACGGTCTCGTAGTCGAGGTCCACGCCCACGATGGCGTTGCCGCCGAGTCGCGCGGCCTCCTGGCTCATGTCCTCGAGCGCCTGTCGTCGCGCCTCGCGCAGCACGGTCTCGTACGCCCCGCTGCGCCCGCCGACCACGTCGCGGATGTTGGCGAGGAAGTCGCGGAAGATGTTGGCGCCGAGGATGGCCTCGCCAGAGACGATGCCGATGACGCGGCTGGCGCGATGGCCTTCGATGGTCGGTGTGGTGACGCAGATCATGGCGCGAGCATACGCGCCAGCCCGCCCGCGATTCACGCCGGCCATCGGCCACGCGAGCGAGGGGACTCGCGACCAACGACGGCGCGGGCCGCCGGCTCCTGCTTGGAGCGGGCGGCCCGCGCGGACGACTTCGGCGACCCGGAGCCCGTTGGCTCGCGGAGCCGATCGGGCGGGGCGATTCGCGCCGATCCGCCGGAGCGGAACGATGCTCGGCGACCCGCCGCGGCGGACTAGTGGCCGTGGCCCGCGTGCGCGGCGCCTTCCTTCTCTTCCTTGATGTCCGAGACGAGCGCGTCCGTGGTGAGCAGCAAGCTCGCCACCGAGCACGCGTTCTGCAACGCCGTGCGCACGACCTTCGTCGGGTCGATGACGCCCGACTTGACGAGGTCCTCGTAGGTCTCGGTCGCCGCGTTGTAGCCCCAGTTCTTCGCCTTGTTGGTGCGCACGTTCTGGACCACCACGGCGCCGTCGAGGCCGGCGTTGGTCGAGATCTGGCGCATCGGCGCTTCGATGGCGCGGCGGATGATCATTGCGCCGACCTTCTCGTCGCCCGCGAGCTTGAGGCCCTCGATGGCTTCGATGCAGGAGAGCAGCGCCACGCC